>JAMOOQ010000045.1 GCA_027100635.1 Campylobacteraceae bacterium | reverse complement strand
TATTAACTTCACTACTATTTAAGTCATCACCAATATTTACAGTATCATTTCCTGAACCCATATTAACTTGTGAATTAGATATATCATCGCCAGTATTTAGGTTATCATGACCGTTATCCATATTAATTTGAGAGTTAGATATTGCATCTCCAACATTAATGCTATCATTTCCTGAACCCATATTAAGTGTAGAATCAGTTGCATCATCTATAACATTTACATTATCATGACCTTTACCCATATTAAGTGTAGAATCTGTTAGAGTTTGACCAATACTTACTTCATCATTACCTTGACTCATATTAACAGTTGATTCTGTCATCTCTTCTGCAATATTAAGTTTATCATTACCAGTTCCCATATTAACTTCACTACTATTTAAGTCATCACCAATATTTACAGTATCATTTCCTGAACCCATATTAACTTGTGAATTAGATATATCATCGCCAGTATTTAGGTTATCATGACCGTTATCCATATTAATAGTAGAGTTAGATATTGCATCATCAACATTAATGTTATCATTACCATCACCCATATTAAGTGTAGAATCTCTTAAATTTCTGCCATCACTAACATCACCTTCTGAATTAGATTCAGTTTCACTAATATTTAGAGTATCATGTCCATTACCCATATTAATTTCACTACTATCTACATCATCATTAACATTTATCTCATCATTACCATCACCCATATCAACAGAAGCATTTGTAAGATCATCATCAATATTTATTGTATCATGACCTCTGCCCATATTAACTGAAGAATCTCTTATATCTTCTCCAATATTTAAAGTATCATTTCCAGATTCTGTATTTATATTAGAGTTTGATATGGTATTACCAACATTTAGATTATCATGACCTTCACCAGTATTAATTGTAGATTCAGTTACATTATTTCCTACATTAATAGTATCATTACCTTTTCCTGAATCAATATTAGCACTATTATTATCATTACCAATGTTTATAGTATCATGACCTGTTCCAGTATCTATAGAACCATTATTATCAACTGCAATATTAACAGTGTCATCTCCAGAACCTGTAGTTATATCACCGTTATTATCACCTGCTATTGTCATATTTGTAACTTCAAAATCAATATTTAAAACCACATCACCAAAATCTTGATCTCCTAGATTTGGTAAATCTTCTATAAATACATTTGTTCCACCATCTCCATCACTCTCAATAATAAAGTGATCTTTTGCATCCCAGTTTAAAGCAGAATCTTGATAGTATACATTTTGTCCTGCACTCTCTCCGTCTATTAACATAGTTGGTATTTCAGAACTATTATCAAATGTAATTTCAGAACTAAAATCTATATTATCTGCACCATTTGCAATTATAAAGAAGTTATAATCAGCACCATCAAGAGTAGCTACTAATTCACCTGCTTCTAGTTGATTTTGGTCATCTATAATTAGTTGTCCTGATATTGGATTTCCATCTGCATCAACTTCATAAATACCTACAGCATTTTTATATCCTGCACTTTCAGATACAAATGTAATATTACCTTTAACAGATTCTTCCTCTCCACTACCAATATTTATAGTATCATTTCCTGTACCAGAGTCAATAATACTATTGTTATCATTTGCAATATTTATAGTGTCAGAACCTCGACCACTGTCAATTTCACCATTATTATCATGACCAACATTAACCATATCATTATGGTTACCACTATTTATATTACCATTATTATCAACTGTAATATTTACAGTATCTTCACCATTACCAGTCTCAATATTTCCATTATTAGTATTTAAAATATTTACAGTATCAGAACCGTTACCACTATCAATATTACTGTTATTATTATTTCCAACATTAACTGTATCATTATGGTTACCACTATTTATATTACCATCATTATTGTTTGCAATATTAACAGTATCTTCACCATTGCCAGTCTCAATATTTCCATTATTAGTATTTAAAATATTTACAGTATCAGAACCGTTACCACTATCAATATTACTGTTATTATCATGACCAACATTAACCATATCATTATGGTTACCACTATTTATATTACCATTATTATCAACTGTAATATTAACAGTATCTTCACCATTGCCAGTCTCAATATTTCCATTATTAGTATTTAAAATATTTACAGTATCAGAACCGTTACCACTATCAATATTACTGTTATTATTATTTCCAACATTAACTGTATCATTATGGTTACCACTATTTACATTACCATCATTATTGTTTGCAATATTAACAGTATCTTCACCATTGCCAGTCTCAATATTTCCATTATTAGTATTTGAAATATTTACAGTATCAGAACCGTTACCACTATCAATATTACTATTATTATCATGACCAACATTAAGCATATCATTATGGTTACCACTATTTATATTACCATTATTATCAACTGTAATATTTACAGTATCTTCACCATTACCAGTCTCAATATTTCCATTATTAGTATTTAAAATATTTACAGTATCAGAACCGTTACCACTATCAATATTACTGTTATTATTATTTCCAACATTAACTGTATCATTATGGTTACCACTATTTACATTACCATCATTATTGTTTGCAATATTAACAGTATCTTCACCATTGCCAGTCTCAATATTTCCATTATTAGTATTTGAAATATTTACAGTATCAGAACCGTTACCACTATCAATATTACTATTATTATCATGACCAACATTAAGCATATCATTATGGTTACCACTATTTATATTACCATTATTATCAACTGTAATATTTACAGTATCTTCACCATTACCAGTCTCAATATTTCCATTATTAGTATTTAAAATATTTACAGTATCAGAACCGTTACCACTATCAATATTACTGTTATTATTATTTCCAACATTAACTGTATCATTATGGTTACCACTATTTACATTACCATCATTATTGTTTGCAATATTAACAATATCTTCACCATTGCCAGTCTCTATAGTTGCATTATTAGTCTTTGAAACATTTACAGTATCGGTACCGTTACTACTATTTATATAAGAATTATTGTCACCTGAGATATTAATAGTGTCATTACCATTACCACTATTAATAGCTGGATTTTCTCCATCTAAAGTTGATGCTCCACCATTTTGATTATTTGTAATATTTACAGTGTCATCACCATTTCCAGTAATTACATTAGCGTTGCTATCATTACCAATATTTACTTCATCATCACCTCTGTTGGTTACTACTTTTGCATTTTGATTGTTACCAATATTTATAATATCATCAGTAGAACCTGTATTAATATCAAAATTACTATCATCGGTATTTGACGATTCTTCTGCATCATTAACATTATTTGAAACATTAATTACATCATCACCATTTCCAGTATTAATAATACCATTTTGGCTTCCATCAACATTTACAGTATCACTACCATTTCCAGTATTTACTGTCCCATTTTGGTCACCACCAATATTTACAGTATCATCACCATTTTCAGTAATTACACCACCAAGAGGAGTTGATTCTTGATTATTATCTACTGTATCATTCTCAGGTACAATTTCATCTTCATTTGTTGGTTCGGTATTCTCTTCAACTTCAGCGTCTTCTTCTGGAGTTTCAACTACTGTATCATCCTCAGGCACAACTTCATCAACTTCAGGTTCTTCCTCGTCAGGTACAACTGCTTCAACTTCACATTTTTGACCATCAATCGTCATATTTAGAGTTGTTGTATCACCATCATCATCTTGTGCAGTCACTGTAAAGCTCTCTGCCACAACACCATCTGATGAATCTGCTCCATCAATAGTATATGAATAATTACCAGTTTCAAAATCAAATGTTAATTTTCCACCCTCATTTGTTGATAACTCTGTTAGATTACCTTCAGTTGAAGTATGAATAACACCGTCTACCTCTATACTTACAATTGAACCTTTAGCACTGAAATCTGTATCTGTATTTAGTTCACCGTCTCCATCAAAGTCTATATTATCTGCTAGTGTTCCAGTTACTGTTACTGTATTTATAATATTACTTACAACCCCTTCAAGGTCTGTAATATCATCTACATAAATTGTATCTATTGGATTATTAGCAGAACTTCCAATAGCTTCTAAATCACTTAATCCACCTGATATATTTACACCTATTGTATGAACTTCTATATCATTTGTTTGAATAAAGTTATCCCAAGTTGGCATATATTCTTCTAAATCACTTTCAAATGTTTTATCAGCAGAATTATAAGTATTACCATCTGCAAATACATAAATAACATCATTATCACCTGTATTTTGGTAGCTTTCAACTGTAGCTCTTAAGCCTTGATCAAAATCTGTACCAGAAGCGTCTGTAATAAGATTTACATTTATATTCTCATCACCCCAACCTGATACATCTAATCCTTGATTAACTTCTGCTCCATGATCTGCATTACCCCAAGTTTGAATAATATTTACATTAACATCACCTGCACCATTATATTGAGCAATCAATGATTGAATAGAATTTTCTGTTAATACTAAATCATCATCACTCATAGAACTTGAAACATCTACGATAAATGTTAAGTTTGTTGTACCTTCTACACACTCTAAAGCATCTGATTGATCAACTGATGTTGGTGTATCAACAATTTCAACCTCTTCAACTTCAGCGTCTTCTTCTGGAGTTTCAACTACTGTATCATCCTCAGGCACAACTTCATCAACTTCAGGTTCTTCCTCGTCAGGTACAACTGCTTCAACTTCACATTTTTGACCATCAATCGTCATATTTAGAGTTGTTGTATCACCATCATCATCTTGTGCAGTCACTGTAAAGCTCTCTGCCACAACACCATCTGATGAATCTGCTCCATCAATAGTATATGAATAATTACCAGTTTCAAAATCAAATGTTAATTTTCCACCCTCATTTGTTGATAACTCTGTTAGATTACCTTCAGTTGAAGTATGAATAACACCGTCTACCTCTATACTTACAATTGAACCTTTAGCACTGAAATCTGTATCTGTATTTAGTTCACCGTCTCCATCAAAGTCTATATTATCTGCTAGTGTTCCAGTTACTGTTACTGTATTTATAATATTACTTACAACCCCTTCAAGGTCTGTAATATCATCTACATAAATTGTATCTATTGGATTATTAGCAGAACTTCCAATAGCTTCTAAATCACTTAATCCACCTGATATATTTACACCTATTGTATGAACTTCTATATCATTTGTTTGAATAAAGTTATCCCAAGTTGGCATATATTCTTCTAAATCACTTTCAAATGTTTTATCAGCAGAATTATAAGTATTACCATCTGCAAATACATAAATAACATCATTATCACCTGTATTTTGGTAGCTTTCAACTGTAGCTCTTAAGCCTTGATCAAAATCTGTACCAGAAGCGTCTGTAATAAGATTTACATTTATATTCTCATCACCCCAACCTGATACATCTAATCCTTGATTAACTTCTGCTCCATGATCTGCATTACCCCAAGTTTGAATAATATTTACATTAACATCACCTGCACCATTATATTGAGCAATCAATGATTGAATAGAATTTTCTGTTAATACTAAATCTTCGTCACTCATAGAGCTTGAGACATCAACAACAAATGTTAAATTTGTTGTACCTTCAACACACTCTAATGCAACAGCTTCATTTTCAGATGATGGTGTATCAATAACCTCAACATCCTCTACAACATCACTAGATTCAACCAATCTAATATTATCTAAAAGCATACCATAAGTATCTTCTGCACCTGTTCCATTTATCTCAAGCTCTGCTGTATCCTCTTGCATATCTGTAAACTCAACAGTTACTTTTGTCCAACCATTATCCTCTTCAGATGTACTAAATCCTACAGTTGCATCATT
This sequence comes from Campylobacteraceae bacterium, assembly GCA_027100635.1. Classification (GTDB taxonomy): domain Bacteria; phylum Campylobacterota; class Campylobacteria; order Campylobacterales; family Sulfurovaceae; genus FS08-3. The sequence goes on along the minus strand of JAMOOQ010000045.1, from coordinate 23,197 downwards.
TGAAGATATACTAAGATTACCATCTTCATCAGATTCAATATATACAGTTTTACCTCCTAGAGATACTTTCATATCAGATGTATCTTTATTACCTCTATCATCTCCACCATCTCTAGGTTTAATATCAAAACTCATTGTATAGTTTGGAGAGTCAGTAAGTGCAACTGTTGTTGTCATTGTAACATTAGAGTTATCTCCATGTGCATCAAGTTCTGCGTGAACATCTCCATCTGAAGATTCTGATACAATTCCACTCTGTACCTCTATCCCATTAGTCTCCCAAACTACACCATGGTCACCAACAACTAAATTATCTTCTCCAGTTTCAACATGCCAACCTCTATCTGATTGTAAATTTTCAAAAGACTCCTCTAGCAGAACTATAGGCTCATCACTATCTGAGGTCTCATCCTCATCATCACCATAATAATCTTCATCTTCATCACCATAGTAGTCTTCATCACCACCATAAGTATCCTCTTCATCATCACCATAATAATCCTCATCACTACCATAATAACTTTCATCTCCACCATAACTATCTTCTTCATTATCACCGTAATAATCTTCCTCATCCTCACCATAACTATCTTCATCAGAATTTAATGATTCGATACTACTATCACCTTGATATATTTCAAGACTACCAATAGATAATCCATCCATATTTGTTATCTCAATATAACCATATTCATTGATGGTTGCATCAAATTCAACTTTAGTTGAACCACTATCAATATTAACTTTTGTTTCATTTACAATTATAGAAGATTGCTCATCTACACTATCAATATACATTGTAACTTCTAGTACCTCACCTGCATGTTGTGTACCAAAATAATAAGAATTATTTACTTTTAACTCATCTGCTTCTTCTGAAAGTAGAAGGTTTCCATTTTGATTATTTGCCATAATCTATCCTTTTTTAATCTATCTCTATATACCAGTTGTTCAAAAACAACATACTTAAACACTCAGAAATTAACATTATTAAAATAATAAAGTTCTTTTAATAAAGAACTTATTCTTAATATTATACTCATTTATCTTTTATGATTAATTGAAATGTGTATAATATTTAAGTTATTTTTTTAAAAAGCGTCTACTTTTACTTCCATATTTTAAATTCATAACAGCGAGTTGTATGTATTTGATTGATTTTTTAGGGGGGATATTTTCATCTATACAAAACTGTGATACAGTTTGTATATGTGTTAATCTATGAGTAAAATTTGATTTTGATGATTGAATTGAGGATTCTCGTTTACGATAGATATAGTTTATTTTTGGACTTACGCTAAAAGAGTGATTATTATATAACATTCTTAATGCACAAAGTACATCTGTATAAATCTTATTTCCCTCAAAATATGGATATTTAAGCCATAACTCTTTTTTTATTGTGCTAGAACTCATAATTGCTCGTGGGGCTAATATTAAATCTTCTATAGTCACATTAATAGGTGCTTTCACACGGTCAATATTACCAAAATATATATCATAAGGGATAGAATCAGGAAGAGACAAAAGCAAATCATCAGAATCTACTCTACATATATAATCTCCCTTAGCTTTAATCACTCCCATATTAAAAGGTAAAGAATCTGTGCCAGAGTTATAAGGTGTTTTAAGATATATAAATCCTGATTTTTTTGCAATATTCACAATCTTTTTATCTGTAGAACAATCATCTACCAAAATTATTTCATAAGGATTTAATCTTTTAACTGACCTAATACATTCTAAAAAATATATGTCAGGGGTATTATAAAAAGGGATAACTACTGATATTCTAGGTTTAGTTATTTTAGTATCCTTTTTGATAACTTTGATTGGAGTAGTAAAATAGTTGCATAGCTTATTATTTTATCACTTATATTTTGAAACTTATTCTCTTTTGCATTAGCTAGTGTTGATATTGCCGTTATCATATCTAATATAGTTTTTTGAGAACTCATTTTAAATATTTTTTGATATGTATAATATTTTTTTTTGCTTTTTTTTATATATCTATTAATTGTATGTTTAGACTTTTCGCTATATTTAAATTTTGTATAGTTTTCTAAATAACTATTTGATATATCATCTGCTAAATCATATTGCTGTGTTATAAGTTTTAATTTTTTAAGTTTGTTAATCTCTTTATCTATTGTATCTCGTCCACCATTATATAAATTATAACTCACAACCACTTGTGCACTATATTGATTATCAGTTATCACTTCTGTTTGTACCAAAGGTTCTGCTTTATATGCCGTTAATTCTAAATTAACTGTTGGTAAGAATTTTGAATTTGATTGTTCTATTAGATAATAACTCTTTTGAATCTCTAGTGCTTTTTGTAGTATATCTGAATTAATTTTATTAAAATCTAACTGAGATAACTCTTTTACAAGATAATTTTTAAATTTTATATTATAATTTAAATCTTTTGCTCTCTCTCCTACAGCTTTTTGATAATCTCCAATCTTTAAATTATAATCTTTTAATAGATTTAACTCTCTCATTTTGGTTTCTTCAATTCTTAGGCTAACCTCTAGTTGATCAATTTTATCTCCATAGAGTGATTTTTTATCTGCTATACGAAGTAGAGATTTATATTGTTTGATTGTATCTTGTGTAATTAACAAAATATTTTTGCTATTTAAAAGTTGTATATGGGCTATAATTGCACCATAAATCACCTCTTGTTTAACCTTTTGTAACTCTATAATCTCTATCTCTAAATCTTTTTTTGCTGCCTCTATTGAATTTTTATCATAAAACCCATTATATATATTTTGCTTTAGAGTTATTGCATAATTTGTGCTATTAGCCGTAGTTGTTTCTAATTTTTCAAATTCTGTTTTTTCTATTTTATGATATGCATTCACATCAACTATTGGCATATTGTTAGCTTTTGCTTTTTTTATATACTCTTGCTTGATTTTTATCTCAATCTCTTGAGTTTTTAATTTATGACTGTTTTTTACGGCATCGCTTACGCTATCATAAATTGTTGTGGCATCTAATGTATTTGTTAAAATAAAAATAAATGATATAAATATTTTTAGCAATTAAATCTCCTTATCTCTCATGAAGAGCATTTTTATATGTTTTAATAATAGGTTTAAATATAAAATCAAAAATACTTTTCTTACCAGTTACAATATTTACCTCAGCAATCATCCCTGGCATAATAGATAACTTTTTACCATCTTTTAAAAGATAGTTTTTATCTGTAATAATTTTTACCGTATAAAAATATTTATTAGTTACATTATCAAATGATGTATCTGCACCTATCTCAACTATTTTACCTGATAATCCACCATAAATAGAAAAATCATACGCAGTAATATTAATATTTGCTTTTTGATCTTTTGCAATAAAAGCTATATCTTTGGGATCAACCTTTGTTTCAATAAATAGCCTATCATCTGTGGGAATCATATCCATTATTATTTCTGCAGGTTTTATCACCTCATCTTTATGAGCAAAGAATATACTTCCAATAATACCATTGGATGGAGCCTTAAGAAGGGTTCTATCTAATCTATCCTCTCCACCTAAAATTTTTGCCTCAAGTTGTTCTATATTAACTGCTATATCTTGCAATTCACTCAAGGCATCAAGTCGAAATGTTATTACAGCCTCTTTTATTTGGGTATCCATTTGATCAATATAACTTTTTGCCTCTATAATATTCTCTTTATATGATTTAATATTTGACACAAGATTATTTTTATCTCGTTGCAATTTATATATTATATCAAGAGATACAGCTCCACTTTTATGTAAATCTTCTTTTATCTTTAGCTCTTTATCTAATAACTTCTGTGATTTTATTAGCTGAATTATCTTTATCTCTAAATCTCTAATACTCGAAAGTTTTTGTAATTTTTGATGTGAAATTGAATCTATCTGTGCTTTTAATTCTAAAACTTTTTTATTAAATATATTGATTTGTAAAAGAGTGTGTTTATTAAGTTTATCATCAAAGGTCAAAGTTATATTTTGATCTAAAATATATTTACTTTGAGCAATAAGTCTTATTTTTCTTGCATTGTTAGAGTCTAACTTTACTATACTCTCTTCGTTAATTGATTGATTTCTAATCTGATTTAATTTAATAAGCTTTTCACCTTTTTTGATAAATTGACCCTCATAAACATAAACCTTATCAATAATACCACCATCAAGTGCTTGAATATTGATAACTCTTGTTTTTGGTACAACCTTTCCATTTGCTCTAATTCTTTCATCTATATAGGCAGCATTAATCAATATAAAAAAAAGAATAATAATTCCAACTATTGTATATAATAATATATTATGAATATAATTTTTTTCATATTTTACAGTAAAGAGAAGGTCATCTGTATATTTTAAATCATCTTTTTTCACTGTAACCCTTTAGACTTTTTTAGTTTGAAGAGATTTTAATACCTCATCTCTTGGACCATCTTTAATAATCTTACCATTACTCATAATAATAATTCTATCTACCAATTTTAATATAGATGGTTTATGAGTAACAACAATAAAAGTCTTATCTTTTATAATATCTTTTAGATTATTTATAATTGCTTTTTCTGTCTGTGCATCTATAGAGTCTGTTGGCTCATCTGCTAATAATATCTTACTATTACTCGCTAAGGCTCTTGCTATTGTTACACACTTCTTCTCTCCACCAGATAGTCCATCGCCTCTCTCTCCAATAGGCATATCAAGACCCATTTTATGTTTTTTTATAATATTCTCAAGTCCAACTAAAGAGGCTATCTCTAATAACTTTTTATTATCTATATTATTATAACCCACAGATATATTATCTTTTAAAGTTCCTGAAAATAAAATTATATCTTGGGGTATTAAAGAGACAAAAGACTGAATATCATGAGGATTAATATTTCTAATTTCCATATTATCTATCATTAATGAACCTTGTGTTGGATGATATAAATTGGCGATCAGCTTAACAAGTGTAGATTTTCCCGAGCCAACTTTACCCAATATTGCTATCTTTTCTCCTGCTTTAATATCTAAATTAATATCAATCAAATTTTCAAACTGTGACCCAGGATATTTAAATGATAGATTATCAAATCTAATATCTCCATCTATATAATCAAGTTTTATATAGTTCTCTTTTGTATATCTCTCATCATCTAATTTCATAAAATCATCTAATGCTTTATATGATGTTATAGTAGTATTAAATTGAGATAAAATAGCTACAAACTGTGCAATAGGAGACATAGCTCTACCATTTAAAATCATTGTTGCAATAATTACCCCCATTGTAATACTCTTATCCACCACTGCCATATATGAGCCAACCATAACTATCATAACCGAACTCATCTGTACAATTGTTGATATCAAAGAGCTCGATACTTTTGACTCTATATTAATTTTATGGTTGCTATAAGTTGTATTCTTAATACTAGTCTCCCATCTTGAAGACATTCTATTTGCTCCGCCAGTTGCTTTTATCGTCTCTAGTCCATATACAGATTCCACTAAATGACCATGCTTAATTTTAGATTGAACAAAAGATTCTTCTATAATAGGCTTCAATCTTTGTTGAGTAATTAGTGCAACAAAAATAATAATAATTGCTGTTAAAAGTGGTATATAAGCAAGAACTCCTCCTACCATAAATATTATAAACATAAATAAAAGAGCAAACGGCATATCAATTATTGTAACGAGCGTAGCACTTGTCAAAAACTCTCTAACTTTTTCAAATGATTGTATAGTGTTAACAAATATCCCTGTTGATGCTGGTTTTTGCTCAAGTTTTAGATTCATAAGATGCTCAAAAATATTAATAGAAACCAAGATATCAGTCTTTTTTCCTGCATCACTCAAAAAATATATTCTTAAAAACTTTAAAATAAAATCTAAAGAAAGAGCAATAACTACAGTAATTGATAAAACCCAAAGAGTCTCTATAGCATTATTTGGAATAACTCTATCATATATATTAAGTGTATACATAGGAAGTGCAAGTACCATAAGATTTATCATTATAGTTGTTAAAATTAATTGAAAATATAAATTCTTATTTACAGATATAGCTTTATGAAACCACTCCATTGGCTTTAAATCACTCAAACTCTTTTTAGATTTATTAAAATCAAAATTTGGTTTGATTAAAACAATCTCTTGATCATACATCTCTTTAAATCTATCTTTTGAGAGTCTCTCTGTACTATTTTCAAAAATTGGACTTTGGATAATTATATCTTCATCTTTGTAATCTATAATAACACAATATCTATCATCTTTAAGTTTTGCAATAACGGGTAAAAACTCTTTCGCAATCTCAATATCTTTATAATGGATAATCTTAGAGTCAAAATTTAGTTGTTGAGATACTCTGCCAATATATTCATAAGGTATATCATTTTCAAAATTTGGAAGTTGGGATAAAATTGAATGTTTACTTATATCGTTACCATAATATTTAGCTATAAATAAAAAAGAGTTTAAAAGTGTGTTTGTCTGCATATATATCACCTTAATATAAGTTTGAAAGTCTGTTATCTGTTTTAACTTTGAAGTAAATGTAATAAAATTATACTTTTTTTGCGATTAAAAGATATTGAATTATTAAAAATTGCTTAAGATATTCTCTTTATGGTGAGCAATAATGCACCACTATTAAGTTTTTTATACATACTTAATAACATTAAATTTTTTTCTATTAAAGTATTATTTCTTTTTTTCTGATATAATTTTTTCAAAAATAAAATTAGGATGAAATAATGAATATATTTGACGATGATGATGCTTTTGTAGGAACACCTAAATCTACCTACTTTAGTATAGCTAAGACTGCTAATGAAAATATAGTAGAGATGGAAATAGAGAAGATGTTTAGAAGATTTGCCGTGGCTGAAAAGATGCTTGAAGAGAGAGGGCTTGAAGATGAACAAGACCAGATTATAAGAGCAACTGTAATCGATGAAGATATAAATGCTAGAGTAGATTCGCTATTTATTGAACTTGTTGGTAATATTGTTACTCAATGTGAATAGGGGTTAAATTTGTTAAATGCCGTAGAGAGAAAGATAGAGCAGTTTATAGCTGAACTAAATGATGAAAATAGTAGCAATCTATATAAACAAATTCCTCATGGTAAGAGACTTAGAGCGAAATTGATATTGTTAGTGTCAAATAGTGCTAAGTTTGCTATAGAGACTTCTGCTGTTGTTGAGATGATTCATGCAGCAAGTCTACTTCATGATGATGTGATTGATAATGCTTTTATTCGTAGAAACAAACCATCAATCAATGCAATATATGGTGATAAGAGTGCAATAATGCTTGGTGATATTTTATATTCAAAAGGTTTTTATGAGTTAAATAATATCAATGTAGAGGTCTCAAAAGTAATATCAAATGCTGTTGTACAACTTAGCCTTGGGGAACAAAATGATGTTATTATGGCTAAAGAGTTTAATAGTAATAGAGATAATTATATAAAAATGATATATCAAAAAACAGCATCTTTGATAGAAGCAAGTGCAGAAGCAGGTGCAATATTAGCCAATGAAGATAGAGAAATTTATAAAACTTATGGCAAAAATATTGGTATTGCTTTTCAGATGATTGATGATATTTTAGATATTACAAGTTCGGCAGATACTTTGGGTAAACCAGCAATGCACGATTTTAAAGAGGGTAAAACAACTCTTCCTTATATATATTTATATGAAAAGCTAGATGATTCTGATAAATTTGAATTAATCTCTTTTCATGCCAAAGATTTAAATAATGATGAGTTAAATTGGTTATTAGATAAATTTAAAGAGCATAATATAATTGAATTTTGTAAAAACGAGGCAAAAGAGTTAGTGGTTGAAGCATCTAAGTTAATGTTAAAAGAGGGTAATGAAGCACTTTTAAAGATAGCAAAAGATATGATAGATAGGGATTTTTAATGTACTATCAAGTAGTAAGTTTTAATCATAAAAAATGTAATTTAGTTCAACGAGAAAAGTTAGCATTTAAAGATGATCAAGCAAAAAGAGTTGTTTTAAATAGACTAGTTGGATTTGATTTTGTTCATGAAGCATTTATCGTATCAACTTGTAATCGTATAGAGGTTGTTGTAGCTACAAGAGATAACTTTGCAACCTACCATGCAATTATAGGAATACTTGCTAAAAACAGTGGTATTGAGTTTCAAGAACTCGTTTTTATTGCCCAAAGATTTGACGATGAAGATGCGATCAAACATATATTTTCTGTTGTATCATCATTAGATTCTCTTGTTATTGGAGAGTCTCAAATTACAGGTCAAGTTAAAGAAGCTTTTAAATTTTCTTATGATAATAATACAGCTGGGAAAAAGTTAAATAGAATAATTAGTTATGCAATAAAATGTGCTGCAGAGGTTAGAAACAAAACAAATATTTCACAAAATCCAATATCAATTGCATCGGTTGCCGTAGCTCAAGCTTCAAATTTGATGGGAAATGACCTTTCAGGGATGACAGGTGTTGTTGTTGGAGTTGGAGAGATGGGACGATTAGCTGCAAAACATCTTTTACGAGCTGGTTGTGATGTAGTTCTTTTAGGTCGTGATATGCGAAAAGTTCAAATATTAGCAGATGAATTAGGAGAAAATGTAAAAATCGATGAATTTAATAAGCTAAGTAGATATGTTAATAGATATAGATTGGTTTTTTCTGCAACATCGGCTCCTACAACTGTTATTGGAAAAAATATGATATATAATTTATCGCTTAATAGATTGTGGTTTGATATGGCAATTCCTAGAGATATTGAAGATTTTGAGTTTGATAATCTTAGTATTTATAGAATTGATGACCTTAAAGATATAGCAGATGATAATCATGCCTTGAGACAAGAACAGGCATTTCAAGCTAGTGAAATTGTAGATGAATATAAAGATGGCTTTTATAAATGGTTGCGTACTTTATCTATTGAACCTTTAATTAAACAGATGAGAGAAGATGTATCATTTTCTATAGAAAAAGAGTTAAATCGTGCAATTAAAAAAGGATTTGTAAATAAAGATTGTGAGGTAAATATTCGTAAAATGGCAGAGCAGATGTTTAATCATTTTTTACATCTTCCAACTCAATCACTAAGACAACATTCAAAAGATAAAGATAGCAATTTTAGTATTGAATCAATTGAAAAAATGTTTAATATAAATACGGATGATGTAGATGCAAAGCAATATAAAGATGATCATCATAAAAAAGGATATAACTCTTAAATATTTTTATCTTTGTTTCCAATTTTTGGATCTAGGGGTACCCACAAGGGGTTCAATGCCAATGAAATAAAGATTATTATGCTTTTGGACACGGTGCTTTAGCTCCGTATATTAGGGAGAGGCTAAAGTAAAGCCATCTCGTCCAAAAAAAAGCTTAATTCATTGGCATTTTACACAAGGAGATACCCCTACAAATCTACATCATTCCTGGCATACCACCACCACCCATACCACTCATATCAGGCATAGCAGGAGGAGCCGTTGGAATCTCTTTAACATCGCTTATAGTTGCTTCTGTCGTAAGAAGTAAAGATGCTACAGAAACAGCATTTTGCATTGCTACTCTTCCAACTTTTACAGGGTCTACAATTCCTGCTTCAAACATATCAACATATTCACCAGTTGCAGCGTTAAATCCAATATTAGGATTTTCTGATTTCATCACTTCATTAACAATAACACCAGCATCAAAACCAGCATTTGAAGCTATCTGTTTCATTGGAGCAGAAACAGCTCTTATAATAATATCAGCACCAATTTTTTGATCACCACTTAAGTCAATAGTAATACTTTGTGAAGCTTTAATTAATGCAGCACCACCACCAATAACAATACCCTCTTCAACAGCAGCACGAGTAGCAGAAAGAGCATCATCAACTCTATCTTTTTTCTCTTTCATCTCAGTTTCTGTTGCAGCACCAACTTTAATAACAGCCACACCACCACTAAGTTTTGCAAGTCTCTCTTGAAGTTTCTCTTTATCATATTCACTTGTTGTTGTACCAACTTGAGTTTTTATCTCATTAACTCTAGCTTCTACATTTGCTGGGTTTCCTTTTCCATTAACAATTACAGTATCATCTTTATCAATCACAATTTTTGCACATTGACCAAGATTTTGTACAGTTGCTTTATCTAGTGTAAGACCAAGTTCATCAGTAATTAGTGTTGCACCAGTTAAGATTGCAATATCATTAAGCATAGCTTTTTTTCTATCGCCAAAACCTGGAGCTTTAACAGCAGAGATATTTAAGACACCTTTTAGTCTATTAAGAACCAAAGTTGCAAGAGCTTCACCCTCAACATCATCAGCAATAATTAATAGTGGTCTTCCACTTTGTTGAATCTGCTCTAAAATTGGCACTAAATCTTTTAGAGATGTAATCTTACCATCTGTAATCAAGATTAATGGATTTTCCATCTCACAAGTCATTTTTTCTGAATTTGTTACAAAATATGGAGATAGATAACCTCTATCAAACTGCATACCCTCAACAACTTCTAAAGCATCATCAATACCTTTAGCCTCTTCAACAGTGATTACACCATCTTTCCCAACTTTATCCATAGCTTCAGCAATCAAATCACCAATTGAACTATCAGAGTTTGCAGATATTGTTGCAACTTGAGCAATTTCAACTTTATCATTTACCTCTCTACTCATCCCTTGAAGAGCTTCAATAATCTGAACAGTTGCCTTATCCATACCTCTTTTAACCTCTATTGGATTAGCTCCAGCAGTGATATTTCTTAGCCCCTCTTTAAAGATTGCATGAGCTAAAACTGTTGCAGTTGTTGTTCCATCTCCTGCTTCATCAGCAGTATTTGAAGCAACCTCTTTAACTAATTGAGCACCCATATTTTCTAATGTATTTTCAAGTTCAATCTCTCTAGCCACACTCACACCATCTTTTGTGATATGAGGAGCTCCATAACTTTTTTGAATTAAAACGTTTCGTCCACGAGGACCCATTGTTACTTTTACAGCGTCAGCTAGTTTTGTAACACCTTCAAATAGTCCATTTCTTGCAGTATCAGAAAAAAATATCTCTTTTGCCATTGTTTATTATCCTTTAGTAATTATTTTATATATCTTGTATAATTGAGATTCCCAGTCAAGCTGAGAATGACAAACCATCGTCTTCCTAGTTAAGCTGAGAATGACAAACCATCGTCTTCCTAGTTAAGCTGAGAATGACAAACCATCGTCTTCCTAGTTAAGCTGAGAATGACAAACCATAGTCATTGCGTACTTGATACGCAATCTAAAATTAATCTATTATTCCGTAAATATCTTCGCTATTTAATATTAGCAAATCTTCATTGTCTACTGTAATTTCCATAATTTTATATTTACCAAAAACTACCATATCACCTTCATTAATCCCATCCTCTTTTGCATCACTTCCAACTGCAATTACTTTACCTTGAAATGGTTTCTCTTTTGCACTGTCTGGAATAATGATTCCAGATGCTGTAGTATTTTGTTGCTCTTCTCTTTTTATTAAAACACGACTTCCTAATGGTTTAAATGCCATTTTTTTACCTTTAATTATAATTTATAAATTGTATTCTAGCATCTTTTAATTAATTCTTTATAAATATACTTGACTTTATTTAAAAACTTAGATATAATTTTGTTCTATATAAAAATGTGGCAGGATAGCTCAGTTGGTTAGAGCGCTGGTCTCATAAGCCGGAGGTCGGGGATTCGAGTTCCCCTTCTGCTACCACTTTTTAAAAAATCAAATATCTTTTACAAATGGTAATTTATTAGATCAAAATTCTTCTTATATTTATATACTAATTTTTTATACCTTAAAATCTATAATTCTAATTTAATATAAACTAATATCAAAAATTTTATAAATTAATCTTAAATAATATAAAAATATGTTATTCTTACTAAAAGAGTTAAAAAAAGGAGTAAATTATGATAAAAAAAGTCTCATCAGCAATGATAATAATTACATTTTTGTCATCTCTAAATGCTAGGGATTTAGATAAAGCAGAAAGATTTATAGGATTGGAAGTTGGAGCATCAACTATTCAAGCTAATACAGGTGGTATATATGGAGAGCTTAATGTAAAGGGTACTGATGCTGTTTATGGTCTTAGATTAGGGGCTCAGAATCAAGATTGGAGAACAATCTTAGCATTAAACTATTATGATAATACAGATAGTGACCAAAATTATGAAACAGCACTTGTTGGATTTGATTATTATTTATTAACATCTCAGTTTAATACAACTTCGTTTAGACCATACCTTGGAGTTCATGGTGGATATATGAATTATGAATCAACAATGAAAGAGTCAGATGGATTTTTTTATGGTGGACAGGCTGGATTTACTGTTGATATTGCTGATACTGTAGATGTTGATATTGCATATAGATACTCTCTTGGTGATGTGGATGAAGTTGATAGTATAGGTAGTTTTATACTCGGACTTAATTATCTATATTAATTGAGGATATTATTATGAATAGATATATAAAAAATTTAGTTATTATACTTTCTATTATTACAATTACAGGTTGCGGTAGTAATAGCAAAATGGATCCTCTTAATAGTGATAGTAATATTACAGATTTTACATCTTCTACAATAGAGGATGAAAGGAATGCAACACTTAATGCAGAAATAACACTTCCTTCAGCAGATGCAAAAATTCCTGTAACAGATGATTATACCTTTATTAATGCTACTCCAACACTTGAAGTGGAGGAGTCAAATGCTAGTTATATTCTTAAGGTACAATTAATACAAAAAGGATTTGGACTATCAGGTAAAACAGTTAATCTAAAAGCATTTTCTAATTCAAATGATAAATATGGTACATTTGAATCAATGAGTTCATCTACTGATGATCAAGGATATGCAATATTTATATATAATGCACCAGAAGATATTAAGGCAGTTAATGGAAAAACAATCACCATAGAGGGTTTATTGGATACGGAAGGTGAAATTGATGAGAATAATAATACTATAGAGTTAATTCAAAAATTTACATTAAGATTTAATGAGACAGAAGTTTTAATAACAGTAGAAGATACACCTTTACCATTTATTGTAATTCCTCTTGATGAAAGAGATATAGAATTAACAAGTAATCTTCAAGAGCAAATGATTAATATAAAAGTATATGATAGTGTAACTAATGCATTATATTCAGAAGGTTTAGTAAAAGTAGCATTACCTAATAAGATTATTGATGGAGTAGATGTTGGTGGATTTGAAGCTTATAGTGTTGAGATTATCAATGGTATCGCCACATTTAACTATACTGGTCCAAATGATTTAAAATCTTTGATAGAATCAGAAGATACAAGTAGTCAATTTCAATTTTTTCATGAAGATAATCCAACTAAAAAAGAGTCTCTAAGAGTTTCTTATAATCCAACTTCTGATTATGTACCAAGTAATTATACCCTTGAAGTTACCTCTAGTGATAGCCAGTTTACTATGGGACTTCCTGACAAAGAGAAAACATTCTCGGTTATTTTAAAAAATGACAAAGATGAAAATGTTGCAAAAGATCAGGTAAAATCTATAAGGATTATATCTCAAAATATATTTGTGGGTAAGATTATGCTTGATGGAACAGAGGTTGTAGGAGTTGAAAATCAAAAGCAAAATCCTGTTATATTTAATGTAAAAACTAATACAAAATCAGGACTTATCCCAATTGAAATTATAGCTGAATTTACGGACGCAAATGATATTAATAAAACATTAAAACAGATAGTAAATATTGTGGTATATTCTGGTCCTCCAACTGCAATGAGTATATCTTATGTAGGTAATGAGCATGATGATAAAAGAGCAAAATATATAGAAAAATTTGCAGTAACGGCAACAGATACTTATGGTAACAGAGTAAATACATCTCCTAGTATAGCAGTTGGAGCTATTGTTGGATATGCAGTTGATGGTTCATCATCCATAGATGGCAAAGAAAGTTCATCTACCAAAAGATTATATTTTGCTAAAAATGATACTAAAAATCTTGGAACAATTACACGAATAGATAATTCAAATAAAGCTACAAATAAAGCTAATTTTACTGTTCCTCCTATCGATAATATAGATAGATTTAAATGGGTTGATCAAGCTAATGATAAACTAGTTTTATTTGGTGAGGGTTATATATATGAAGCTCTTGGTAAATGGGATTTTATAAAAAAAGAGAACTATCAACTTGAATTAAAAGATGATTATTTTGGAGTTACAAGAGATAATCTATTTTATGCTGTAGGGCATAACTATAGAGCAGATTTATGTTCTGATGATGGTAGAGAGTATGTTGGATTTGCAGAAAGTAATAGCTCTAAACTTGATGAAGAGGGAACAGCAATAGTTACTTTTAAATATGATTATTATTTAACAGGAAAAAATATTATGTTGTGGGTAAATCTTACAGGTTATCAATCTGATACAGGAAGAACAACAAGAATAGGTGAAGCCAAAAAACATCTTTTAAGAGGTTTTTCTAGTAATCCAACATCAACTCAATTTGTTTCTATTCCAGAGGCAGGATTTACTGTAGAAGCCAATACAACAAAAAGAGTATTATTTGAAATTAAACATAGAGAAGTACAAGAGTGGTATAAAAATGCTAAATTTACTTGGAGAGTTACATCAGATTCATCTTGTCAATATACAGTTACAAATTCTAGTAATTATGAATATCAAATAACAGATTATAGAGTTACTGTTGATGGGGATAAAATAGCAACAGAATCAGAAATCATTAGAACTAGAGATACTAGGGAGTGTATTAATGGTGGTGTATCTTTTGTTGCATTTGATTTAATAGCTAGTGCAGATTCAGAATGTACTTTTAATATTAATGGAATTTTACCATCCAATGAATTTTAAGGGATAAAAGGAATTATTATAACTCTTTTTTAAATATAACTCCATCTATCCCTTTTTGGGCTAGGTTTTCTATCTCTTCTTCCTTTTCAATTATTGCTAAAATTTCTGAATCAAATAGATAATTTTGTGCAATTGGCTGAATAGTAATAGTATTTTTTGGATTAGATATAATAAATTTAGCATCTAATTCATTTGCAAATATTGCATCTTTAATTGAATCAACTCTAACTGCATATTCTAAACTATTTTTTTGACAATAAAGAGCCAATTCTATAGAATCTTTTAATTCTTTTAATAAGAGTATAGAGTTTGGTGGAGTTTGATTAATCTCCTCTTTTGTAGTTACTTGATAAAACTTTTTACTATCTATCCATGGGTGTCCAAATATTTTCATGATTATTTCCTAATATAATTAAACTATAAAATATTTTAACATTTTTATTATTAAGTCAAACTATTAATTTAAGTTTAATAGTATATAATATTAAATAATAATCAAAAGGATAATAATATGAAAATTAAACTAATGGCAATTTTTATTGCAATCTTTATAATAAATAGTTGTGGTTCTTCTTCTAGTAGTAGTTCATCGGTGGTTCAAGAAGATGTGGTAAACTCTACTAATTCAAACCTTACTATAAAAGAGATAGATGTAGACAAAACAGAAAATACAATTAATTCTAAACCATCTTCGCCATCTAATTTAGAATTTTTAGATATAGATACAAACTCTTTTACTCTATCTTGGAAAAAATCTATTGATATAGATGGTTATATAGATAATTATTATGTATCATTTAAGATTAATAATACAGATTGGGGGGATGCAAGAGAAACTAATTCCTCGTCAATGAACTTTAATAATTTAAACAGTAATTTTACTTATCAGTTTAGAGTAAGAGCAAAAGATAATAGTGGAGATTATAGTGATTATAGTTATAGTGATAATTTTGATGTAACTAATCCACCTATACCTGTAGTTATTAATCAAAAACCTTCAGCTGTATCTAATATATTAACGGAGGCTAATATTTTTGATATAAATATCTCATTTGATGCTTCTGTTGATAGTGATGGTGAGGTGATGGAGTATTATATATCTTATAGAGTAAAAGATTCCGATTGGAGCTATGAAGTTGTAACGCAAGAGTTATCATATGATATAGATAATTTAATTAATGAGACAACTTATGAAATTAGAGTAAGAGCAAAAGATAATAGTGGGGAGTATGGAGATTATGCCTTAAGTGATGAGACTACAACACTTAAAATACCAACAGATACAAATATTGTTTTAGTACATGGTTTAAACGATGGTGCTTCATCTTGGGGTAATATGGCACCTTATATATCACAACAGATGGGTCTTAAGGATGGGTCTTATATAGAGGTTGCTCTTAAAATTGATATTAATCCAGAGGCTAAATGTTGGAATGGAGATGGGGAAGAAGAGATATTATGTATAGATTTAGATGATATTAACTCTCAAAATAGATTTAGATCTCTTAAAGATTTAAGAAGTCAAGCAAAAGACCATATATATGGATTAGACAAGGGAGATTTTAATATAACATCAATTGATTGGAAATTAAATAATGATGTTAATGTAACTTCTAATTTATCTACAAAAGAGAAATTATTTTTTAAACATAGAGTTTTTGCTATAAACTTTACTAATAATAATCAGTTGTCTTTTGATGCACAAGGTATTCAGTTAAAAGCTGTTATTGATGATATTTATAATGTTAATAAAATAGAGGATTTTATATTAATAAGTTATTCTATGGGTGGACTCGCAAGTAGGGCTTATATTCAAAATGAAGAGATAAAAAATATCCAAAAATTTATTACATTAGATACTCCTCACCTTGGAATGAAAAACTTTCCATTAGTTAGTGAAGGTACATATATAGATTTTAGTAGAAATGCAGGGGTTAATCTAGCACCTGATAGCATGGCATTATCAAAAATAAATAGTGAAGTTGGCAATAAATATGATAATATATCAGTTTATCATCTAGGTTATAGTGATGAGATTACTTCTGATAATAACTATTACTATAATGATGATGGAGTTGTGGATATATCTAGTCAAATGGGAATAGATGAGCTTAATCCTTATCGCGTAATATT
This sequence comes from Campylobacteraceae bacterium, assembly GCA_027100635.1. Lineage (GTDB taxonomy): Bacteria > Campylobacterota > Campylobacteria > Campylobacterales > Sulfurovaceae > FS08-3. The sequence goes on along the minus strand of JAMOOQ010000045.1, from coordinate 6,156 downwards.
TTCTCCAACAAAAGAGGATGATATAGTGTTATACCAAAAAGATAGTACAACTTTAAGTAATGTTAATGAATCTATTAAAACTTCAGACTATGATACATTTATACTTTCTGATGATTTAGCACATATTAAAGTTTTGGAAGATAACCAATATCTAAATTTTATACTATCAATATTACCATCTTTAGAAAATAATGAGACTGCTCTATGAGACAACAAAATATTATTAAACATATTTTTGCTATCTTTAGTCTAATTAAAAAAAGACCAAAGGTATCTATAGCAGTATTGTTAATGGTATTTCTTACATATCCCTATGAAGTTATGGTTGCAAGACCTAAAATGGTTTATATGGGGATTCCATCTTCAACCTCAACTAATTTAAATACATTTACTAGAATTTTTAGAAATAGTGATTTTATGGTTGGATACTCTGATTATAGAGGTAATCCTTTATGGACAACTTATCAGCTTACCAAAATTCCATCAAACTCAAGAAGATTAAAAAGACCAAGTTCATTTAATTCTGACTGGAGAAATATAACAAATATAGAACATAAAGATTATACACATAGTGGATATGATAGAGGACATATGGCTCCAAATTATGCTATTAGTAGACTTTATGGAAGAGATGCACAACTTAGCACATTTCTTATGACAAATATATCTCCACAAAAACCAAATTTAAACAGAAAAATATGGCAAAGATTAGAAGAGGTTGAGGTTAAGTATTTTACAAAAAAGTTTAAGAAAGTTTGGGTAACAGTTGGTCCAATTTTTGATTCAGATATAACAAAGCTAAGTAGTAGTGATTTTGTAGAGATTCCAGATGCTTTTTATAAAATATTTGTGGGGCTTAATGATAATCAAGAACCTAAAATGTTGGCTGTTATTATCCCTCAAACTGTTAAAGGGTATGAGCCATTTAGTAAATTTGTAGTTAGTGTAGATAAGGTTGAAGAGCTTACTGGATTTGATTTTTTCAGTGAGTTAAATGATAATTTAGAGTCTAAATTGGAAAGTTCTAAAGATATGAAACCATGGCAGTTAAAATCATTTGACTCTATGAAATCTAGGTACTAGATAAAATAAAAATAGGAAATAAACTTCTTTTAAAACTCGGAACTGGTGCTTTAGCTACAGCTTTTGGTGAGGCTGAAGCCTAATTAATGCCAATGAATTAAGCTTTTTCTTGGACGAGATGGCTTTAGCCTCTCCCTAATATACGGAGCTAAAGCACCGTGTCCAAAAGCATAATAATCCTTATTTCATTGATTGGGCTGAAGCCATCACTTCCGATGAGTTTTAAAAAAAGTATAATATAATAAAAGAGGAGATTTATATCAAAAAAGCAGTTTGTGTAATTAGTGGTGGAATGGATAGTACTTTAAGTAGTTTTATAACAAAAAATATGGGTTATGATATTGTGGCTCTTCATTTTAGCTATGGACAAAGAACCCAAAAAAGAGAGCTTCAAGCCTTTAGAGATATAACTTCTAAATTAAATTGTATAAATAGTTATGAGATAGATTTAGATTTTTTTGCTCAAATTGGAGCATCTGCTTTAACAGATAATAGTATAGAAGTTCCAATTTCAGGGATAGAAGAGGGTGTACCAATAACTTATGTACCATTTAGAAATGGTATATTTTTATCAATTGCATCTGCTATTGCTGAAAAAGAGGGTGCTAAACTTATTGTAATTGGAGTGGTTCAAGAAGATAGTAGTGGTTATCCTGATTGTAGGGAATCGTATATTAAAGATATGCAAAAAGCTATAAATAGTGGAACAAAAGATGAGACAAAAATAGAGATTTTTATGCCACTAGTTCATCTAAGTAAAGCCCAAATCGTGTCAAAAGCACTAGAGTTAAATGTTCCATTAGAGCTTACATGGAGCTGTTATCAAAATGAAGATAAAGCATGTGGTGTTTGCGATAGTTGTAGACTAAGATTAAGAGGCTTTAAAAAAGCAGGGGTTAAAGACCCTATCTTGTATAATTAATTTTATTTTGAATCTACTAATTAACAAGGCTAGGATTAGCAATTAATTGAGGTTACGCACTTTATATAAATATTTATAATTATCCATATTTTAGGGTACCCACAAGGGGATACCCTACGGCTAATCAACCTTTTCTAGGTTTGGCACTGCCAAACACTCATAATATATTATAATTATTGAGTGATACGCAACCTACAAAAAAACATTGTTATTTCTGATGGCTTAATCTTATGTTCTATACTCTGCATTTATCTTAACATATTCATAGCTTAAATCACATCCATAGTTAAGATAGCTATAATCCCCTAAGCCTAAATCACAAATAACTTTAAAACTATCTTGTTTCATTATTTTATAAGCTTTATCTTCTGCTTCTTTACCAAGTTCTCTGCACTCATCAGAGTAAATTAACAAATTATCATAATGAATTGTTAAAAGAGAATCATCACAATCAATGCCACTTGCTCCAATTGTAGAAGCGATTCTTCCCCAGTTTGGGTCTTCTCCAAATAGTGCTGTTTTAACTAATAATGAGTTACTTAATGCTCTACTAGCTTTAATTGCATCCTCTTGACTTTTTGCACCTTTAACTTCAAAAGATACAACTTTTGTTGAGCCTTCACCATCTTTTATTATCATCATTGCAAGGTTAAATGTAATCTCTTTTAGAGCAATTTTAAAAGCCTCTTTATGATAGTTTCCACTCTGTTTATTTGCTAAAAGCATAATTGTATCATTTGTAGAGGTATCTCCATCAACCGAAATTCTATTAAATGAACTTTCTGTAGCATCTAATAAAAGTTCATCCATATCACTTTTTGGAATATCTGCATCTGTTACAATAAAACATAACATTGTTGCCATTGCAGGATTTATCATCCCAGCACCTTTACAAATTGCAGAGATTTTAAAACTTTTGCCATCTTCTAGTTCCACTTCCACACTCATATCTTTTTGAAACTTATCAGTTGTCATTATTGATCTTGCACATTTATTACTATTTTTTGCATCAAAATCAAATTTATCAAAAGCAGATGATACTTTGTCCACATTTAATCTATAGCCAATAACACCAGTTGAACTCATAATCGGATTGGTTGTTTTGATTTGAGTAAGATTATTAAAAATCATATTAATATCTTTAATCCCTTTTGTTCCAGTCATAGCATTTGCATTTTTGGCATTAATCAATAAAAAATCTGTTTGAAAATCTTTTGCATATTGATTATAGTGTTGTAATGGTGCTGCTTGAAACTTATTTGTGGTAAATAAAGCCGAAACATCACATAAAGATGATGAACGTATAAATGCTACATCTCCATCAACTCCATCTCTCATACCGACATTTACACCATCACAAAAGAATCCTTGAACTCCACCAATTCCACTTTTTATTGGAAATATTTTAAACATATATTAACTCCTAAATTTTTTAAATCTATCTCATTTTTAAATAATCATTCATCGTATAATTTTTTAATGAACTATTTGATGATGATAATGATGGGTGAAAATCACTTATAGAACGAGATACATCTCTATAAATCGTATTAATAGTTTTTGATGTATTACTTTTATTAACAAATACATTTGTAAAAATACTTCCAGTATTTGTAGCAATTGATTTTTCATTATCTTGTGTTGCACCAAAAAATACATACTCTCCACTTAATTTTGTTGCAGGGATATAACTTCCATAATTTAATGAATAATCTTTTGGAACTTCACTTGATTTTAAATATTTAACTCTTCCCTCTTTAATAAGAGATTTAGATAAGAGTTTATCTTCTATTTGTTGTTTTGCCTCTAGCTCTTTTTGTTTATTATATTCAATTATATTAGATGTTGAAGATTTATTACTTGTATGATATATGCTTATGGCAGGAATAATAGAAGTATAAATTGAATCTACAGAGGTTTTAATAGGGGTAATATTTGTTGCAATCCTTGTTGCATTAAATGATTTATAAATTGTGCCACTATGACAAGAATCAATAATAATCAATTTTCTAGCTTGAATAGAATTTAGATATAAATTAAATGCATCATCTATTAAATATTCATTTTGCATACCATTACTTAAAACTAGAGCCTCATCTTTCCCATCAATTTCATCACCATCTCTATCTGATATACTTGTTCCATGACCAGAATAATAAACGATAAGAATATCATTTTTACCTAAAGTTCTACTATAAGCAGATAGAACACTTTTTAGATTTAAAGAGTTACTTAATCTATTAACAGTAAAACCCCAACTAGAAAAAAGAGAACTAACTTTTGAGACATCTTTATAGATTCCAATAAGGTCATTATCTCCTGCATAATCTTCAACTCCAATAACTAATGCAACTCTTTTAGATGATGAATCTATTGGACTCATTTTTGTAAAAGAGGAGCTTGAACTAGAACAAGAAGATAATAATAAAGCACTAACTGATAATAACAAAATAATAGTTAGATTTAGTATTTTCATAAACACTCCTATAAGAAATTTAATATAAGTATATATTGTTTAACCTTTAGTACTAATATGATATAGTATCGTTTTAATTCAAACAAGGATAATTAGTGTTTAATTTACAAAACTACTCAACACAAAATATAAAAAACGATATACTTTCAGGAGCTGTTGTTGCCGTGGCGTTAGTGCCAGAGGCGATAGCATTCTCTTTTATAGCAGGAGTCAGCCCAGTCGTTGGTCTTTATGCGGCTTTTATAATTGGTTTAATTACATCTATTATTGGTGGTAAACCTGGTATGATTTCTGGAGCAACTGGTGCTGTAGCAATTGTATTTGTTTCTATGGGAATTGCAGTATCTAAGCTTCATAGTGGATTAGATGCAGAGGCTTTATCAATGATGATTTTACATTATATATTGCTTACTTCTATTCTCGCAGGTATTTTTCAGGTTATTATAGGTCTACTTAAAATGGGTAAGTTTATCCGTTTAGTTCCTCAACCTGCTATGTTTGGTTTTGTTAATGGTCTTGCAATTGTTATCGCTTTGGCTCAATTTAAATTTCTTGAACCATCAAATGTAGATGAGTTAGATGGATGGTTTTATATCTTTCAAATGAGTCTAAAAGAGAACTATATGATGTATATTCTTTTATCTCTTACTATGGCTATTATGTACTTTTTACCTAAAATTACAAAAGCTATTCCATCTGGTTTAGTTGCAATTGTATTAATTACCTTGGTTGTATATTTTACAGGAATTGAGACTAAACTTGTTGGAGAATTAGCTGATTTATCTAATGTTTCAATGCCTACTTTTGTAATGCCTGATAGTTCACTTTTTAGCTTTGATTCATTCTATATTATTATCCCTTCTGCGATTTTAGTGGCTCTTGTTGGTCTTATTGAATCACTTCTTACTTTATCCGTTTTAGATGAGATGAGTGGAACAAGAGGAAGTGGAAATAAAGAGTGTATAGCTCAGGGAACAGGGAATATATGTTCTGGATTCTTTGGAGGGATGGCAGGATGTGCAATGATTGGTCAAAGTATTATTAACTTCTCTTCTGGTGGACTCGGTCGTTTATCATCATTTACTGCGTCAGTGCTTCTTATTATATTAGTAGTAAACTTTTCAGGTGTGATTGCTACAATCCCTGTGGCTGTTTTGATTGGTATTATGTTTATGGTTAGTATTGGTACATTTGAATTTTCATCTTTAAAGAGAATTAAATATATGCCAAAATCTGATGCATTTGTTCTTGTAATAGTTACTATTATAACAGTATTTGCAGATTTAGCAGTAGCTGTTATTGCTGGTATCATCATATCAACTCTTGTATTTGCGTGGAAACATGCTAAAATTCATGCAAATTCATATATGGATGATAATAAAAAGATATATGAGATTGATGGACCACTATTTTTTGCTTCTGTAACATCATTTTATGAGCAATTTGATATTTTAAATGACCCTTTAGAAGTCGTTATAGACTTTAGAAAAGCTCGTGTAATGGATAGTTCAGGAGTTGAAGCTATTGATATGATTACAGATAAATATAAAAAACAAAATAAAAAACTAACAATTAGGCATCTTTCAAAAGATTGTAGAGTTATGCTAAAGAGTGCAGGACCATTTTGTGCTTATCAAGAGGATGACCCAACTTATAAGGTAGCTGTGAATGTTTA
>JAMOOQ010000044.1 GCA_027100635.1 Campylobacteraceae bacterium | reverse complement strand
ACTAGAAGAGTTAAAGAAAAAGCTATTAATCTCCGATGTAGAGGGCTTTAAGCTTGTTGAACATAAGAGATATTCAACAAGAGGCAAACCTAAAAAAGATGCTATTAAAGATGTTACAGAGTATACTGTTTTGGTAAATATGACTAGTAATCTAAGTAAATTTCATGAAGAGAAAAAGAGAAATGGAATTTTTATTTTGGCAACAAATGAGCTAGAAAATAAGTCATTAAAACCCCAAGAAATTTTAAAGGAGTATAAAAATCAACAGAAAGTAGAAAGAGGTTTTAGGTTCTTAAAAGACCCAAAATTTCATGCTGATTCTATCTTTTTAAAAAAGCCTGAACGGATTGCATCATTATTAATGATTATGACATTATCCTTACTAGTGTATTCTGCATTAGAACATAAAGTTCGCAAAAATATGAAGAAAAATCACCTAACTTTTCCAAATCAGAAGGGAAAACCAATATCAAATCCTACTATGAGATGGGTTTTTCAATATTTTTTCTCTGTGGTTTTAATTTTATTTGAAGGAGGGACTCAATTGGATTATTTTAATGAAAATCATGAGATTATTTTGGAGTGCTTAGGGGATGATTATGAAGAGTTTTATGATTAGTTGTTTTATATTAGTTTAAGTTTAGAGGGGTGATGAATGTCGGACTTAACAAAAACTATAGTAACCACCAATAACTTAATAGGTGAGAACATAGAGAAAAAAGAGAAATTTTATAAAGATATTTCAGATGTACTTACTAATTATCCTGATGGGATTTCTCAAAGAAACTTACTTGCTAAAGCTGGATATTATCAAAGTGAAAAGATGAGAAGATGGCTTCAAGAGAAAATTTCTATTTTATGGAATATGACTATTATTCCTGGAAAAGGTTATAAATATACAATTAAATCTTGATAATGTTCCCAAAAGCTAAATATGATTTTTATAACTTTCTAGTAATAATACCCTGATAAATCTATCTTTGGTCTTCTTGGCATTGTTTAACCTTTTTTTATTGGTAGTATAGCATAATTTTAGTGTATATTCACGCCTGACCCGTAGAAATATTTATTTCTTATTATATTACTTTAAGTTTATAGGGGTGATGAATGTCAGGTGTATTGAATAGCCACTTTTTATGATAAAATACTCCAAAGATAATCTAAGATAAAAGATGAAAAGAAGAATACAAATAGACTTAGAAAAAGTGTAAATTCAATACACGGTACTTAGATTTTGTTAAAATTCGTCATTCTCAGCTTGACTGGGAATCTCAACCTCAAAGAACCACCTATAAATATATGTTACAAATCTACCCACTTATTATCAAATAATCACAACTATATTAGATAGCAATCAACTCACCACAAACAAGGAATAAAATATGATAAGGGATAATTATTTTATCTTTTTATATATGAGGTGATAGCTTTAATGGAGTTGTTTTAAAATTGTTTAATTTTTAATGTTAAGGAGTTAGATATGAAAGAGAGATTTAGGTTTTTCAAAGGCTTTATGTTTTTGATTTTATTTTTGCCAATGGTGGTAAATAGTGCAGAGTGTACTACTTTTAATGATATAGGAGGCAATCAATATGAATCTGAAATATTGGTTGCCTCTAATAATGGTTGGATTAGTTGTAAAGATAATTTTTCACCTAGTAAGAATACCAATAGGATAGAGGCTCTAAAAATGGCTCTTCTTGCAGGAGGACATAATGTACCTGATAGTACTGAGCAGTGTTTTGATGATGTCTCAACGGATAGTTGGCAAAATAAATATGCTTGTTATGGTTTAAAGAATGGACTTTTTTTGGTAGACCGTGATAATTTTAATCCTGCTGATGATATTAACTTTGCCGAAGCATCAAAACTTATCTTGCGTTCTATGACAAATGAAAGTTATGATGAAACTAGTAATCCTTGGTATAAAAAATATATTGATAAAATGTCTCTTTATGAATTTAATGATAATGAGTCATCTAATCTTCATAGAGATTATTTTATTCATATTTTAACAGAAATTAAAGATAAACCAAATAAACAACCAGCAGTGGAGGAACCATCTATTAGTTCTGCTAATGTTTCTCCTAGTAGCGTAGTTATAGGAGATAATATTACAGTTACAGCTAATTTAAGCAAATCTTTACCTAGTGGATATAGTATTAAAGTTAATTATGAAACTTCAAATAGTTCATAACAAAAAACTTTAAATTGTAATGGTTCTACTTGTTCAGCTTCAATTACTACAGATAAAGTTGGTTCAAATCAAAAAGTATCATTTTTATTATTTAATGACCAAAATCAACAATTAGGAACTACAATTGTAAAAAGTTATAGTGTTGAGGATAAAGATGAACCTGCACCAGCAGTAGAGGAACCATCTATTAGTTCTGCTAAAGTTTCTCCTAGTAGCGTAGTTATTGGAGATAATATTACAGCTACTGCTAATTTAACTAAAGCTTTACCTAGTGGATATAGTATGAAAGTTAATTATGAAACTTCAAATAGTTCACAACAAAAAACTTTAAATTGTAATGGTTCTAGTTGTTCAGCTTTAATTACTACAGATAAAGTTGGTTCAAATCAAAAAGTATCATTTTTATTATTTAATGACCAAAATCAACAATTAGGAACTACAATTGTAAAAAGTTATAGTGTTGAGGATAAAGATGAACCTACACCAACACCAAATGATATATCTATTAGTTCAGTTAAAGCTAATCCTCCTAGTGTTAAAAAAGGTGAATCTATAATTTTTATTGCTAATTTAGATAATGCTATTAGTAATGGATATAATGCTTATCTTAAATTTACAGATGCACCAACTGTTTCTGAAAAACTTATGACTTGTAATGGGACAGAGTGTAGTTTATCAAGAGAGATGAATGGAGTTGGAGAAAATAGACCATTTAGAGTTAATCTTAAAAAAGATGATGAGACTGTTTTCAGTAAAGATGGTAGTTATAGTGTGGAGGAAGTAGAGGATAATATAGATATATCTACTTGTGAGAGTTATGGAAGTTATAAAGAAGTAGATAAATTTGTTACACAATCTAATGGAAATATTAGTGCTTGGAGTATTAACTATGGTTACAATCAACCATATCCTCAATATATTTTAGATAAATATCCTTCACTTGCTCCTTATCATTCTGGAATAGATATTTCACTTAATAATGATACTCCTATATACTCTTTAACTGACGGAGTAGTCGTTAAAACAAAAAGCTCTATAGGAGCGCAGTCTATATTAAACCTAATGGACAAAAAGGTACATTAGTATATATGCATTTATCATCATACAATTTAAATAAAGGTGACAAAGTATATCTAAAAGATCCTCAAACAAATAAACCAACATTAATAGGTAATAGTGGAGATATAGGTGTTAGTGGAAGTTATCATTTACATTTAGCTTGGTTAAAAGATGAGACTGATAATCCTGTAGAAATTTGGAGTGGCAATTGGAATAATGATATTACATCTGTAACTTATGATCCAAAGGATTTAAAAAAATGTGGAGATAGCAATAAATTACAATGGGAATATATTGCAGACCTTACTTATGATGATACTGATATTGATAAAATAGATAATGTAATAGCAGGTGAAATAATTTCTAAACAATGGTCTATTAAAAATTCAGGTACAGAAGATTGGATAAATTTTGTATTAAAAGAATGTGATAAGGAAGAAAATAATTGTAAAACAATAGGCTCAGTTAATGCAACTGCTGGTGATACTATTACTATACCTGTAGATATAACAATACCTAATATCACAGGAGAGTTTAAAACAATACATAAATTATTTGAAAATGAAAATACTACATCTTTTATAAGTAAAAAGGGTTATAAATTTTTTTATAATAAAGTTAATGTAGTTGGTGGAGAAATAGTTACTAATAAACCATCATTAAATATTTTAGAAGATTTACCAGCTAATACTAATATAGTTTTGATTCATGGATTAAATAGTGGTGCATCTACATGGAAAACAATGGCACCTATAATTGCTAATAAAATTGTTCCTACAAATAGTACTTATGTAGAATTGGGAATGACAATACATATACCTGATGATAAATTATGTTGGGATGCAGATGGATTAAATGAAAAAGTTAAATGTAATGGATTAGAATCTGAAAATGCTAATGACAACTTAGAAGGAATTTTATTACAAGATAAATTTAGGAAAAAACAAATAAGAAGTCAAGGGAAGGAACATGTCTTTGGATTAGATAGAGGACAATTTTCAATAACTAGTATAGCTTGGAAATTTAGTAATGAAACAAATACCAATTCTGTAACAAATGAATTAACTAAATTTTCTCATCATAGAGTTTTCTCAATTAATTTTACAAATAACAATCAATTATCATTTGATGCACAAGGAGAACAGTTAAAGGCATTTATTGACCAAATTGCTGAAGTAACTGGAATTGATAATTTTATATTAATAGGACACTCTATGGGTGGATTAGCAGCTAGAGCATATATTCAAAACTATGAAAATATTAAAAATATAAAACAACTTATTACAATTGATACTCCACATCTAGGTGGTGTATTTGCAGGTACATATGCTTATAAAACCAAAAATGCTGGTGTTAATCTTGCTTATGATAGCAAAGCTCTAGCATCTTTAAATAACTTTGATCAACGAAAATATAATGATATTAAAACTTTTCATTTAGGTTATGCTGACGATTTAGAGAATGACTTTGGAGAAGATTATTACAATAGTGGTGATGGTGCCGTTTATATATGGAGTCAAATGGGATTAGATGAACTAAATCCTCATAGAGTTATATTCTCACCTGAAACTAAAAATTCAAAAGCATATACAACAGAAGATGATACCTTTTATATAATTCCATACTTTCAGAATATTGATTTAAAATATGCTAATGAAGTTATAGAAACTGAAAATTATGGTTTTGAATATACTTCATTATTATTAGGAGGAGTATTAACTGCTAAAATTTTCTCTGAACTACCTCATTCAACTGTATTAACAGATGAAAAATATATTGAGTATATTTTAAATATTTTACCTCATAATGGTTTTGCTAATGTATATAATAATGAAGAAACTAATTTAGGAGTACCTATAAGTCATGAGTTAAAATTAAATAATACAATTTGTCAAGCTTTTGAAAATGGTATTATAAGATATAATCAAGAGTATATACCAGAAGTTAAAGTTATTAAAGAATATAATAACTGTCAAGATTATTTTTATAATGAAGATGAAATAGAAAGAATCATTCAAGAAGCAAAAAACTTGAATAAAGATAATCGTAATAGATTAAGAACTATTGATTCTATTAATTCAATAGAAGATAAATTTGATAATATTCTTTTAGGATTAGATAATTTAGATGTATTTTCAAATAATATAAAAGATAGTAGTATGAAAAATAATGCTAAGAATATGATAGCTGATATTAAAATATTAACTCAAAATTATAAAGATGATAATGTGATAGAACTACAAATAGCAAGTGATAATATTGTATCTAGTTTATATGAATTAAGAGCTATTTTTGTAGCTGATAGTAGTTCTATTAATATAGTATATGGACTAAAAGATATTGTTGTTACAAATGAAAACATCGTATCTAAAATCAAAGATACAATCACAGAACTAGAAATCATAAAAGGTGATTTAAATACATCAACAGATTATGATTCTCTAAAAAGTAGATTAGATGGTGCAATGAGTGAGATTGATGCTATTAAACAAGCGATTGATAATAATATTGTTTCTAATGATGAAAAGTTAGTTTTAAAAGCTGAAGCTGATAAGATTAAAGATGCAATTGAGAGTATTAAAACTTTGATTGATGGGTATAAACAAGATGATAATCACTCACCTGAGGCGATTGCAGATATTAATTCTAAGATTGATGGTGTGATTGATATGATGCGTAGTACTAATGAGGTTCAAGAAGAGGCTGAAAAAACTATGCTCTCTATATCTCGTGGTTGGAATTTGGTTTCTGGAAATGTAAATATATCAACTTTACCACAAGAGGTTCACTCTATTTGGAATACAACTGGTGCAAATTGGTATGGATATTCTCCTCATAAAGAGATTAGAGATGAGATTAGAGCAAAGTATAGATTGATGGATATACATATTAGAGCATATAAAGGTACAGAGATTGTAGCAACTGCTGATACAGAGATTGAGATTATTGATGATTATGTTTTTGATGCTGTGCAATCTTATAGCAAGGGATTAACTATCCATGGGGCTAATAATCAAGAGTTTAGTGCTGATGATATTAAGTGTGATGAGCCATATAAACTGTATGCTATATTTAAACTTATGGGAAGTGAGCCTGAAGTTTATGCACCAGATATTGAGGTAGAGGACTATACAGGATTTAATTATATTTATCAAAATGATGGATATTATACATATTGTATTACAAAGTAAGGGGTAGCAGATGAAAAGAATAATATCAACAGTAGTAACAGTTGCTACTTTATCGTTAATTGTGGGGTGTGGCAATAGTCGTATTCAAGAACAAAATGCAACAGATTTATCTCCAAGTCAATCGGAGGTGACTTTGGAGTTATCAAATGGTGAAGCTGAAGCACCACTTCCAAGTGATAAAGAGATTGTAATAGTAGATGGTGGAGCGTTGCCTGATAATGAGATTATTGAAGAGGCGATTAAAGTGGATATTGTTGAAGAGAAGGTGGAAGATAAGCCTTTAGAAAATGCTCCAAGTATTTATAATGAGATAGTAGAAGATAATGATGTAGAAGATGATTCTGCAAGTGATAATAAAGATGTTTCAGAATCAGAAGAAAGTTCTTTGAATGGTGGAGCTGAAGCACCACTTCCGAGTGATAAAGAGGATTCTTTAAGTGATGATAAAAATGTTGCACAAGTGGAAGATTCTTCAAATAATGAAACAGCAGAAGATAAAGATGTAGAAGAAGATTCTTCAAATCCTGTAGCTACTGCTAAAATTTATAAAGTACAAGGTAGCATCACAGATGGTCCTGTATATTGGGCTGATGTTAAGATTATAGACCCTGATAGTAAAGAGGTTTTGGCAACTACAAAAAGTGATAAGAATGGTGATTATAATCTAAGTGTTGAGGATTTGCCAGAGATTTATCGTACTGTTGTTACAGGTGGTAAAGATAGTGGTGTTGATGCATTAAGAGATGATAATGATGAAGCAGTGCCGTTTACAATGAGTGCATTAGTAAAACGAAATAGTGATGGGGCAATTGTAGAAGATGGGATAATGCCTGTTGAGACTGCTAATGTTTCACCTACTACAACTTTGGTTGATACTATTGTGGAAGATGGGAAAATGCCATTAGAAGAGGCAGAGGAATTAGTTGCAAATAGTTTTGAAGTTAAAGAGGATAAGCCTTTTAGTCAAATTGATAATAAAAAACATCTTTTATCTAATAAGCTTTCTAATTTAATTGCATTTTTAGCTAAACTTACACCTGTTGAAGATAAAAATATAGCTATGAGAGCTATGGCAAAATTGGTTATAAAAAAAGAGATTAAGATTAGAGTAAGTGATAAATATCCTCTTGATTTGAGTGATTTTAATCTTACGAGCCTTTTAAATGAGACTAATATAGTTGTAGCAAATAGTGTTTCACCTGAAGATATTGCAAAATTTGATATTTCTCAAAATGCTATTAAACCAATGTTAGGTGATATGTTAGATAATTTGGATGTGGCATCTGATATTAGAAATGTGACTAGATTTTCTCTATTATCTCAAAGAATGGCACTTTTTGAACTTACAAAAGAGATTAAAAGTTTAACTTATAGCGAACTTGATGTAAATATGTTAAAAACTTTTGGAGAGAATACTAAAATTACCCTTAATGGATTATTGAATGGAATTGATGATATTAATCAACTTAATGATGATAGTATTGATTTTGTAAGTGGATTAGTTAGAGAGAATTTAGGAGAAGATATTCAACTTCTAAAACCAAAAATTATCAGAGCTACCAGTCAATATAGAGTGGTTATCAAAAAAACTACAAAAATTAAAGTTAAAAGAATGATAAAATATATTTATCGTAATTCTAGCGTTGATTCTTTTGAAAATATTTTTACATCTTTGCAAGAGGATAGTGTGATTGATGAATTATCAAAACTTAATGATGATATTCAATCGCAAACTATTACTGAAACAGGAGAGATTAAAGATGAACTTGATGATGAGTTGATTGATTTATCTGCTGTTGAGATTGCTAATGAGATACAAAAAACTAAAACTATTAAAATAGAAAAAATTATCTCTATCAAAAAAGAGAGCATTAACAATAAGCTTTTAGTAGAAACTACTAAATCTAAAGTCAAGATTAAAATTAAGATTAAGATAAAATCAAAAACTAAACGATTGACAAAAGTTGATAATATTCAAGTAATAAGTAGTAGAAGTGTGATAAAAAATATTAAGATAAGTGTAAAATCTAAAGTATTTACAAAAATTACACAAGAGAGCAGTGAAACACTTTATAACGAATCTATGAAAAATTTAGCAGATAATATTGCTGAATTGCAAAATCGTATTATGGCACTTCAATATTTGATATTTAATCTTAATAATGTTTTTAATGTAAATGAGTTTAAAACTACAATAATAAAAACTGTAAAAGTTGTTAAAACAATTAAAGAGAGCAGTTCTATTGATGTGGTCAAAAGTCTTTATTCTGTAAAAACAAAGATAAAAGAGGAATATTCTACAACATCAGAAGTTACAAAAGTGCTAACAGAAATAGAAGAGAATATAGAAAATTATAAAAAACCTGAAGTTCATAATAAAATACCAATTAAGCTACTTCATCCAACTCTTCCAAGTATGCCTGATGAATTTAAAGGAGATATTGAGGTTAGGATTTAATCTTAAGAAAGTTTTATTCGGTGGGATTATCACTCCTACCGTAAAATATTATTTTTAAAATTCAAGGGCAACCGCAAGGGATTTTACCCCTACAAAAGATTGATTAGCCGTAGAGGTATCCCCTTGTGGGTACCCAATTTTAAGTACAATTTTAAATTTTTAAGTACCGATTTTTAAGTACCGTGTGATGAATAACCACTTTTTATGATATAAGACTCCAAAGATAATCTAAGATAAAAAATGGAAAGAAGAGTACAGATAGACTTAGAAAAAGTGTAAATTCAATACACGGTACTTAAATATGGCTAGTGATTATTTGATCAAAATATTTTCAATTATTAAGTATAATATAATTTTCATTTAGATATAATATTTTTCCATAAAAATATTAATGGAACTGCGAGAAGAACTTTTGCATAATTGGCACTGATTATTCAAGAGTTGGATTATGTTACTTTCATTAATCCACGCAAAAACAGGTGCAAAAACAAGGCAGGAGACAACCATGAAGGTTAGACCATCAGTAAAGAAGATGTGTGATGATTGTAAAGTTATCAAACGAAAAGGTATCGTTCGCGTGATTTGTAAGAATCCAAAACATAAACAGAGACAAGGATAAATATGGCTCGTATAGCAGGGGTAGATTTACCAAAGAAAAAAAGAATGGAGTACGCTCTAACTTATATTTTTGGTATTGGTCTTACAACATCAAGAAAAATTCTTGATAAAACAGGTATTGATTATAACAAAAGAGTTTATGAGCTTACAGATGCAGAAGCAGCTGTAATTCGTAATGAAATTCAAGATAGTGTATTAGTTGAAGGTGACCTTAGAAAAAAAGTTGCTATGGATATTAAATCATTAATGGATTTAGGAAGTTATAGAGGGCTTAGACATAGAAGAGGTCTTCCATGTAGAGGTCAAAAAACTAAGACAAATGCTAGAACTCGTAAGGGTAAAAGAAAAACCGTTGGTGCGGCATAATAACAAGGGTATAATGAATGGCTAAGAAAAAAGCAAAAAAAAGTATTGCTAAAGCTGTAGTGTATATTGCAGCAACTTTTAATAATACTGTAATTACAGTAACAGATGAGATGGGAAATGTTATTTCTTGGAGTTCTGCTGGATCTTTAGGTTTTAAAGGTAGCAAAAAATCTACTCCTTATGCTGCACAACAAGCTGTTGATGATGCTTTACTTAAAGCAAAAGAAAATGGTGTAAAAGAAGTTGGTATTAAAGTACAAGGACCTGGTTCTGGTAGAGATACAGCAGTAAAGGCTATTGGTGCAACTGAGGGTATTCGTGTTACATCTTTAAAAGATATTACACCACTACCGCATAATGGTTGTAGACCACCTAAGAAGAGAAGGGTATAATAATATGGCAAGATATAGAGGACCTGTTGAGAAATTAGAGAGAAGACTTGGTGTTGATCTTGGATTAAAAGGTGAGAGAAGACTTAATGGTAAGAGTGCAATGGAAAAAAGACCATATGCACCTGGTCAGCATGGTCAAAGAAGAACAAAGATTAGTGAGTATGGTCTTCAACTTAGAGAGAAGCAAAAAGCTAAATTCATGTATGGTATAAGTGAAAAGCAGTTTAGATCTTTATTTAAAGAAGCAAATGGAAAAGATGGCAACACAGGTAGTCTTCTTATTCAACTTCTTGAGCAGAGATTAGATAATGTAGTTTATAGAATGGGCTTTGCTACTACAAGAGCTTCTGCAAGACAATTTGTTAATCATGGTCATGTAGTTGTTGATGGTAAAAGAGTAGATATTCCATCATTTAGAGTAAAAGCTGGTCAAAAGATTGAAATTAGAGAAAAAAGTAAGGTAAACCCTCAAATTGTAAGAGCTTTAGAGCTTACAAATCAAACAGGTATGGTTGAATGGGTTGATGTTGATAAAGATAAAGTATTTGGTATCTATACAAGAATACCAGAAAGAGACGAAATTTCTATTCCTGTTGAAGAGCGTTTAATAGTTGAACTTTATTCTAAATAAAATAATTTTAATTAAGGGCTGTTATGAGAAAAATTAAACTTGCACCATTTATTCCAACAGAGGTTGAAGTTAACAAAATTAGCGATAGTAGAGCAGAAATTATAGCATATCCATTTGAGAGTGGTTATGCTATCACTCTAGCTCATCCACTAAGAAGATTAATTTTAAGTAGCTCGATAGGATATGCACCTATATCTATTAACATAGAAGATGCTTCTCATGAGTTTGATAGTATTAGAGGTATGCATGAAGATGTTGCCGTATTTATAATAAACCTAAAAAATATTCGTTTTAAAATTAAAGATGGATTAGATAGAGTAGAAGTTAATTACTCATTTGAGGGACACAAAGATATTGTGGCTGCAGACCTTAATAATAATATGATAGAAGTTGTAAATCCAGAGGCTCATTTAGCAACACTAAATGAAGATGCTCAGATAAACTTTAGTGTTGTTATTTCTAAAGGTATTGGTTATGTTCCAACTGAAGATTTAAGAGATGATATAGAAGAAGGTCATATTGCACTTGATGCTTTCTTTACACCTGTTAAAAAAGCCAACTATAAGATAGAACCTGTCTTGGTAGAGGATAATCCTAACTACGAAAAGATAGTTTTTGATATTGAAACAGATGGTCAAATAGGTTCAGTTGAAGCATTTACAAATGCTTTAGAGGTTATGAATAAACAATTATCAGTTTTTAATGGTGTACTTGATGTAAATATTTCATCAGTACAGATTAAAAAGTCTAATGATGATAGTGAACTTAAAAAGTATCTTACAAGTATAGATAGCCTAGGATTAAGTGCTAGATCATTTAATTCATTAGATAGAGCTAATATTGCATATTTAGGTGAGTTAGTACTTATGGATGCAAATGATGTTAAAGAGATTAAAAATCTTGGTAAAAAATCTCTTGATGAAATTAGCGACTGTTTAATAGATCAAGGTTTTGGTCCTGATTTTGAACTTAGTGATACTCTAAGAGCTAATCTTGTAAAGAAATTTGAACAATTAAAAATTAAAAAGGATTCCAGTGAGACATAGACATGGATACCGTAAGCTGAGCAGAACATCTCAGCATAGAGCGGCACTGTTAAAAAACCTTTCAATAGCTTTAACAACTAGTGAAAGAATAGAGACAACTGTTCCAAAAGCAAAGGAACTTAGAAAGTATTATGAAAAGCTTGTAACAAAAGCTGTAGTTGGTGATTTTAATGCTCACCGTGCAATTTTTGCAATGTTGCAAGATAAAGAAAGTACTAAAAAAATAATGAATGATATAGCACCAAGATATGTAGATAGAGATGGCGGTTATACAAGAATTATAAAAACAAGAATTAGAAGAGGTGATGCTGCACCTATGGCAATCATAGAGTTAGTATAACTTTACTTTTATTCTCTTCCATTCCCACATTCTTGTGGGAATATATACTTCTAATTTTAATATTTATTCTTTTTACTTTTGTACACTATTTAATATTTCAAAAAAGTTTGGAAATGATGTATCAATACAATCAATATCTTCAATTTTCATACCACACAAAGTTCCAGCAATAGCAAAACTCATTGCAATTCTATGGTCTCCATGGCTATTAATCGTAGCTTTTTGAAGTCTATCTCCCCCAATAATCTCATATCCATCTTCATGCTCAATAGTTTTTACACCACAAGCAGTCAGTGCAATTAGAACGCTATCAATTCTATCACTCTCTTTTACCCTTAACTCTTTTGCATTAGTTACTATGCTAGTTCCATCTGCCAAACTCATAGCGATAGAAAGAGCAGGAAGTTCATCAATAAGCCATGCGATATTTTTAGATACTTTAACTGCTTTAAGTTTTCCATTATAAGAGATTTTAATATCACCTATTGGTTCATAAATATTCTCTTTTTCAATAAAATCAATATTAGCACCCATCTTTTGAAGAATTTTATACGCCTCTATTCTTGTAGGATTTAAAGTAACATTTTTAATAACTACTGAGCTATCTTTTGTGATTGAGGTACAAACAGCAAAAAAGAATCCACTAGAGGGATCAGCAGGAACAGTGATATTTAATGGATTAAGAGGTTTATCCATTGGTGTTATCTCAATAAACCCATCACTATTAGTTTTAATCTCTGCACCCATCCCTCTTAACATTCTCTCTGTGTGGTCACGGCTTAGCAATTCCTCTTTATAATAACTTTTTCCATCTCCTTGTAATCCTGCCAAAATCAAAGCAGATTTTACTTGAGCAGAATCTATTGGAGAGGTATAATTAAAAGCTTTTAGAGTTCCTCCACGAATAACCAAAGGGGCTAAATTACCATTTTCTCTTCCATCAATTAATGCACCAATATTTCTTAGTGGTACAACAACTCTATTCATAGGGCGATGTCTAAGATATTTATCTCCTGTTAAAACAAAAGAACCATCAATACCAGCCAATAATCCTGCATATAGACGCATTCCTGTTCCTCCATTCCCACAATCAAGAATATCATCAGGCTCACTAAGTTTTTTAGGTGGAGTTATCTCAATTGAACCACCATCTCTTTTTACTTCTGCTCCAAGTTGAGAGGCAATATTTAGAGAATTTAAAGTATCTTCACCTAATAAAAAGTTTTTAATCTTTGATGGTCTATCACTTAATAGCGAAAACATAGCACATCTATGAGATATTGATTTATCTGGTGCAATATCCTCACATATTAAATTAAATGGTTTTTGACTCGGGTTTATCTCTATATTTTTCATTTAGTCTCCTATTTATTATACTCGTGGATTATAAGCAATATCTTTATTTCTTAGTTGATAAGCTAGTTGTAATTGTAACGATTTATCTATATTTGGATTAAACAGATCTGCCTTTGGAAGCTTTTTATTATATTTCTTTAAAAGTTGTTCTTCTAATATTTCTTGTGAAATGATTTTATCTGGATAGATATGATTTACATCTATTTTATTTTTTGTTAGAAATTCAGATACAAGACCAAATCTATGGCAATTAAAAGCCTCTTTCTCACAACACATCAAAGATATATTATACCCTTTGTCTATTCCATTGCTTAATCTATCTATTGCATCTTGAAAAGATTTTATCTCTTGAACTTTTTTAAAATTTACTTTTCCATCATCAAAAAGTAGATTCTCATCATTATATCTTGCACCTAATAAGTCACCCATAAAAATATATTTAATTGAACTCTTTTTTAAGTAGTGTTTTATTACCTCTTTATTATATTGAGATGCAAATTTACTATAGGGTAAACTTCTTATATCTACAATAGTATCTATATCATATTGTTTTAATAATGATATAAAGTATTCAATTTTATATATTGAATGTCCTATTGTAAAAAGTTCTCTCAATAAATCAACCTTTTTAGTTTTAAAAAGGGCAACCATAAAGGATTGCCCCTACTATTTATCTTCCTTATCTTAACTTTGCCATAAAATTATATTTAAGTCTTTTTAAAATAAGTAAAGTCAGTGCTTCTATATCTTTATCTTTAAGTGTTTTTTCTAATGACTGAATAAAGAATCTAATAGTCATACTTTTTTTATCTTCCAACGATTCATCTTCATAAATATCTACACAATAAAAATCTTTAAGCATATCAATTTCTGACTCTTTTATAAATCTCATCACATCAATTGCTGTGTATTTTTTATTTATTACAATACTTAAATCTTTATAAACACCTTGAAAGTTAGAAATAGGATTAGTATTAATATGTTTTGGAATCACTGCATCAAAATCAATTTGAGCTATAAATGTATCAAAAATTCCATAACTCTCTTTTGCCACTGGGTGAAGCTTTGAGAGGTAACCAACAACTTTAGAATTAATAATAATATCAGCAGATTGATATGGATGAATTAATTCATTTTTAACAGTAGATTCCACAAGTTCAAAATTACCAATTACTGATGAAACCTTCTCTACAAATGATTCAAAATTAATTTGAGGAGATTTTCCATTATTTATTACACTCTCTTTTTCGCTTTGACCAGAGTATATAAATGATATAACCTCTTTCTCTTCTCTTTTAGTATTAAAAATATTACCAATCTCAAATAATGCAATTGATTTTTTACTATAGCTTATATTTCTTTTTACGGCATCAAGCATATTTATCATCATAGTTGTTCTTAAAGCGTCAAAATCATCAGCAATTGGATTTGTAACTTCAAGAGATTTTTCAACTCTATCAAATCCATATTTATCTAATTTTTTACTATCTACAAATATATATGATAAATTTTCATAAAAAGACGCTGATACTGCTCTATTTCTAATTAATTTTTTTGCTCTATATCTATTAGAAGTATCATTTATTCTAAGTGCCTCTTTAAACTCAAGAGTTTTACTAGGGATATTGTCAATACCAATAATTCTTACAATCTCTTCTATTATATCTTGAAGATTTTTAACATCATGTCTAAAAAGAGGAATTATTACAATAAATATCTCATCTTTTCTCTCATCAATCTCAAAACCCAAATTTTTTAAAATAGTAATAGATTCTTTTTTTGTAACATCTTTACCAATAATATTACAAACGGTTCTATTATCAACCTCAACAATATCTCTTTTACGATTAGATGTAATATCAAGAGTTCCATTTAAAAATTTAACTTCACCAACCAAATCTAAAAGTTTTGCAATATATTCAATTCCTAAAGATAGTTCTGGTTCACTTCCTCTTGATGTATTGTAATAAAGCTCATCTGTTTCAAATTTATTTTTTGCAACAGAGTCCAAAATTAAATCAGGATAAATATAAGATGCCTCTATCAGAACTTTGTTAGTTGTATCTTCAGCTTTTATGCTATCAACTTGTGAAATCCCTAAAACCGAAACAGGCTTAGCTTTTGATAAAATCTCAACCACTCCACTCTCTCTTGAAGATAGCTCAATATTAACCATACCCTCCTCATTTTTAAAATCTTCACCCTTGTAACTTCGTAAAATTACACCAGTTGAGTGTGTAGAATATCTTAATAATTTATCAATATTTGTTTTAGAGTCAATTTTCACAATTGCCAATCTTAAATCTATTACAAGAGAAGATTTAACATTTTCTATTGTTACAAGAGAATAGCTCAAATCTGCATTTAAAAAATCTTTCATATTAATATTAACAACATCATTAACATGAAGCTCTTCCACATTTAATGGATTAAAAGGTTTTGATATTAATTTTCTCTTAAGAGCCACTCTTAAATCTCTTGCCACACCATTAATACTTAAACAGTCTCCACGATTAGCAGTTAGCTCAATCTCAATAATAGTATCAGCAATTTTTTTATATTCACTTAGCTCTTTTCCAATAATAAGTTTACCAATAGAATCATCTAAAATCATAATTCCATCACCAAGATTAGGAAGCCCTAATTCACTTGCCGAACATACCATACCATTACTCTCAACTTCTCTAAGAACAACTGGTTTTATCTCAAAATCTTCTGATAATTTTGTTCCTAAAGTTGCAACTGCCACAAATTCTGCATCCACCACATTAGAAGCTCCACATACAATTTGTTGATTCTCATCTGAACCTATATCTATTTGACAAAGGTTAAGTTTATCTGCATTTGGATGTTTTTCACAAGATATAATTTTACCAACAACCACTCCTGCTGGAATATTTATATCATTAATACTATCAACTTCTAATCCTATAGAGTTTAGAGCCTTGTATATATCACTATTCTCTATTCTATCTAAATCTACAAACTCATTTAACCAACTTTTTGTTACTATCATTCAAACTGCTCCAATAAACGAATATCACCCTCAAAAAGAGTTCTTAAATCAGGTATTCTATGCAATAACATAGCAAATCTCTCTATACCTAAACCAAACGCATAACCACTAACATTCTCATATCCAACAGCTTTAAATACATTCTCATCCACAATTCCACATCCTAGAACCTCTAGCCAACCTGTATGTGAACAGATTCTACAACCCTCTCCCTCACAGAAGATACAAGATATATCAACCTCAGAAGATGGCTCAGTAAAAGGGAAAAAGCTAGGTCTAAATCTAACTTCAACATCACCAAACATATATTGTAAAAAGTCTGTTAAAATTGATTTAAGATTTGCAAAACTTACAACACCCTCTTTATCAACAACAAGACCTTCAATTTGATGAAACATTGGAGTATGAGTTACATCATAATCTCTTCTAAACACACTTCCAGGGGCAATCATTCTAATTGGAGGAGTCTCTTTTAACATTGTTCTAATTTGAACTGGAGAAGTGTGCGTTCTAAGAAGCTTTCCATCATTACAAAAGAATGTATCTTGCATATCTCTTGCTGGGTGATGAGTAGGAAGATTTAATGCTTCAAAATTATGAAAATCATCCTCTATCATTGGTCCATTGTGAACTGCAAAATTCATCGCCACAAAATAATCTATAATCTTATCCATAGTCTCTGTTACAGGATGTAATGCACCCTTGTTTGAGATATTTGAATAAAGTGAAACATCAATCTTTTCACTAAGTAATAATGCCCGAATTGCCTTAGCTTTCAAAGTTTCATAATGCTTATCAAAACTCTTTTGAAGTGATGCTTTTTGTTTATTTAAATTCTCTGCAAATGCTCTTTTTTCTCGTCCTGGTATATCTTTGAGCTTAATAAACTCTTTTGATAATAAACCTTTTTTACCAAATAGCTCTACTCTAACCTTTTCAAGTGCTTCAAGAGTGGTAGCTTTTAACATATAATTTTCTAAATTTTTCAAAATAACCTCTTGCTATATTTATTAATTTATGTGATTTTATCTAAATATTGCTAATAGATTGGTTTGATGAATAGATAAAGAAGATGAATAGATAGCTTTAAATTAAGAGAATAAGATTATCTATCTTGCCATTTAAAAATATCTAATATAAGCAATTGTATAGCCTTTAAAAATCATATCTCGTATATTTTTATCTTCATAATAAAATGATTGTCTAAATTTATATGGATATAGTTCCAAAATGTCTTTGAAAATCAAAATTATACTCTATTTTCAAGTTTTTTCTCACAATCTGAATCTATTATTACCCACATATCATCATCTGTCAAATCTAAAATAAATTGTTTAAAAACTTCTTGTAAATTAATTTGTGTGAATTAAATGAGTAACTTCTCAACAACTCTATTTTGGCATACCAAATTTTTGAGTTATTAACTCCCCTAAATCATTAAAATATAGATAATATAACTTATCTTTATCCACAGTTAATCCTGCTAGATAGCGAATTGCCATATTTGCTTGAAGTGAGGCGATATGCATAACCATTGGAGCGATATTTCCATCAGGTTTATGATTTGATATATTAAAAACACTAAAACTACTATTTTCAAAAAAACATACTTGTCCATTAAATGCTTCAACGCTTCCATAAATCCATGGAGTATTTGATGATTTAGCATAAGAATCAATCTCTTCTCTTGTTTGAAGATTATCAGTTGCATCAATTATTAAGTCATATTTGTTATTACTTTGTGTCATAAACTCAGCAAATTTCATATTATATGGGGTTGATTTTACAAATGGAGATTTTGCTTTTATTAATTTAGAGTTTATTAGTGCCTTATTTTTATCTTTATCTTTTAGTGTAAATGAGATTTGTCTATGGATATTATGAGTACTAACATCATCAAAATCAACAATATCAACAACACCAATTCCACTAGTCCCAAGAGCTAACATCAAAGATGAACCTAATCCACCAGCTCCAATAATAACAATTTTTTTATCTTTTAAATTTTTTTGGGTCTCTTTGCCCCACATATCTATCTGTCTTTTAAAATATTTTTTTTGTTTCAAGAACAATCTCCTATCGCTTTATGTATTTCAATCGCTTGTTTATGTTCTTTTACATCGTGGCATCTAATAATATTAGCCCCATTATTCAATGATTCAAGATGAATAGCAATTGTTCCTGCTAATCTCTCTTCTATTGGTGTGGGGATTATCATATCTATCATAGATTTTCTACTTGCCCCAATTAGAACCTCACAACCAAATTTAGTAAACTCTTTTAGATTTTTTATTAGTCTAAGATTATGATTTAAAGTTTTACCAAATCCAATCCCAACATCAAGAATAATAGATTCTCTATCAAGCCCTAACTCTTCACATTTTATAATTTGTTGCTCAAAAAACTCACCAACTTCTGTGATAATATCGTTATATTGAGGGTTGTTTTGCATATTCTGAGGGTCACCTTGCATATGCATTATAGATAGTTTTACACCATATTTTACTGCTAGTTTAATAACTTTTTCATCTTTTGCACCTGTAATATCATTGATGATTTTAAAGCCACAATTTAGAGCATACTCTATAACTTTTGGAGAATAACTATCTATACTAAATATTGCTTTTTTATAGAGTTTTTGAGATTTAATCATATCACAAATTGGTTGAACTCTTTTAAGTTCCTCTTCTTGGCTCACAATATCTGCATTTGGACGGCTTGAAACACCACCAATATCAATAATCTCAGCACCATCTTCTATCATCTGCAAACATCTATCTATTGCATTTTTATCCTGAAATCTGCTACCATTAAAAAAACTATCACTATTTGCATTAATCACACCCATAATTTGAATAGGATATGATTTAATTAAAAGATATTTTTTAAGCTCTTTTGCCAAAGTTTTAAGTCCAAAAGGTTGTGCTAACTCTTTTTTAGAAAGTATCTCAATATGTTTTTTATTTCCAATAAGTATCGCATCATAAGAGCTTTTCTCACAAGTAATTACTCCACTTGGCACAGCTAATTCTGCTCCTATACTTAAAGCATCTTGTTTTAAAATATTTAGTGCAGGAGTTGACATATCTTTTATCTGAAAGATATATAATTGCATCTTTTTAGACATAATAGATACTCCAGCACCTTGGACATTTAACTCTTTTAAAAGTTTTTTATTATTATTCTTATCACTTAAACGATATATTTTCAATCAAATACCTTATAATCCCATTTTATTAGGATTTAGGATATTATTTGGGTCAAATGCTTTTTTAATACTTCTAAAAAGATTCATCTCTATCTCATTAAATGCAATTTTCATATATGGTGCTTTTGATGTTCCAATTCCGTGTTCTCCACTTAAAGTTCCCTCTAAATCTACCACAAATTGAAAAATCTCCTCTATAGCTTTATGTCCATCTTCCATCTCTTTCTCGTTATTTTTATCTTTAACCATAACATTTACATGGATATTACCATCTCCTGCATGACCAAAACATGGAACCGTTAAATTATACTTTTTACCTATCTTGTATATCCCTTCAAGTGCAATTGGTAATTTACTTCTTGGAACTGATATATCTTCGTTAAGCTTTTTTGTACCAAAGATTGTAATTGATGGAGAGGCATTTTTTCTTGCAAACCAAAGCTCTTTAGCCTCTTTTTCATCATTTGCCACAATAAATTTTGTTGCACCATTCTCTTTAAATGATTTGCTAAGAGTATCTAATTGAAACTTTATCTCATCTTCAAGATTTCCATCAACATCACCCACAAGAACTGCTCCTGCGTCAGAGGGTAGATTTACATTTAACTTTTCTCTAAGAGCCTGAATAACCAAAGCATCCAAAAACTCCATAGCTACAGGGTTTGCCCCACTCGCCAAAGATTTAAATACAGCATTCATTGCACTTGTAACATCAGGGAAAATACCCATATATGTTTGCTTAAATCTTGGCTTTGGTATAAGTTTTAAGGTAATTTCAGTTGTTACGGCTAATGTTCCCTCACTTGCAATCAAAATACCAGCCACATTATATCCAGCTACATCTTTAATTGTTTTTTTACCAGCACGAATAACTTCACCACTAGGTAAAACAGCACGAATAGCCATCACAAAATCTTTGGTAATCCCATATTTTGCAGCTCTCATACCACCTGCATTTTCACTTACATTACCACCTAAAGTAGAGTACTCTTCACTCGCTGGATCTGGAGGATAAAATAATCCCACCTCTTCAGCAGCTTTTTGTAAATCCATATTTACTACACCTGGCTGAACAATTGCCAACATATTTTGCATATCAATCTCTATAATCTTATTCATATGCTTTTCAAAAGCAAGAATTACCCCACCGCTAGCAGGTAATGCTCCACCTGTAAAACCAGAACCAGCACCTCTTGGAGTAATTATAATTTTATGCTCATTACAATATTTCAAAATATCTTTTATATCTTGCTCATCTCTTGGAAATATAACTGCATCAGGTTCATATCGTGTTCTTGTTGCATCATAACTATACGCAATCAAATGTGCTTTATCACTATATACATTATCTTCTGTTACAAGAGTTTTGAAATAATTTAAATGTTTTTTATCTATCACTGAATACTGTCCATTATTTGGTAATAATTACCCTTAGCTTTTCCACCAAAAATTCCAGTTTTAATCTCTGGTAGTCTCATAAAAAATGGTAAATTACCATCAGAGGGGAGATTCTCCATAGCTCTTTTACTTACTATCTTTTGGCTGATTGGATCATATAAAATTGCTGTATTTTTTTTAACAATATAGATAAGCCCAACTTGATACTCTTTTGCAAATGTTAATAAATTTGCTTTTGTTGGAGAGTTTTCAGACTCTTTAGAAAGAAATGTTGCATACAGATCAGGATGTATCCAATTTTTATCACTACTTCTTGTGATAGTTGAGTAGATATTTTCATTTGGTGCAAGTAGCAAAATATTATTATATAAATAGCCACCAATAACACTATCTCCAACTTTAATTTTATTTTTTACATTTGGAAGAGTTGAATGAATTATAGCTGTTGAGTTTATAGTTCTAGCATTAGAACCTGAAGTTTGTGCAACATAACCTACAATTGCTTGAAGTCTATTACCATAATTATGTATAACTGCTCCACTCATACCAGTCACAGAAAGAGGAGTTTTAAGAGTTACCTCATTTGTTCCTACAGATGATATTGTTGTATTTATAGTAGTTGGGTAAAATCCTGCAAAAGTTGGTATTGATAATATAGCGATTAATATTAATGCAATTTTTTTCATATATATCCTTTAAAAATTAAAAATAATTATCTAGGCTAAATTATACTACTAAAAATATTAATATTAGATAATCAGAAAATATATGCATAATTGAAGATTTGTATCTTTTGCAAAAAAGCTCTTGATAGTAAAAAATTGATATGAAAATAATAACAAATAGTAAACAGAAGGTATCAAGTGTTGTTATCTAAATTGAGTTATAATCAACAGTATTATTTAGAAAAATTGGAGGGTTTATGAAAAACCTAATTATTCTGTTACTACTTATATCTTCATTATATAGTGCAAAAATTACAGAAAATAGCTGGAAAACAGGGGAGTTATTCTCTGAATATTTAAAAAGACAAAATATCCCTTCTGATCTTTTAAATTCTATATCAAAAGAGGACAAATTATTGCTTTTAGAGATACGAAGTGGTGATACTTTTTTTGAACTTAAAGATAACAATAATAATTTACTTCAATCACTAATACCAATCGGTGAAGAGATGCAAGTTCAACTTATAAAAATTCATAAAACAAACAAATATAAATTTGACATCATCCCTATAATTTTTATGGAACGAGAGTATAGAGTTGTTATGAATCTTAAAAAAAGTCCTAGTCAAGATATAAATAGTGAGCTTCGTTATTCAAGATTATCTACTGATTTTAAAGGATTCTTTAAAAATAGAAAAGGTATAAACTTTAAGAAACTTCAAAAAAATGATTTGATGGCATTTATTTATACTCAACAAAGTAGACTAGGAAAGCCTATAAATTCACCAAAAATGACATCTGCGATGCTTGAAACTGGTGGGAAACAACACTTCGGTTTTATGGATAAGGATGGAAATAAATATAGTGATACAGGAAGAACTATTAAATATAAAGTTGGTACAAAAAAAGTAGCAATATATGATAGAATGCGTATGCCTCTTCGTCATCTTAGAGTAACTTCAAGATTTACATACAAAAGATACCATCCAATATTGCATCGTTACCGTCCTCATCTTGGTATAGATTTTGGTGCAAGAAGAGGTACACCTATCATGGCAGCAGGAGATGGAAAAGTTATTTACTCTGGCTGGATGGGTGGATATGGTAAAGTTATAAAAATTAAACATAGTAATGGTTATGTATCTCTATATGCTCACCAAAGTAGATTAAAAGCAAAAAGAGGAAGTAGAGTTAAGAAAGGTCAAGTTATTGGTTATGTAGGAAGTACAGGAAGAAGCACTGGACCACATCTTCATTTTGGATTATATATTAGAGGTAAAGCTGTAAATCCTGCTCGTCATATTAAACTAAAAACTAAAAAATTTAAAACAGTAGATGTTATGGGTACAAGAGTGGTTAATATAAAAGGTGCAAAAAAAGCCAAAAATAGAATTTTAGCACTAAGCAAAAAGAAACCAGCCGTTTATATATGGAATATATATGATGGTTGTAGTGTAGATTATAATTCTAAAAGTAAAGGATAAAATATAATGCTTAATAATATTAGAGAATTTAAGCTTAATAAACTAGAAAATCCAAAATATATAAAATCATCATTGGTCTCTTTTCTTCAAAATGATATTAAAAAAAGTTGGGAAATTGTGTCAGCTCACGATAGTGTGGCTATATTGATTTATCACAAAACTAAAAAGAGATTTATATTGGTAAAGCAATTTAGACCACCTGTGTATATTCACAATCAAGATGGAATAACTGTTGAACTTTGTGCAGGATTAGTTGATAAAGATAAAACTCTTGTAGAGATAGCCCAAGAGGAGATTTTAGAGGAGTGTGGATATAAAGTTGAACTTGATAATATCTCTAAAGTTACATCTTATCGTGTTGATTTAGGTCATTCAGGAAATAAACAAACTCTTTATTATTGTGAAGTTGATGATAATATGAAAGTCTCAGATGGTGGAGGAGTTGATATGGAGTTAATTGAGGTTATTGAGATGGATATTAAGCAGATGCAAGAGATGATTTTTAATGAAAATATTGCAAATGCTCCAAGTTTAAATTTTGCTTTTTATTGGTGGATGAGTAAACAAAAGCTTTATGGATAGAAATCAATTTAAAATCTTTGGAAATCAAAGTGAAGATTTAGCCACAAAGTTTTTAGAAAATAATGGCTTTAGAATTATGGATAGAAATTTTTATGCAAAAAAGATGGGTGAGATTGATATTATTGCAATAAAAGATGAAATTATACATTTTATAGAGGTGAAAAGTAGCTCTAATAATAACTATGAACCAATTTATAATATTACACCTCTTAAATTACGCAAAATAATCAAATCTTCTCAATATTATTTAAAGCAGAAAAAACTTACTAATCTTGCTTTTTGTATAGATGCTTTGATAATTAAAAATGGTGAGATAGATATGATTGAGAATATTACAATATGATTATAAATAAATTTAAATGTGCATCTTTAGAGGGTACAAATGCAAAACTTATAGATGTTGAGGCAACTTTTACAAAAGGTTTACCAGGATTTGCCGTGGTTGGACTTGCTAGTAATGATATTCAAGAGTCAAAAGAGAGAGTAAAATCGGCTTTGCTGACTAATGAATTTGTTTTTCCTCCATTAAAAATCACAGTTAATCTATCCCCTAGTGATATAAAAAAGAGTGGAACACATTTTGATTTGCCAATTGCACTGCTTATTGCTTTAAATAAAGTTGAAATAAAAGATAATGATATTTTTATATTTGGAGAACTTGGACTAGATGGAAAGGTTAAATCAAGTTCAATGTTGTTTCCAATTATATTATCTCTAAAGGAACAGAATCTTATTAAAAAAGCTATTGTTCCAAAAGATGCAATATCATATTTACAACATATTCCAGAAATTAAGTTTATTGCTGTGGATAAGTTATCTGAAGCTATTAGAGCAATTTCATCAAATGATTATCAAACACCAACTCTTAAATATGACTATAATGCTTTAAATCTATTAATTAATGACCAAAAATTTTATTATAATAAAGAGTATGAGATCGATTTTATTGATATAAAAGGTCAAAATATTGCAAAAAGGGCAGCTCTTATCTCTGCTAGTGGGATGCACAATTTTTTGATGGAGGGAAGCCCTGGATGTGGTAAAAGTATGATAGCTAAACGATTTAAATATATATTGCCACCTTTAAATAAAAAAGAGATGTTAAGTATTGCAAAACATCAATTTTTAGATGGCGTAACTCCTGATTTCTTACCAAAAAGACCTCTTCGTTCTCCTCACCACACGGCAACAAGTGCATCAATTTTTGGTGGTGGCTCACTTAATGCTAAAATTGGAGAGGTTGCACTTGCTCATAGTGGAATTTTATTTTTTGATGAACTTCCTCATTTTGCAAAACCAATTCTTGAAGCACTTAGAGAACCTCTTCAAGATAGAAAAGTAAATATTTCAAGGGTAAATGCAAAGATTGAATATGAGGCTGATATTATGTTTGTTGGAGCTATGAACCCATGCCCCTGTGGAAATTTATTGTCAAAAGTACGAGAGTGTAGATGTAGTGATTTAGAAATCAAAAGGTATCAAAATAAACTTTCTGACCCATTTTTAGATAGAATTGATATTTTTGTAGTGATGCAAGAGATTAGTGTAGATGATGTGGGAGATATAAGCTCTAGCAATATGCACACAAAAGTGATAGATGTATTTAGTAGACAAAAAGAGAGAGGGCAAGATAGACTTAATGGAAAACTCTTAGAAAATGAGATTGATAAATTTTGTATATTTGAAGATGATGCAATTAAAATCTTAAATAGTGCTATAAATAAGTTCGCATTAACTCACAGAAGCATAGCTAGTATCAAAAAAACAGCAAGAACAATTGCAGATATTAACTCCCATCAACTAATTCAAAAAATGGATTTATTAGAAGCATTAAGCTATAGAAGACGAAAATAAATTAACTTATTTTAATTTTTTTTCGTCCAAGTTTTTTTATATTAAATTTTAAAAAAATTAAACCAAACTTATAAAAAGTACATTATAATGGAAGATAAACAACCTCTTAACTTATTAAAGCCAATGCACAACTACGCGCCGCCATCTCTCTAGCTGATTTATTTGTAAATATGAGAGTTATAGTGTATTTCTTGGGTCAATTCCAATGACATCAATATAGTACTCTACAGCCCAATGCCAATGAAATAAAGAATTTTTTTCAGACGAGATGGCTTTATAGCCTCTCCCTAATATAGGGAGCTAAAGCACCGTGTCCAAAAGCATAATTCATTGATATTGCTCTACAAACCTCTTTTTATGATTGATTTAAGTTACCTAATATATGTTTCATCTTGACCCCTCTAATAGATAGATTATATCTCTAAAATAATTAATTTATAATGGTAATATAAGTAATTATAAAACAAAAATAACTAAATAACTATATCTTATCTTGTTTTTTAATTATAATTTGATATAATAACCATTATAGATACAAGGTATCTATTAAAGTAAAGGATTCTTATGTTAAAAGATTTTGTTAAATTGGAAACATTTTTAACTGTTTCAAGAGAAAGAAGTTTTTCTAGAGCTTCTGCAAAGCTTGGAATATCACAACCAGCAGTAACTCAACAGATTAAATATATAGAAAAATATTTAGATGCTAAAATTATAGAAAGAAAAAAAAATGGTATAAAATTAACTAGTGAAGGTGATGCTCTTTATAAAGTAGCTGTTGCAATAGAAAAAAGTATTCATGCAGCAGAAAAAGATATATTAAAAATTATGAACAAAGAGATTACTTTTAGATTAGGTGCTTCTTTTACTATTGGAAATTATATTGTTCCAGGAGATTGTTTAAATACAATAAGTGAAACAATTGGAAATGATATTAATCTTAGTGTTCAAGTTAGTGATGTTATTGTTCAAAATATAAAAGATAGAAAATTAGATTTAGGTCTTATTGAGTCTCCAATTATTGATGATTCTTTAATATATAGAGAATGGATAGAGGATGAACTTGTAGTATTTTCTAATTCACAGATTCCAAAAGTACTTAGTACAGAAGAGTTATATGATTTTAGATGGATATGTAGAGAAGAAGGTTCTCACACTAGAAGAATAATTTCAGAGGTATTTGAAGAACTTGGAGTATCTTGTAAAAGTTTTAATGTATTAAGTGAAGTTAGTAATACGACATCTGTACTTCAAACTATAAAAAGAAGTAAAAAAGGTGTAGGATTATCTCCTGTGGTATCTATTATATCAAAACATGCTATATCTGATGAGGTTAGAAAAGGTGAACTTTTCGAGTCAAAAATTAGAGGATACACAATGAAAAGAAAATTATATATTGTATATTCAAAAGAGAATAAACATAATGCTTATGTTGAAAAAGTTGTTAATTTTATTATTTCAGGTAATTGTTAATTAAATAAAAATTGAGATTCCGTGTCAAGCACGGAATGATAATTATTTGTGATTCTAAATTGTGAATAGTTATTTGTCATTCTGCAATGATTGTTTGTCATTCTGAACTTGATTCAAAATCTCTTATCGTTACTTTAAAAAGCTCTCTATATCTTTAGCAGTTAAACCATCACTTACACTTTTAATTCTATTATTCTCCAAAGTTATAAAAAATATTTTATCACCTGATTTACCATTTTTTAAAACATCTGATATTTTTGAATCATAAATTAAGGTTGTTGGATATTCACTTTTTCTTAATGATGGCAAAGCAAATGTATTTCTTATCACAACAGGCATTTTACTAATATCTGCCACAAGCATAACTCCTTTTGATTCTAAAAACTTTTTTGGTTGAGAACTAATAAAATTATTAGCAATATGACCCATCTCTTTTGAAAATACTACAATTAATTTTTGAGTACTGCTGTCTAATGAGATATCTTTATCAAATTGATCCAAAAGATTAAATGTCATCATAGATCCTCTATTAAATCCATCTGTTAATTTTAATGAATATTTTGATGCATCATACTTATCTTCTGAGTTCATAAAGAATATTCCTCCTATTGCTAGAACTAATATAACTATCATTGATATAACTATTTTTTTTACCATTTTGTTCCTTATTGTTAAAGTTTACGGTATTTTAACAAAAAGTGATTAACAATGATATAAAATTTGGGAGAATTAAACATATTTTTATCTTATCTTTTTATAATACAACTTATGAAAATAAATATTATTATAGTAGATAAAAAATCAAAAGAATCTATATATACCCCTTTGATTGAACATTACAAAAAAATAAGTAAAACCTTTGTTGAAGTCAATATTATTGAGGTTTTTAATAAAGATATATCTAAAGCACAACATATCTCTCCTCTTAAAGCACAAGATAGCTATTCAATTGCTTTAGATAAATATCTTAATAATGGATATAATATCGCATTAGATCCATCAAGTAAAGAGGTGGATACTTATCAATTTGCAGATTTACTTAGAGATAAATCTAGTATTAATTTTTTTATAGGTGGTGCTTATGGTTTTGAAAAAAAGTTTATAAATAGATGTAATAGTCAAATATCTATGGGTAAAATCACGCTTTCACACAAGCTAATTAAAGTTGTATTAATGGAACAGATATTTAGAGGATTAACTATTATAAATAATCATCCATATCATAAATAAAATATATCAAGGAGTTACAATATGCTAACAAAAGAAAATTTACAAGAGTTTAAAAATAAATTGATTCTTCGTAAAAAAAAGATTATACAAAATCTTGCAGAGACGGAGAAAGAGATTATAGATATGCGAAGTTCAGACTTAAATGATGAAGGTGATCATGCAGCTGTATCTGTGGAGACTTGTGTTGATAGTGCAATACTAGCACAGCAATTTAAAGAACTAAGTGAAATTGAACTTTCTTTAGATAAAATAAAAAATAATACTTATGGCATATGTGAGATGTGTGAGGAGTTAATTGATATGAATAGATTAGAGGTCAAAAACTTTGCAAGATTTTGTATAACATGTCGTAAGATAAATGAAAAAATTTTAAAGGATACTAAATGAGAATAAATCTTTATATTATCGCCTCTTTGGCTCTGATTGTAATAGTTGCTGCTTTTGTATATACAGTCATAAGCCCCGCTAATTATGAAACTACTATATATGGTCAATCTTTAAATTTTCCGATAGCTGTATGGATTACTATCCCTATGTTTATTTTATTACTTAGTTCCGTATTTCATATGATGTATTATGGTTTTAAGAATCATATGAGATTGAAAAAATGGGTAAAAGATACTGATACTCTAAAAGATGCTTTATATTGGTCTATTTTAAAAGAGCCTAAAAAAAAGAAATATCTTAAAAATGATATGAAAAAATGTGCTTCTATCCTAAATATGTCAAATATAGAAGTTAATGGTTCGGCAGAAGGACTTGATGATAAGTTCGTGGGTGTTTTAGATATTGTAAAAGATATTAATTTAGGTAAATATATTGATTTAAAAGAGAAAAAGCTTAATAAAGTTTTATCAAAGGAAAATCCTCTTGTAATTCAAAATAGTATCAATAGATTACAAGTATCTCCAGAATATATAGAAGAGGTATTGCATTCAAAAGAGGGTCATTCAGATAAAGTACTAGCAAAAGCTATATCTCTATTTATTAAGACTGCTTCATTCTCAGATGCATTTAAATATGTTAAACTTTTAACAATTCAAGATTTTTATTTAATGCTTGACCGTGTTGATGCTGGAGAAAAGATTGACTTTGAAAAAGATATGCTAGATAAATTTGTTATAGCATTTAAATTTGAATGTGAAGATTATATGAGATTATCTTTAACAACTTTAAATAAATTTACACCAACAGATAATATTGGATTATTTAATAATTATAGAAAAATTACAGAAAAAGCAGAAAATGCTTATTTATGTATCTTATTTGAATATGAAAGAATAGAATATATTGAAGAGTTCCTTGAAGAACAAAGAGATGATGAATTTAAAAGATATAGAGCTTTATTAGAACTAAGAAATAGTAACTATCACTTTAAGCTAGAAGATTTTATTGATAAACAAACAGTTTGTAATGCTCATTGATTTTTCTAAACCTATCTACGCCTTAGCCCCTCTTGCGGGGTTTACAGACCTTCCCTTTCGTTCAGTTGTTAAAAAATTTGGAGCAGATTTAACTGTAAGTGAGATGATTAGTTCAAATGCCCTAGCTTATAATAGTAAAAAAACTTTTAAAATGTTAGAAAAAAGCCCACTAGAAACCCCTTATTCTATTCAACTTGCAGGTTCTCAAGAAGATATTATAAAAAGAGCTGTTGAGATTTTAAATGATAAAGATGGTATAGATATAATTGATTTAAATTGTGGATGCCCTGTGCCAAAAGTGGTAAATAATCTATCTGGAAGTGCATTATTAACAGATTTACCAAAAATGGCAAGAAGTATAGAAACAATTAAAAGATATTCAAATAAACCTCTTACTTCTGTTAAAATTCGTTTAGGATTTGAAAAAAAGAACCACCTTGAAATAGCTAAATTATGCGAAGATAGTGGAGCTGATTTTATTGCTGTTCATGGGCGAACTCGTGCTGGAAAATTTAAATCAGAAGTTGATTATGAAGCAATAAAAGAGATTAAAGAGTATATAAATATCCCTGTAATTGCAAATGGAGATATTGATACACCTCAAAAAGCAAAATGGGTTCAAGAATATACTCAAGCAGATGGATTAATGATTGGACGAGGTGCAATTGGAAAACCATGGATTTTTCATCAAATAAAAGAGGGAGTTGATAGCGTAAGCGATGCTCTTATCAAAGAGGTTGTACTTGAACACTTTGATCAAATGATAAAATTTTATGGAGAATATGGTGTGATACTTTTTCGTAAACATCTACATACATACTCAAAAGGTGGATATTCAGAAGCCTCAGCCTTTAGAAATGAAGTTAATACAATTGTTAATCCAAATAAAATGAGAGATGTTGTTAATGCCTTTTTTTCACAAAGTACAAATCTAAAAATCTAATCTAAGTACCGTGTATTGAATTTCCACTTTTTATACTATAATGCTCCAAAAATAATCTAAGATAAAAAATGGGAAGACAACCACGAATAGACTTGGCAGGATTTCTTCATGTTGTCAATAGAGGAATAGAAAGAAATAATCTCTATAAATCAGATAAAGATAAAACTTTAGAAGAGCTTTTTGATAAATCTAAAACCAAACGACAACGCAATAATGCCATAATCAATGCTATAGAAGATACTTATAACTGACATTCATCACCCCTATAAACTTAAAGTAATATAATAAGAAATAAATATATATATTAGGAATATACCATCTGTTTTACAAAAATAAATAAAATAAAAACAAAAAAATTAGGGCATTTAGGCT
>JAMOOQ010000043.1 GCA_027100635.1 Campylobacteraceae bacterium | reverse complement strand
GATAGTGATATTTTTGAAAATTTTGAAAAAATAAAAGTAATTGATACCTTTATTTATAGATTTATTAAGCTTCAAGATATTATGGGAGAAAAATTATTTAAAGTTTTTTTAGATGATATAGGTGAATATAGAGATAATATGTCTCTTCTAGATGTTTTAGATAAGTTAGAAAAATTTGAAATTATAGATAATGCTAATAAATGGTTTGAGTATAGAAAACTTAGAAATCAACTCACTCATGAATATCCAAATGATGAAGATGAGATTATAGATGGTATTAAAATAGCGATAGATGTTTTTTATGAGATTGAAACTATTTTAAGAAGTATAGAAAAATATATAGAAGATAGAAAATGAAATTAATTATATTTGTAATACTATTTAGTTTATCACTATCTGCCCAAAAGCCAAAATTACTTCTTTTAAAAGTCTATAAAGAGCAAAATATCACAGGTTGGGTAATGAGTGAAAAGCTTGATGGAGTTAGGGCATATTGGAATGGCAAAAATCTACTTAGTAGAGGTGGTAAAATTATTAATGCCCCAAAATGGTTTATCAAAGATTATCCACCATTTGAGATTGATGGAGAGCTTTGGAGTAAAAGAGGAGATTTTGAAAATATAAGTTCAATAGTCAGAGATAAAACTCCATCTGCTAAATGGAAGCAGATAAAACACTATATTTTTGAACTCCCCAATGCCCAAGGAGATTTATATCAAAGGTTATCTAAACTAAAGCCTTATAATAGTAAAATTATAAATATAATATCACAAATAAAAGTTAAGAATAGAGAACATCTTGAAAAGTTTTTAAAAGAGATTGAAGCTAAAGGTGGTGAGGGTGTAGTAGTAAGAGACCCAAAATCTCCATATATTGATAAAAGAACAAATAAAGCATTAAAAGTAAAAAGCTTTAAAGATAGTGAGTGTAGAGTTATTGGCTATAAAGATGGCAAAGGTAAATTTAAAGGGCTAGTCGGTTCTATTAAGTGTAAATTAGATAATGGTATAGAGTTTAATGTAGGTAGTGGATTAAAACTAAAAGATAGAAAAAAACCACCTAAAATTGGTGATATTATTACAATTAAATATCAAAATATTACAAAGTATGGGAAGCCAAGATTTCCCATATTTTTGAGAGTTAGGGAGAGTAAGAGTTGGATAAAATAGCTATAATAGGTTTGGGTTATGTTGGATTACCATTAGCCCATGCTTTTGCTAAAAAGGGTTATAAAGTAGTTGGATTTGATATAAACCAAGATAGAATAGATGAATTAAATAGTGATTTTGATAGAACTTTAGAGCTTGATAAACCCCAACTTATTGAGATAAAAGATAATATTAAATATAGCTCAAATTTAGAGGATATAAAAAATTCTAATATATATATTGTTACAGTACCAACTCCAATAGATTCTTCTAATGAACCTGATTTAACACCAATTATTAAATCAACCCAAAGTATAGCTTCAATATTAAAAAAAGATGATATTGTAATTTATGAAAGTACAGTCTATCCAGGGGTTACCGAAGAGGTATGTGTGCCACTCTTAGAAAAAAGTGGATTAAAGTTTAATCAAGACTTTTTTTGTGGATACTCACCTGAACGAATTAATCCAGGAGATAAAGAACATACTGTTACAAAAATATTAAAAGTAACATCAGGAAGCACACTAGAAATTGCTACCAAAGTAGATGATTTATATAAAACAATCATCACAGCAGGAACTTACAAAGCATCAAGTATAAAAGTAGCAGAAGCTAGTAAAGTGATAGAAAATACCCAAAGAGATGTAAATATTGCCCTTATTAATGAACTAGCACAAATATTTGATTTAATGGATATTAATACAAAAGATGTAATAGAAGCAGCCTCAACAAAATGGAACTTTATCAAACTAAACCCTGGGCTTGTAGGAGGACACTGTATAGGAGTTGATCCATACTA
The DNA here is from genome assembly GCA_027100635.1 of Campylobacteraceae bacterium. Taxonomy (GTDB): domain Bacteria; phylum Campylobacterota; class Campylobacteria; order Campylobacterales; family Sulfurovaceae; genus FS08-3. Next base: position 35,743 of record JAMOOQ010000043.1, on the reverse strand, counting down.
CCTTACTCACAAAGCCCAAAGTTTGGGATATATGCCAAATTTAATATTAGGTGCAAGACAGATTAATAACTCTATGAGTAAATTAATATCAGATAAGACTATTAAATTTATGATAAAAGAGGATAAAAAACTTAAAGGTTCTAAAGTTTTGGTAATGGGAGTAACTTTTAAAGAGGATTGCCCAGATATGAGAAACTCTAAAGTTCTTGATATAATTAATGAACTTGAAGAGTTTGAATGTCAAGTTGATGTTTATGATTATTGGGTAGATAAGAGTGATAGAGAGAGTAAAAATCTTAATTTTATTGATGAGTTGCCGTTAGATTCTAATAGATATGATTCTATAGTTGTGGCAGTTGGACATAGTAAGTTTAAAGAGATTTCAACTAATGAATATAAGAGTATGTCTAATGGTAATTTGATTTTAATAGATGTAAAGGGTGTGGTTAGTGATGCTACATGGAGGTTGTGATAAATTAATGAAGAAAAAAATATTATTAATTTTTGGGACACGACCAGAAGCAATTAAAATGGCTCCACTTGTAAAAGAGTTTCAAAAAAACATAGATAGTTTTAATATAAAAGTGTGTGTTACAGCTCAACATAGGGAGATGTTAGATCAGGTATTAAATTTATTTGAAATAATTCCAGATTATGATTTAAATATTATGAAACCAAATCAAGATTTATATAATATTACAGCTAATATACTATTGGGAATAAAAGATGTCTTAAATGATTTCAAACCAGATATTGTTTTAGTTCATGGTGATACAACTACAACATTTACTTCATCTTTAGGAGCTTTTTATCAACAGATAAAAATAGGACATATTGAAGCAGGACTTAGAACAGATAATCTTTATAGTCCTTGGCCAGAAGAGGCTAATCGTCAAATTACAGGTGTTTTAGCAAATTATCATTTTGCACCAACTTTAACATCAAAAATAAATCTATTAAAAGAGAATAAAAAAGAGAAAGATATTATAGTTACAGGTAATACTGTTATTGATGCACTGTTTTTAGCACTTAAAAAAATTGGACTAAATAAAGATTTAGAGAGTAAAATATTAAATAGATTAGCTAGTTTAAATTATCAATTAAATATAAATAAGAAAATTATCTTAGTTACTGGTCATAGAAGAGAAAATCATGGTCAAAAGTTTATAAATATATGTGAAGCTTTAAAAGAATTAGCATTACAAAATAGTGATATAGATATAGTTTATCCTGTACATTTAAATCCAAATGTACAAAAACCAGTCAAAGAGATTCTCTCTAATATAGAAAATATATATTTAATAGAACCTCTGGAGTATCAAGAGTTTATTTATCTAATGAGTAAGTCATATTTTATAATTACAGATAGTGGTGGAGTACAAGAAGAAGCACCAAGTTTAGGAAAACCAGTATTAGTTATGAGAGATACAACAGAAAGACCTGAAGCAATTGATGCTGGAACGGTAAAACTAGTTGGTACAAATAGGATTAAAATAGTAGAAGAGGCAGAGAAATTAATTAATAATAGATTAGAATATGATAAAATGAGTAGAGCATCTAATCCGTATGGAGATGGGAAAGCATCTAAAAGAATTGTGGAGTTTTTAAAAAATAATGAATAAAAAAATATGTGTAATTGGATTAGGATATATAGGATTACCAACAGCATCACTTTTAGCAAATAGAGGTTATAAGGTACATGGGGTAGATGTAGTAAAAACAACAGTAGATACTATTAATCTTGGAGAGATACATATAGTAGAACCTGAACTTGATACTTTTGTTAAAAGTGCTGTAAATAGTGGAAATTTAAAAGCAAGTTTAACTCCTTGTAAAGCAGATATATTTATATTAGCTGTACCCACACCATTTCATGATGGATTTATTCCAAATATAGATTATATACTATCTGCTACTAAATCTATTGTTCCTTATATTGAAGATAATAATATAATAATATTAGAATCTACTTCACCCGTTGGAACTACAAATAAGATAGAAGAGGTATTTAAAAAAGATGGTATAGATACTTCAAAAATTTTTATAGCTCATTGTCCAGAGAGAGTTTTACCAGGGCAAATCATGAGAGAACTTGTAGAAAATGATAGAATTGTAGGTGGAATTACTTTAGAGGCAACTCAAAAAACAGTAGAATTTTATAATACTTTTGTAAGTGGAGAAGTTTTAAGTACAGATGCAAGAACAGCAGAGATGGCAAAACTCACAGAAAATAGTTTTAGAGATACGAATATAGCATTTGCAAATGAACTTAGCATACTTTGTGATAAATTTGATATAGATGTTTGGGAGTTAATCAAACTTACAAATAGACATCCAAGAGTAAATATATTGCAACCTAGTGCAGGAGTTGGTGGACATTGCATAGCAGTTGATCCATGGTTTATAGTTCATGCAGGTGGAGAGGATGCTAAGATTATAAGAACGGCAAGAGAAGTAAACAGTTATAAAACAGAATGGGCTATAGAGAAGATTAAAAATGAAGCTTTAGTATTTGAAAAAGAGAATGGAAGAAAAGCAAAGATTGCTTGTATGGGACTTGCTTTTAAGCCAAATATAGATGATCTTAGAGAATCCCCTGCTTTATATATTACGAAAAAGCTTATCGCTGAGGGGTTAGATATTTTAGCTGTTGAACCTAATATAGAAAAGTTTAAAGATTTTGAAATTATTGATTATAAAAAAGCATTAGAAGATGCAGATATAGTAACTTTTTTGGTGGCTCATAAAGAGTTTAAAGGGTTAAATATAAAAACAAATTTAGATTTTTGTGGAGTTTTAAAGTGAGAAAAAGATTATCAAAACTAAAATTATTATTTTCATCATTATTTAGGAACCCTATAGCTTTTAGAGAATTTATAATAGGTATGAGAAATGAAGATATTTATGATAATATTACTCATATAAAAATGGCTTCTGATTGGTTACTAAAAGCACAAAGTCAGGGTTTAGATAATGGATATTCAAGAGGCTTTTATTTATATAAAAAAGGTTGGGATAAAAGTTATATTGAAACTACAGGTTATATTATACCAACGCTGTTAGATGTTTATAATTTGACAAATGATGAAGGTTATAAAGAGTCTGCTTTAAAAGCAGGTAAATGGTTACTATCTGTTCAAAAAGATAATGGTGCATTTACTGATATAGATAATGATATAGAGTTGGTATTTGATACGGGACAAGTTTTATATGGATTAGTAGCTATTTATGAATTAGAAGATATAGAAGTAAGTTTAAAAGATAGATATAAGCACTCAATAATAAAAGCTTCTAAATGGTTATGTGATGTTCAAGATAGTGATGGTAGTTGGAGACAATACGGATTTAATAATATTGCTCATAGCTACTATTCAAGAGTATCATTTATACTTTATAAAGCTGGATTGTTATTAGATAATTCAAACTATAGAGATTCTGCTACTAAACATATAAAATGGGTATTGAATTGTCAATTAGAAAATGGATTTTTTGATAATCTAAAATTTTCAGATGATGAAGAGCCATTACTACATACAATAATCTATGTTCTTGAGGGATTATATGATTATTATATCTTAACTAAAGATAAAGTAGTATTAACGGCTTTATTAAAAAATGCTGATAAGTTTAAAGCTATAAATAGTAATAATGATTTATTATTATGTTCTCAATATGATGAAAATTTTAATTGTATTAATAGTGAAAGATGTATCACAGGATTAGCACAATGGTCAAATCTTTCTTTTAAACTTTATAAACTAACAAATGATGAAGATTATCTTTTGATAGCTAGAAAAACTCTTTACTATCTTAAATCAAAACAATTTAAAGAAAATAAAAATTTAAAAGGTTCTCTTCCTGGTTCTGTTCCTTTTGGAGGGTTATATGCTCCTTATAGTGCTATTAATTGGGGAGTTAAGTTCTATCTTGATGCATTAATAGAAAATGACAAGTATCAAGTATCATTAATAGAAGATAGTAATCTTTGGATAGGTGAGTGTTTTAAATTTGAGAGTCATGTTGTTGATAGTGGTTTTACAGAAACTTCTAAAGAGTATTTAAAAACTTTAGGTATATATGTGGATAATTCTACTAATATTTTAGATTTAGGGTGTGGTGAAGGCAAATATATAAGATATTTTAGAGATAAATTTAAAGATATAAATATAAATGGAATTGACCCATATTTCTATAACAATAAAGAGGTTAGAAAAGGTGATGTATATAATATTAATTTTGAAAAAAAATTTGATTTAATATATACAATAGAAGTTTTACAACATGTAAAATATTTAGATATAGCTCTAAGAGAGATAAATAGCAAATTATCAGATGATGGAATTTTTATAATATGTGATAGAAATCCAAATTCATTTATAGGTTATATTAAATCTATTCAAGAGTATAGAGGAAGATGGATGTATCCTTTTGATAGTCCATTTATAGAAAAGTGGTACTCTTTAAAAGAGTGGAATAAAATATTACAAAAAAATGGATTTAAAGTTGATAAAATCATTACTTTCACTAGTTCCTCAAATTGGATGAGTAAATATAATATAATAATAACGAGGAAAAATAGATGAGTAAAAAAGTATATATAGGAATGAGCGCAGATTTAATTCACCCAGGACATATGAATATAATAAAAGAGGCATCAAAATTAGGTGATGTGATGGTTGGTCTTTTAACGGATAAAGCCATAGCAAGTTATAAACGACTTCCATATATGACTTATGAACAGAGAAAAGATATAGTAGAAAATATAAAAGGTGTAATAGAGGTTATACCCCAAAATACACTTGATTATAGACCAAACTTAAGCAAAATAAAACCTGATATAGTAGTTCATGGAGATGATTGGAAGGAGGGAGTACAAGCAAAAATTAGACAACAAGTAATTGATACTTTATCTCAATGGGATGGGAAGCTCGTTGAGATTGCATATACAGAAGGCATATCATCTACTCAGCTAAATAAATCTTTAAGAGAGATAGGAACAACTCCTGATATTAGAAGAAGTAGATTGAGAAGATTGATTGATTCTAAAGATATAGTTAGAATTATGGAATCGCATAATGCTTTAAGTGGTTTAATTGTTGAAAATGTAAAAGGTAGTAATGGAGTAGAGTATGATGGTATGTGGTCAAGCTCTTTAACTGATTCTACTTCAAAGGGTAAGCCAGATATTGAGGCTGTTGATGTAAGTACAAGAATTAACACCATTAATGAGATTTTTGAAGTAACAACTAAACCTATGATTTATGATGCAGATACTGGTGGAATTGCAGAACATTTTGCTTTTACTGTTAGAACATTAGAGCGAACAGGAATAAGTGCTGTTATTATTGAAGATAAAACAGGTTTAAAAAAGAATTCACTCTTTGGAAATGATGTAAAACAGACTCAAGATAGTATAGAAAATTTTTCAAATAAGATAGAAATGGGTAAAAGAGTTCAAGTTACTAATGATTTTATGATAATTGCTAGAATTGAAAGTTTAATACTTGAAGCAGGTATGGATGATGCTATAACTAGAGCAAAAGCATATATAAATGCTGGTGCAGATGGCATTATGATACATTCCCGTAAAAAAGAGCCAAATGAGATTTTGGAATTTTGTAAAATTTTACGAGAGTACAATGAGACTATTCCAATTATTGTTGTCCCAACGAGTTATAATCAAATTACAGCCAACGAGTTAAGTAGAGCAGGTATAAATGTAATAATATATGCAAATCATATGTTGAGAGCTGCTTATCCAGGCATGATGAATACTGCAAAATCAATTTTGGATAATGATAGAAGCTTAGAAGCTGAAAAAGAGTTACTCTCTATAAAAGAGATTTTAGAACTTATTCCAGGAACTAAATAATGTTAGATACAAATATCTTTCTTAATAAACTAATAGAAGAAAAATATACTCATCTTTGTGTTGTGCCATGTAGTTTTGCAAAGAATATTATAAATGCAGTTATAAATAGCAAAAATATAGAGTATTTACCATGTGCTAGTGAGGCGGTTGCCTGTAGTGTAGCTAGTGGGCTAAAAATGAGTGGTGCAAAGCCAATTGTTATAGTTCAAAGTTCAGGTATGACAAATATGGGAAGTTGTATTACAAGTTTACTTAAACCTTATGGTATAACTTTCCCTATTATTACAAGTTGGAGAACTTATAAAGATGGGGATAGTGAAATACAACATCAACATTTAGCAACAGAACTTCCTAAACTTATAGACTCTTATGGTTATAAAAATACTATTCTAAGTCAGGATAATATCGATAAAGCTATAGAAGAGATTAATCTTTGTGACACTACTCAGACTATATCTATTCTCAAAAAAGATACATTTAGTAAGGTAGAATTAGAGAATAAACATAAAATAGATTTATCTTTTTTGACTCCTAGGAGTAAATATCTTACTTATCTAAATAATAGGTTTAAAGATACAGATACACTTTTTATAGGAACAACAGGAAATACAGCAAGAGAGATGTATAGTTTTATGCCAGATACTGATAACTTTTATATGGCAGGAAATATGGGTGGAGCTTTAAGTATTGGGCTTGGTGCTGCAATGGCTGGTAAAAAAGTAGTAGTATGTGGTGGTGATGCTGAGTTTGTTATGCATATGGGTGGTCTTACAACTGCTGGTAGATATAAAGATTTAGATTTAACTTATATATTGTTTGATAATGAACAGAATAAATCTACAGGTGGACAAAATACTTATCAAAGTCATGTTGATTATATCAATATTGTTAAAGCTTCAAATATTGAAGTTGAAGAAAAGTTAATAACTAGCTTAGATAGATTTTCAGATATTATGAATGATATTAAAAAAACTTCACAAGTTAAATTTATTTGTGTTAAATGTGGTCTTGATGATGAAACACCAAGACCACCACTTGATGTTGTAAAAGTGAGTAGATTTTGATGAATAATAATTTCGCTTATAATATGCCTACTAAAATAGTGTATGGCGATAATGAACTAGCTAATATTGATAAGTATATAAATGGTAGAAAAACACTTTTAATTACTTCTCAAGGGTTCGTAAAAAGAGGTTTAGTTGATAAAATTAAATCTCTTACAAATAATATAGTGAATGTTGTTTCGGAAGTTAAATCACATCCAGAGTTTAAAGATTTAGAAATAACTTATAATAAAATACAAAATATAGAGTTTGAACTTATATTAGCTATTGGTGGTGGAAGTGTTTTAGATGCTTCAAAATTCTTTAGTGTTTATAATGATAAAAAAGAATATAAATTTGTAGAAGATTTAATTAAGGGTAAAATAGAAAAAGATAATTATAAACTTATTCCTATTATTTCTATCCCTACAACAGCAGGAACAGGAAGTGAGATAACACCTTGGGCTACTATTTGGGATATGGATGAGAAAAAGAAATACTCTCTTCATCTGCCAGATTTATTTAGTGAAATAGCTATTTATGACCCCTCATTAACTTTATCAGTTCCAAAAGATATAGCTATTCAAACAGGACTAGATACACTTTCTCATGCTTTGGAATCAATTTGGAATAAAAACGCAAATGAAATTACTATAAACTATGCTATAAAATCAGCAAAGTTAATTGTAGATAATCTAGTATTACTTTCAAATGATTTAGATAATTTAGAATATAGAGATAATATTATGAAAGCTTGTATGTATGCAGGATTAGCATTTTCAAATACACAAACAGCAATTGCTCATGCTATGAGTTATTATATAACTGCTCATAAAGGAGTAGACCATGGGATTGCTTGTAGCTTTACCTTACCTATGTTAATAGATAATGTGATTGGTAAGTATGATTTTATAGATAATGCTTTAGTTGAAATTTTTGGAGAATTATCATCTATAAAATTAAGAGAGATATTAAAAGAACTAAATATCTCTATAGAGTTTAAAGATTATGATATAAGTGATAAAGAATTAAATAAGCTTAAATTATCACTGCAAAATAATCAAAGAGCTAGAAATAGTTTAGTAAGGATTTAAAATAATGGAAAAACCAAAAAGAAGAAGATTTAGACAAGAAACAGTTATACATAGTTATATTCACAGACCTTTATCTATGGAAATTATAAGATTGATATGGAATACAAATATTACTGCAAATCAAATTACAATTTTTAGAGTTTTATTTAATATATTTGCTTTAGTTAGTTTTGCAAGTGGTACAATGTATGGATTTATTATAGGATTTGTATTATTTCAAATTAATGAAATATTAGATCATGTTGATGGAATGTATTCTAGATTAAAAAAACAAACAAGTAAATTTGGCGCTTTCTTGGAGGTTACATTTGATGATTTATTTGCAGGTAGTCAAGGGTTATTAGGATTTTCTATTGCATATGGGGCATATCAGGCAACTAATGATTTTATTTATATTTGGGTATTTATTGCTATGACAATTGGGTATACTTTAAACTTAATCTACCTAATAAATTTTGAATCATATAAAATTTGTGATAAACAATCGTTTCATAATATAAATCATGATGTAGAGGAATATAAACAAATTATTGGTGTACCATTTTTAAAATCTATCAAGAATATAATTTTTACAATATATACATGGCGTAACGAAGTATTGGTTTGGGGAGCATTATTTTATTTTGTAGGACTTGAATATAATATAGATTTTATATTAATTGCTCTTTTATTTCATAGTTTTATATATAATACAATGTGGATTAAAAAAGTAATTATTGCTTATAAAACAGCAAAAAAATTAGATATAGATAGCAAATAAATAAATGGCAATATTACAAGAACAATTATTTAGGAATATAAATTATTATATCAGTAAGAATAATTTTGGTAATTTTGTACTTGATACTAATATAATGAATAATATTAATATACCAAGAACTATTGATAAAGAAATTGCCCATACTGAATTAAAAACAATTAAAAATGTTTTTGATAAATTTAAAATTAGATTTTTTTTAACACATGGTACTTGTTTAGGTGCTATTAGGGAAAAAGATTTTATAGATTATGATTCAGATATAGATATTGGTTGTTATAAAAAAGACTTAAATAATATAATTTTAGCAATACAAGAACTAAAGGAAAAATACAGCTTTAAAATTACAAAACTTTCTTTAGATGATGAGTCTATTACCATTATTAAAGATAATGTAGTTATAGATATTAGTTTATATAAATTAGAAGGAAATATTTGGAGTGCTAATAGACATAAAGTATTTATAATACCATATCACTTTTTAGATAAATTAGAAGAGATAGATTTTTTAGGAATTAAAATTAAAGTTCCGTATAATGTAGAAAGATATTTAGAATATCAGTATGGAAAAGATTGGAGAATACCAATTAAAGATTTTTACAGTTCATATAGGCAAAAAATAGAATTACCTATTAAAAATATATTAAAATATATAGTAGGTATAAAGATGGCATCATATATTGCTAAAAATATTTCTATAATTATAAAAAAAATAAGAAAATCATAAATGTTAAAAAGCTCAATAATACTAAGCTCTTCTGTAACATTTATTATCCTAATAGTAAATTTTGTATTTAAGATATATTTAGCAAGAGAATTTTCACAAGAAAACTTAGTAATATATTATACTATAATAGATATATTCTCTATTATTGGAAGAGTATTTGTTGGATATAAAGATGCTTTAACAACTATATATAATCAAACGAAATATAAATTTAAGATTATGAGAACTTGGACAGTATTTTTTGTATGGATTGTTGGAGTTTCTGCATTTATTATTATTCCATTGGTATATAATATTTATCTAGTAGATAAAATAGATAGTTTAGATATATCTTGGCTATATATATCTTTTTTGTTTATAAGTATGAATATGATTTCATATTATGGTTATATCTTTTTGGTTACAAAGTACTATAAACTTATATCTGTTAAAGGTATTATACAAACCTTTTTATCTATTGGTTCAATTCTTTTTTTATATATTTTAGTTGGTTTAGATGGAGATTATAAAATTTTGATTTATGCTTCTATTATCTCTAATTTTATAATGGTTTTTTATCTTATTTATAAACAAAAAAGATTTTTACCTAGATATAATTTTATTAGATTGGTTGGTTTTAGATTTTCAAAATTTAAAGATGATACAAATAAAAGATTTATAAGATTAACAATATTAGCTAGTTCAAATTATTTTATTTATGGTTTGTTACTTTTTGCTCCTATTTTTACTATGCTAAATTATGGAACTACCAATGAATTAGCTCAATTTCAAGTGGTGGCAAGAAGTATATACTTTGCTTTAATTTCAGTTTTTTCTTGGCCATTAGGAAGATTTATGTTTCCAGAATTTTCATCTTTGATAGCAAAACAAAACTATAAATCTTTAGATGATATTAGAAAAAAATTTATTAAATTATTGATTGTTTTTGGTATGGCAATTATATTAGGATGCTTATTATTGTCAAAAATAGTTATAGGCTATCTTTTCCCAGTAGAATATATAGAAAGTTATAAAATGTTAAATATTTTAATATTTGCTCTACCCTTTGTAATGTATCAAAACTTTTCAGAATCAATTATCAAAGCTGTTGGAGATTATAAAACAAATTTAATAATAAAATCGTCAGGAATTTTATCTTATATTGTTGGATATCTCTTATTGAATGAAGTCCTCAAAGTAGAATTTTCTTCTATCTACTCTTTTGTAGTTGGTATGTTGGCAATATTCTTTTTGTCTCTTTATTATGAAAACAAGATAAAAAAAAGTTGGAGTAAAATATGAAAATATGGTTTTTAACTCGTTCCTTATATCCACATCAAAAAGGAGGTGGGGGACAGATAAGATTAGGACAAATAAAGTTTTTAAAAGAATTAGGTTATGAGATAAATATTGTAATGCCAAACTATGAAAAAGATAAATTAAATATAATTAATAATATAATTCAACTGCCATTATCCTACAATATAAGAATTGCATCTTATTTAGAGAGGGTTGGTTTTTATGAGGATTATCTTGATAAGTGGATAAAAGAGGCATATAAGTATCTAAAAAATAGAGTAAAAAAAGAAGATATAGTATTTGCTACAAGTGGTGGAGAGCTTGGTATGATAAAACTTGGTTCTTTATTGAAAAAAGAGATAAACTGTAAATTTGTGATAAATTTTCATGACCCACTTGCTTACTCTATCGTTAATGGTTATAAACTAAATAATAAATTTCATGTAAGTAGAGAAAAACAGGAGTATAGATATATTAAAAATAGCGATTTGATAGTAACCTCATCTAAGTCTAATCAGAAATCACTTATAAATAAATATCCTTTTCTAAAAAATAAAATTTTAAATAATTATTTTGGATATATCGAAAAAATAAAATTAGAAAAGTATAAAAAAAAGAATAAGAAATTAAAAATTGCATATATTGGAAATATGGGTAATTTACAAAAACCTGAAATTTTATATGATATATATAAATATTTAAATAGTAATCATATTGAAATATATTTTATTGGTAATATAAATCCTAATAGATTACTAAAAAGTATATCAGAAGATAATGTTTTTTTCTTAAACTTTATGCCACATGTAGAGTTATTAGATTTTATGATAAAAAATATTGATATAGGATTTGTATCTCTTACAAGTGATTATTTAGGTGCATGTGTTCCTTCTAAAATATATGAATATATTAATTTAGGTCTACCTATTTTGGGTGCTTTGCCAAATGGAGATGGAAAAGATATTATAAATGATAATGGTTATGGGATAGCTTGTAATTATAATGATATTAATGAATTATCCAATGCTCTTAATAGTTTTTTGGATATAAATTTTTTAAATGATGTAAAACAAAATATTTTAAAAGATAGAGATAAATGGTTTATGAAAAATAAAATTAAAGAAATAGATACACTACTAAAAAAAGGTAAAAAAGTTTGAATATAAAAATATTAAAAGATAGTAGCAGTTTTAAAACTCTTTTAGCAATTTTTGGAACATCAGAGTATTTAGAGACAAAATCAAAAGAGTATGGTTGGTTTGTAAGCGATAATTTTATACTCCCCTTTTATATTGATAGGAGAGCAATTTTTTCTAAGTTGGTTTTTACTACAAATATAGTGGTTTTAGAGAGTAAAGATAAAAAAGAGTTTTTAAATCAAATAATAGTCAAAGCAAAAGAGTTAAATATTGATTTAATAGCTCAACCATTAGCTAGTGCCCTTTTTAAAGAGTTTGCAAAGGGTTCTAAATATATAGAGTGGGGAAGTTGGGTAGTTGATTTGAGTCAAAGCAAGGATGAAATTCTCAATAATATGCACTCAAAACATAGAAATGTTATTAGAAAAGCGATAAGAGATAGTGTAACTGTAGAAGAGACAAATAATATAGATATCATTTTTGAGAACCTAAAAGAGACTATGTCAAGACAAAATAGAGCCTACCCTTTAAAAGAGGAGTTAGCAAGACTTAAACCATTTAGTAAATTTTATATAGCCAAAAAGGATGGAGTACTGCAGGGGTCTGCTGTTTTACCATTTAACCAACAAGGAGCATATTATCTCTATGGAGGAAGTATAGCAAGACCTTATACTGGAAGCTTAAATTATATGCACTATTATGCAATGTTGGAGTTAAAAGATATGGGTGTAAAAGAGTATGATTTTATGGGAGCAAGAATTAATGTTGAAAAAAACTCAAAGCTAGAAGGAATTCAGAGATTTAAAAGTAGATTTGGAGGAGAGTTAAAACAAGGTTATCTTTGGAAATATGAATATAAACCTATAAAAGTAAAAATAATAAATTTTATTCAAAGAATTAGATTTAAACTTAAAAACAGTATTTATCTAGGGGATGCTATAGACCAAGAGAGTAATAAATGAGTAAAGTAATATTAACTTTTGATTATGAACTTTTTTTAGGAGAAGATAGTGGAATAGCTCAAAAATCTATTCTTGAACCTACTAGTAAGATTATTAAATTATTAAAAAAATATAATTCAAAAGCGATATTCTTTGTAGATGCTACTTATTTAATGGCTTTAAAAAAATATAATCATTCTGATTTATTGCTTATTACAAATCAATTAAAAGAAATTATCTTAATAGGCTCTTCTGTAGAGTTACATTTACATCCACAGTGGTTAGATGCTAAACCAAATAAAGATAGATGGATTTTTGAAAGTTTTGATAGATATAGATTACACTCTCTATCAAAAGATAAAATTAATAGTCTTTTTAAAGATGGTATAGATATATTGGAAAGTATTACAAATAAAAAAATAAAGGCATTTAGAGCTGGTGGATGGTCAATAACACCATTTCATACTTTACAAGATGCTTTTCTTGAAAATAATATTAAACTTGATATGTCTGTTTGTCCTAGATTTTATAAAGATGAGTTGCCTATGCATTATTATGATTTTTTAAATGTTCCAAATAAAGAATTTTATAGATTTAGTGATGATGTAAATATTGAAGATACTGATGGTAATTTTATGGAGATTCCTGTGACTACTTATTATATGAAAGGTATTGATTTAGTAGTGAATAATCTTATAAAAAAATTATATAAAGATACCATATATGGGGATGGTAAAGGACTTAGTAGTTCAACTATTCAAGAAAATATTCTTAAAAGAGTATTTAAACAAAATCTTAGAAAAGCTACAATAGAATCACAGTCTCATTGGTTTTTTAAAAAATCATTACAAAAAATAGATAATAAGAATTTTATTTCTTATGTTATGCATCCTAAAACATTAACTAAAACTTCTTTTAGAAATTTAGAATATCTTTTAATAAAATATAAGACTTTAAACACGAATGATTTAATAAAGGAATTTTCTTGAAAATAGCACATATAACATCTGTTCATCCTCAAAATGACAATAGAATATTTTATAAAGAGTGTGTAACTTTAGCTAATGAGGGATATGATGTTACACTTATTGTTGCAGGTGGAGAGAGTAGAGTATTAGATTGTGTCAATATTATTTCTTATCCTAGAGTGGTTGGCGGACGACTAAAAAGAATACTAAAGACCTCTTTGGTTGATATGATAAAAGTTTGTAAAAAAGTAGATGCAGATATTTACCACTTTCATGACCCAGAATTGATATTTACAAGTTTATATTTAAAGTTAATTGGTAAAAAAGTTATCTATGATATTCATGAGAATAATCCAGCTTCTATCCTCTCTAAACCTTATATAAAATCAAAGAAAATAAAAAAAGTGATTTCAAAACTATTTGATATATTTGAAAAAAACAGTGTTAGATTTTTTGATGCTATTGTAACAGCAAGACCTGATATTAGTAAAAGATTTAATCATAAAAATATCATAACACTTAGAAACTTTCCAATATTACCAAATCTATCAGAGATAAAAGATATTGATATTAAAAAAGAGAAACCATCAGTTATTTTTGTTGGAGGTATGACAAATATTAGAGGTATAAATGAATTAATAGATGCCTTTGAATATTTAGATGAATATGAATTATGGTTACTAGGACCAATTACTGAAACTAAATTAAAAGATAGGATAGAAAAAGGTTGCAAAAATGTAAAATATTTTGGAGTAGTAGAAGCTTATGAGGTATTTAATTATATTAATAAAGCTGATATTGGGATTATTACATTTTTACCTGCACCTAACCATTTAGAGACATTAGCAACTAAACCTTTTGAATATATGGCATGTGGCAAACCTATGATTATGTCTAATTTTTCTTATTGGCAAGATACATTTAAAGATAGTTCAATATATGTAAATCCATTAGATTCACAGGATATAGCAGAAAATATTAAATATTTATTTGAAGATAAAGATTTATTAAAAAGTATGGGAAATTTAAATTATCAATTATCAATAGATGAATATAATTGGGAAAAAGAGAGTCTGAATTTAAAAAAAGTATATAAAAGTATAACTAGTGGTTGAAGCAAAAAGAGGATTAATGATTGAACATAGACCTCAATTAATTGCTGAATTATATTCTATTAATATTCAAAATCAAACGGATATATCTTATGGTATTTTAACAGATGGTTTTCAATGGGAATTTTATAAGCTTTATAAGAGTGGTATTTGTAAAAAAACAAGGGTTAAATATTTAGACCAAGAGAATATTCAATCTTGGGAAATAATTGCAGGATTAATATCAACATTAATAAGTCAATCATATGAGGAAAGCAAGGAATTATCAAAATGAGACTATTAAAAAATGAGATAAACTCTATAAAAAGTACTTTTTTACATATATTTAAACAAGGTAATATATATCTTTTTGGTAGTCGCGTTGATGATAGTAAAAAAGGTGGAGATATTGATTTGTACTTTGATCTTGAAGAGAATTTTACATCTAAGCAAATTATAGAGTTGAAGAGTAAATTTAGATTAGAATTATATGATTTAATAGGCGAACAGAAAATTGATATTGTTGTTTCAAAAGATAAGTATAGAAGCATAGAAAAAGAGATATTATTAACAGGGGTTCTATTGTGACACAAGATATTATTATAGAAAAATTAGAAAAAATATTTTATGAATGTGATAAACATTTACAGAGAATTAACTCTTCTTCAAAAAAATTAGAATTGATAATGCCTCTTAACAAAGAGAAATATTTAAATCTTACGGAAGATGAAATACAGGTTTTAGATCAATTTTTATTTAGATTTGGAAAACTTCATGATGCTATGGGGTAAAAGTTATTTAAAACTATACTAAATTTCTTAAGTGAAGATATTGAGGGGAAACCCTTTATCGATATTTTAAATATTATGGAGAAAGTATATTTGATTGATAATGTTAATGAGTGGAAAGAGTTAAGATATGACAGAAATGAACTAAGTCATAATTATGAAGATGAACCAGAAGAGATGAGTGAGATAATAAATAAGCTATATGATAAAAGAGTAATTTTAAGTGATATTTATCAAAATATAAAGAATTATTATAAAAATAAAATAGAAGGTTAAGCGAAATGAAAATCCTAATTACAGGTGGTGCAGGATATATAGGCTCTCACCTAGTTAAACAACTACTAAACACAAACCATAATATCACAATTTTAGATAACCTAAGCACAGGCAACATAGAAACACTAAATACCATAAAACAAATAAGAGATTTTGATTTTATAGAACTTGATTTAAAAGAGTTTAAAAAGGTAGATAAATTTTTAGCAGATAACAATTTTGATATGATATTCCATTTCTCAGCCTCTATTCTAGTTTCAGAGTCTGTTAAAAATCCTCTAAAATATTATATGAATAATACAGTAAATACTACAAATTTAATCAATTGTGCAATTAAAAATGGTGTTAATAAGTTTGTATTTAGTTCCACGGCTACTTTATATGGTGATGTTAAAAATATACCAAAAGATGGATTGCATGAAAAATTGCCAACTAATCCTATAAACCCTTACGGAATGAGTAAACTTATGAGTGAACAGATTTTACAAGATACTGCCTCAGCTCATAGTAATTTTAAATTTGTAATTTTTAGATATTTTAATGTGGCTGGTGCTGATATAAATTATATTGATGGCAAATTATCTCCTAGAATTGGGCAAGTTGTTCAAAATGCTACTCATCTTATCAAAGTGGCTTCTGAAGTGGCTTTGGGTATTAGGGATAAGATGGCTATTTTTGGAGAGGATTATGATACTCTTGATGGAAGTGGAGTTAGGGATTATATTCATGTAGATGATTTGGCTTCTGCTCATATTAGGGCTATTGATTATCTTGATGATATTAATAATAAAAGTGATATTTTTAATATTGGATATGGCAAGGGGTTTAGTGTAAGAGAGGTGATTGAGTCTATGAAGAGAGTAACTAAAGTAGATTTTAGAGTTAATATTGAGGGGCGAAGAGATGGTGATCCTGCTACTCTTATTGCTGATAATTCTAAGATAAAAGAGATGATGGGTTGGATGCCTAAATATGATGATTTGGATTTGATTTGTGAGAGTGCTTATAAGTGGGAAGAGGGTATAATATAATAATTATATTCAAAGGAGTTTGATATGGGTGCATCAAGAGATGATTTTCCACACTATACTTATGATGATTATAAGATATGGCAAGGTGATTGGGAGTTAATAGATGGTATTGCTTATGCTATGGCACCATCTCCAATATTTGAACATCAAGATATTAGTTCAAAAATATCTTATGAGTTAAGAGATTTATTAAAAAAATGTAAAAATTGTAAATCTGTTCTTGCCGTAGATTGGATAGTATCAGATGATACAGTAGTTTGTCCTGATAATAGCGTAGTATGTGGTGGATTTAAAACAAAATTTATTCAAACTACTCCTAAAATTATCTTTGAAGTTTTATCACCATCTACAAAACGAGTAGATAGAAATAGAAAATATAATCTTTTTCAAGAAGAGGGTGTAGAGTATTATATCATGGTTGAACCAAAAGGACATTTCGCAGAAGTCTATAAACTTGAAGATAAGTTTTATAAATTACAGGGTGAATTTAGTGATGAAAAGTTTATTTTTGAACTTGATGATTGTAAAATAGAGTTTAATTTTAAGAATATTTTTGAAGATTAATTTTGTTAAAAGTGATTATTTTAAGATGAATATAGAAGTTGATGAGCTTTTAGCACAATTTAATTACTCTTTTAAAAAAGATTGGATTTTTAGAGATAAAGATATAAAATCAGATCAAAATATAAAGATTTAAATAGTGGATTTAAGCAATTAGCAATGGAACTTATTGCAATGGATAATTTAATAGATGATAAAAATAGAGATATTTATGGAGTTATAACTATCGGTACTGATTGGATTTTTGTAAAAGTAGATAGAGCTAATAAAATAATTACTAAAGATAAAAAGATAGTTAGAGTACCTGAAGAGCTTGATAAGTTGTTGGGAATTTTTAGTTTTATTATAGATGAAGAAGAAATATTAGAGGAACTTAAATAACTATAACAGCAGATGAAGTAAAAATAAAAGGTGTATCGATTTTTGATAAACTCTTAAATAAGTTTGATGAATTAATTATTAATGTAAGGGGTAAAGATAAATATGTTGTACTTGATATTGAACGATATAAAAAATTTAGAGAAAATGAACTAGATTTAGCACATACTAAAGCAATGAATGATATAAAATATGGAAACTATAAAACACAAAGTGCCTCAGGGCATATAAATAAGCTAATTAGTGAACTATAAAGTTTATTAAAATAATAATACAATATCTTTTTTATATTTTACTATTTACTAAAGGACAAAAAAATGAAAATACTAACAATAGTTGGTGCAAGACCACAATTTATAAAAGCTGGTAGTGTAAGTAGAGAGATAGCAAAACATAAAAATATAAAGGAAATTATAGTTCACACGGGGCAACATTATGATACTAATATGAGTGATATATTTTTTGATGAGATGAAAATTTCTAAACCAAACTATAATTTAAA
Organism: Campylobacteraceae bacterium; assembly: GCA_027100635.1. Taxonomy (GTDB): domain Bacteria; phylum Campylobacterota; class Campylobacteria; order Campylobacterales; family Sulfurovaceae; genus FS08-3. The sequence goes on along the minus strand of JAMOOQ010000043.1, from coordinate 17,297 downwards.
TATAAATGGATTAAGTCATGGTGCAATGACTGGGCAGATGATAGAAAAAATTGAAGAAGTTGTATTAAAAGAAAATCCTGATTGGATTATGGTTTATGGAGATACAAATTCTACTTTAGCAGGTGCCATTGTATCATCAAAACTTCATATAAAACTAGCTCATATTGAAGCAGGACTAAGAAGTTTTAATATGAAAATGCCTGAAGAGGTAAATAGAATTTTAACAGATAGAGTTAGTAATATTTTATTTTGTCCAACAGATACAGCGATTCAGAATCTTCAAAATGAGGGTTATAAAAATTTAGATTGTAAGATAGTAAAAAGTGGTGATGTTATGCAAGATGGAGCTATTTTTTATAAAGAGTTTGCAACTAAACCAATGTATAATATAAAAGATAGTTATATATTATGTACAATTCATAGAGCAGAAAATACAGATAATAAAGAGAGATTAAAATCAATTTTTGAAGCTATAAATACTATTGCTAAAGAAAAACAAGTTATTTTACCTCTTCATCCACGCACTAAAAATATTATAAATAAATTAAATATAGATACTACTAATTTAACTATTATAGACCCTGTCGGATATTTGGATATGGTATGGCTTATAGATCATTGTGAATTAGTTATGAGTGATAGTGGTGGATTACAAAAAGAGGCATATTTTTTTGAAAAACAATGTATAACTTTACGAGATGAGACTGAATGGGTAGAGCTTATTGAGATAGGAGCAAATATTTTAGTAGGGGCAAACAAAGATAAGATATTAGAAACTTATAAAAGAAATCCAAAATTCAACATTAAAAACTCAACATTAAATCTATATGGTGATGGAAAAGCAAGTGAAAATATTATTAAAGAGTTATTAGACTATGAGTAATAATATATGGATAATCAATGAATATGCAGGAACACCACATCATGGAATGGAATTTAGGCACTATTATTTAGGAAAAGAGTTAGTAAAATTAAGTAATAAAGTTACTGTTATAAGTTCTTCATACTCTCATCTCTTTAAAAATTTACCAAAAACTAAAAAAGAGAATATTGATGGAGTAGATTATCTATGGTTAAAAACTTTTAATTATGGTAACTCTCACAATAAAAAAAGGGTTTTAAAGTGGTTTCTATTTTCATTTAAAATATTCTTTCTGCCATTTACTCTTAAAAAACCTGATGTGATTGTAGTTTCACCTATGGCACCTTTCCCAATTTTACCAGCTTGGTTTCTTTCTAAAATTTATGGAGCAAAACTAATTTATGAGATAAAAGATATTTGGCCTCTAAGTTTAATAGAACTTGGTGGATTTTCGCCAAAACATCCATTTATTAAATTTATGGGATGGTTTGAAAAGTTTGCACTTAAGAAATCAGATATTATTGTTTCTAATTTACAAAATTATGGAGAACATATTAAAAATGATATAGGCTTAGATAGAGATTTTGAATGGATTAGTAATGGCGTAGATTTAGATGAATTAAGTAATATAGTGCTAGTTCCAAAGTTAATTATAGATAAAATACCTAAAGATAAATTTATAGTTGGTTATACTGGAACGATTGGTATCGCTAATGCACTTGAGAGTTTTCTTGAGGCTTCTATATTATTACAAGAGAATAAAGATATTTTATTTATATTAGTGGGTAATGGACAAGAAAAAAATAATCTTATAGATAAATATGGTTCTAATAAAAATATTCTTTTTATAGATGCTATTGATAAAAAACAAGTTCAAAGTATGTTAAATTTATTTGATATATGTTATATTGGATTAAAAAAAGAAAACTTATTTAAATATGGAGTATCTCCTAATAAATTATATGATTATATGTATAGTGCTAAACCAATTATTTATGCAATTGATTCAGGAGAAAATAGTATTGTTAAGGTGGCTAATTGTGGAGTTGAGGTTGAAGCAGAGAATATAGAGAGTATTTCTAATGGTATATTAGAACTGTATAATATCTCTATAAATCAGAGAGAAATGCTTGGTTATAGAGGTAAAAAATATGTATTAGATAATTTTACTTATACTAAACTTGCATATAAATTTAATAATTTAATTAAAAAGGATAAAAATTAGATGGATTTTTTAAAAATTAAAGAGGAAAATATATCAATTAAGGTATTAATTGGTTTGATACTTTTAGCTTATGTATTTAGTATAGCTATTAGAATGATATGGGTATATCAATTTAATAGTATGGAGAGTTTTCATTGGAATGGACAACTTATGATTAATACAAATGATGGATATTATTTTGCATCAGCTGTGAAATCACTATTTGAAACAGGCTATGAGCATAATCCTATGATTCCAAAAGCATTAGATGGTTATCCTGCTGTAATATATATAACATACTTTTTTGCAAAGATTTTACCATTTTCATTAGATAGTGTGATTCTTTATGCTCCTGCTTTTGTATCTAGTTTAATTGTTATACCTATAATACTTATGATGCGACTATTTGGTTATCCAATTTTAGGTTTCTTTTCAGCATTAATTGCATCTATAACTTGGTCATACTATAATAGAACTATGGTTGGTTATTATGATAGCGATATGTTTGCTCTAATATTACCATTTTTTGTATTATTACCTTTAATTGCTTCTATAGTTAAAAAAGATATTATATATACTTTAATTTCAGCTATTATAATTTTGATATATCCACTATTTTATCCTCAAGGAATGAGTATTATATATCCACTATTTATTATATTTATAGTTTATGGGTTATTTTTTAGTAGAAAAGATATAGAGTTATATCAATCTATATCTTTTTTAGCTATAGCTTTATTAAAAATATCTATTCCTTTACAATTTTTAATGATAGTAATACTTTTTTATATATTTAAAGAAAAAAAATTTCCTAAAAATTATTATATAATTTTAGCAGGTACATTATTTATAGGATTTTCATTATCTGCTAATGCATTAGGATTAATATTAAGTAAAATTTCATGGTACACTGTTACAGGGGAAGAAGATATTGGCTTAAAATTCTTTTTAGTTGGTCAAACTATTAGAGAGGCTGGAAAAATTCCTTTTGAAACATTGGCAAATAGAATATCTGGTTCAGAGATTTCATTAATATTATCATTTATCGGTTATATACTCTTGGTATTAAGACATAAAAAAATGATTATAGCAGTTCCTCTTTTTGGTGTTGGATTATTTGCTTATATAGGTGGATTACGATTTACTGTATATGCTGTGCCAATTGCAGGAATTAGTTTAGTTTATCTATTTTATGTAGTTACAAAATCTATTGAAGATATTAGAATTAGATATGCCACCATAACTCTATTTGTTGCATTTGCACTATATCCAAATATTCAGCATGTTATAGGCTATAAAGTACCAACTGTATTTAATAAAACAGAAATAGCAGTATTAGATAAATTAAAGTCTATATCAAATAGTAAAGATTATACTCTAGCTTGGTGGGATTATGGTTATCCAATTTGGTACTATTCTAATACAAATACACTTATTGATGGAGGTAAACATCATCATGATAACTTTATTATCTCAGAAATTCTTACAACTTCATCACAACAAGAAGCAGCAAGACTCAGTAGAATAGCAGTTGAAACTTATGTTGATAGTAACTATTCAACAGTAGCTAATACATTATTTAAAAATGGCAAAGAGGATCAAATTGATGTTAATAATTATCTTGAAGAGTTAAAATTTGGTGATATAAAACTACCTAAAAAAACGAGAGATGTTTATTTATATCTTCCTCATAGAATGATGAATATTTTACCAACAGTTTCTATATTTTCTAATCTTGATTTGCATACGGGTAAAGAGAAGAAAAAATTACTTTTTTATAAGAGTCAAGGATTTAAAAATAATAAAGGTGTATTAAGTTTAGGTCGTGGTATGGTTTGTGATACAAACAGTGGAATAATGTCATTTGGAAAACAAAAAACGAAAATAAGATATATAATCACTACAGAACTTACAAATGATGGACATACAAAAGTTACAAATACAAAACAGTTTGATAAAAATGGTGATATATCACTTATCTATATGAAAAACTATGGCTCAATTCTTGTAGTTAATAATGCTGTACTTAACTCTACTTATGTTAGATTATTTGTTTTAGAAAAGTATGATAAAAATTTATTTGAATTGGTTATCACTAACCCTTATGCAAAAGTTTATAAGTTGAAAATATGATATATCAAGAAAAATTTCAAAGGTATGAGAATATTAAAAATTTAGCTGGTAAATCTTGGGAGCATTGTATTGCAATAGATTCTCTTAATGATAGTAATATTGAAGATTGTTCAATTCATTGTTTTCATTATCAGCAAATTTTAGAGTTATACTTTAAACACATATTAGAAACAAGAAGTAAGTTTGGTTCATATAGCAGAAGTCATAAATTACAAAAATTATTAGAAGAGGTGATTGCAAATACAAGTTTTAAAACAAATAAAACTAAATATCAATTAGCATTACAAGTTATAACAGTTTGTGCAGAGGAGTATAGGTATAATTTTTTAATAGATTGTGCAGGATATCAACAAAGTGTTCTAATATGTGATGAATTAATTGATGAGCTATTAGAGTTTGAATCTAAAGAGTTAAAGATATGAGTATACCATTTCATAAAACACATACTACTCAAGAAGAGATAGATAGTGCAATTGAAGCTATAAAATCTGGTTGGCTAACAATGGGTCCAAAAACTGTTGAATTTGAAAATAAATTTAAAGAGTATATTGGAAGCGATGAAGCAGTTAGCCTTAATAGTGCAACGGCAGCTCTTCATTTAGCACTTAAAGCTATTGGATTACAAAGAGATGATGAAGTTATAGTCCCAACCAATACTTTTGTAGCAACTGCCGAGGTGGTAACCTATTTTGATGCTATTCCTGTACTTTGTGATATAGAAGAAAATACTCATAATATTGATATTTCCAAAATAGAGGCTCTTATCACAGATAAAACAAAGGCTATTATTCCTGTACATTTTGCAGGTCAGCCTTGTGATATGGATGAGATATATAAGATAGCAAAAAAATATAATTTAAAAGTTATAGAGGACTCTGCTCATGCAATTCCTAGTACTTATAAAGGTGTTAAAATGGGTGCATTAGAAAAAACTGATATAACCTGCTTTAGTTTTTACGCCACCAAGACTTTAAGCACTGGTGAGGGTGGTATGGCTACAACTAATAGTGAAACTTATGCAAAGAGTATTAAAGTAAATCGTCTGCATGGAATTAGCAAAGATGCATGGGATAGATATACAACTAAAGGTGCGTGGCATTATGATATAATTGATAATGGAAATAAATATAATACAACTGATATAAATTCTGCTATTGGAATGGTACAACTTAAAAAACAAGATATGCTAAGAGAAAAACGAGTGATTATTGCTCAGAAATATGTTGAAGCTTTTAGAGATAAGAGTAAAATCGTATTGCCATTTTTAAAAAATGATAGAACAACTTCATGGCATCTTTTTGTAATAAAAATTGATAATAGAGATAATATAATAGAGGAACTTAAAAATAGAGGCATAGGATGTAGCGTACATTTTATCCCTATTCATAAACATACTTATTATAAAAAGAAATATGGATATAAAAATGAAGATTATCCTGTGGCTAATAGAGTATTTGAAAAATCTCTATCTTTGCCAATTTATCCTGATATGACTGATAAAGAGGTTGAATTTGTGATTAAGAATATTTTGGAATTAGTTGATAATGTATAAAACTTTTGGCAAAAGACTATTTGATATTATTTTATCTATTATTGGTTTAATTTTACTCTCTCCACTATTTATTATTATCTCTATTTTAATTAAGCTAGATTCCAAAGGTAATATATTTTATACTCAAGAGAGAATTACAAAAGATTTTAAATCCTTTAAACTATTTAAATTTCGTTCAATGGTTTTTAACTCAACTGGGCTTAGTATAACAAGCAAAGATGATAATCGTATTACAAAAATTGGAAAATTTATACGAAAAACTAAAATTGATGAACTGCCACAACTATTAAATGTTTTAATTGGAGATATGTCTCTTGTTGGTCCTCGTCCTGAAGTGGCTAAATATGTAGAGATAAAAAAAGATGATTATCAAAAGGTATTAAGTGTAAAAGCTGGGATTACAGATAATTCTGCAATTGAATTTAGAGATGAAGAGGGAATATTAGCTGGTTATGAAGATAAAGAAAAAGCCTATATTGATATAATCTTACCTCAAAAAATAGAACTTTATAATTACTATATAGATAATATCTCTTTTAAAAATGATATAATACTGATATTAAAAACATTAAAGGTATTGTAGAATCTATTATGAAAAATAGTTTTTTTGAATCAACACATACAAAGAGGATAATCTTTTTTATACTTTTTGATATTTTTCTCTCATTTATAACACTTCTGTTATCTTATGAACTTCGTTTTAATTTTAATATAAGCGATATAGATGCTAAATGTTTCTATGATGTTTTTTATATTTTAATCACAATCAAACTTCTCTCTTTTATATTTTTTAAGATATATAGGTTTTCATGGAGATATTTTTCTATCGTTGAATTAAAGCAGTTAGTTTATGCACATATTGTAACTTATATTACTTTTATAACTTTATATATGCTTTGGGATGATTATATTAAACATTTTGCACGCTCTATTATAATTATAGATTTCTTTTTATCTTTAGTGTTTATTGGAGCATTAAGAGTTGCTAAAAGAGTTGTGCTAGAGGGTAGAAGTTCATCATCTAAAAAGAATACTATTTTAATTGGTACATCTAAAATAGCACAAAATATTATAACAAATGATAAAGAATATAATGTTGTCGCAGTTATTGAAGATATAAAAATATCAATTGGTACATATTTTTCTGGTATCAAAGTAAAATCTATTGATAATTTAGATGAGATAATTAAAGAAGATAGAGTAACAAGTGTAATTATTACAAAAGAGTATACAACAGAGAAATTAAATATTCTTTATTCTAAACTAGCAAAAAATAAAATTACTAATATAAAGATTGCTACACTTAGTGATAAAGAAGATAGATTAAAAAAGTTATCAGTTGAAGATTTATTAGCTAGACATCCAAAAGATTTAGATAAAGATTTGATTGAAAATTTTATTAAAGATAAAGTTATTATGATTACAGGAGCTGGTGGAAGTATTGGTAGTGAAATTGCTAGACAATGTGCATCTTTTGGAGCTAAAAAGCTTATATTACTTGATCATAGTGAATTTAATTTATATACAATTAGCGAAGAGCTAAAAACTTATAATATTTACTCTGTAATGCAGTCTGTTGTTAATCTTAAAAAGTTTGAGAGTACATTTGCAAAATATAGACCTCAAATAGTTATTCATGCAGCAGCATATAAACATGTTCCTCTTTGTGAAGAGAATATCAGTGAAGCGATTGAGAATAATATTATGGGAACAAAAAATTGTATAGATTTAGCTATTAAATATAAAGCAGATAAGTTTACTTTAGTATCTACAGATAAAGCTGTTCGCCCAACAAATGTGATGGGAACGACTAAAAGAATTTGTGAGTTATATGCAAGTAATGTGGATTCAAAAACAACAGAAATATCAGCAGTAAGATTTGGTAATGTGTTAGGTAGCAGTGGAAGTGTTATTCCAAAATTTAAAGCTCAAATTGAGGCAGGGGAAAATATTACCGTAACACATAAAGATATTACAAGATATTTTATGTTAATTCCAGAAGCTTGTGGATTAGTTTTGCAGACTGCAACTCTTGCAAAAGGTGGAGAGCTTTTTATCTTAGATATGGGTGAGCCAATTAAGATTGTTGATATGGCAAAAAAGATGATTGAGTTAAGTGGAAGAGATGATATTCAAATAGAGTTTACAGGTTTGAGAGCAGGGGAGAAACTTTATGAAGAACTTTTAATTGATGATAGTGACTTGCAAACTAAATATAGCTCTATTATGGTTGTATCAAAAAGGGTTAAAATAGATATAGATATTTTAATTAATCAAATAGAGCAATTATTAATAAGTGAGGATAAACTTACAAAACTTAAAGAGATAGTGCCAGAGTTTAACCATAATGGATGATTTCTTATAATTTTATGTTAGAATTAGAAAAAAATAAAAAGTATATAAATAATGAAAAATTTAATAATTGTTGAGTCACCAGCAAAAGCAAGAACTATATCTAATTTTTTAAGTAAAGATTATAAAGTAATTGCTTCAAAAGGGCATATTAGGGATTTACCTAAAAGTACATTTGGAATTACGATTGATGAGAATACAGGAGATTTAGTTCCTAAATATTCGATTCCAAGAACAGCTAATCCAATAGTCAAAGAGATTAAAACATTAGCAAAACAAGCAGAAACTATATATATTGCAACTGATGAAGATAGAGAGGGTGAGGCTATTGGTTATCATATTGCAAAAGCGATAGGAAAAGAGCCAACTGAACTTCCTAGAATTGTATTTCATGAGATTACAAAAACGGCTATTATTCATGCACTAGAAAATCCACGAAAGATTGATTTAGATAGTATTGATGCACAACAAACAAGAAGATTGCTTGATAGAATTGTGGGGTATAAATTATCACCTTTATTAGCATCAAAAATCCAAAAAGGTTTAAGTGCAGGAAGAGTTCAAAGTTCAACTCTTAAACTTATTGTTGATAGAGAAAGAGAAATTAATGCTTTTAATCCTGTTGAATTTTGGACTATTGATACTCTATTTGAAAAATCAATAAACTCTTTTATATATGAATTTGATGGCAAAAAACTTGATAAACTATCTATCTCAAATGAAAAACAAGCAAAAGAGATAGTTGATTCTGCTTCAAATGAATCTTTTATAGTTGATTCTCTTAAAAAAACAAAAAAAATAAGTAAAACAAATCCACCATTTATGACCTCTACTCTTCAACAAACTGCATCTACAAAACTTGGAATGTCTCCTAAAAAAAGTATGATGGTAGCTCAAAAGTTATATGAGGGTGTAAAGATTGATAAAGAAACAACAGGACTAATCACATATATGAGAACAGATAGTTTAAATATATCTAAAGAGGCAGTAAGTGGAGTTAGAGAATATATTATAAATAGTTATGGAGATAAATATCTTCCATCAGAGCCTAAAAATTATGTTACAAAATCTAAAGGAGCTCAAGAGGCTCATGAAGCGATAAGACCAACTACTATAGAATTAACTCCTGCCATTGCATCATCTCATCTTACTAATGATGAACTTAAACTTTATACTCTAATTTATAATAGATTTCTAGCTTCTCAAATGGAAGATGCTCAGTTTGAAACACAAACACTTATATTTAAAGGTGATAGATGTACTTTTAAAGCTAGTGGTAGCAAAATGCTTTTTGATGGTTTTTATAAGGTTATAGGATTTAACGAAAAAGATAAACTGCTTCCTGATTTAAAAAAGGGGATTAGTGTATCTATGGATAAAATTGATTTTAAACAAAACTTTACAGAACCACCAGCAAGATATAATGAAGCATCTTTAATTAAAAAATTGGAATCTTTGGGAATTGGAAGACCAAGTACTTATGCACCAACTGTAACAACTCTTCAAACAAGAAAATATATTGAACTTGAAAAGAAAAAGATTCTACCAACAGAGATTGCTTTTACTGTAATTAAGATGCTTGAAGATAATTTTGCTGATATTGTGGATAGTAGTTTTACATCTAATATGGAATTAAAACTTGATATTATTGCTGAGGGTAAAGAAAATTGGCAAAATGTTTTAAAAGAGTTTTATGAACCATTTATGCAAAAAATTATTGATGGAAAAGCTAATATAGTAAGTCTTAAGATTGCCACTCCAACAGGTGAAGATTGCCCTAAATGTGGACATGAGCTACTTCTACGAAAAGGTAGATTTGGTGAATTTATTGCTTGTAGTAATTTTCCTAAATGTAAATATACAAGAAATGCAGATGGAACAGAAAAACCAGAACCTGAAAAAACAGATATTAAATGTGATAAATGTGGCTCAGAGATGGTAATTAAAGATTCAAAAAGAGGTAAATTTTTAGCATGTAGTTCATATCCAAAATGTAAAAATGCAAAACCTTTAGTACCACCAAAAGTTTTAGATGTTCGTTGCCCTAAATGTGGTTCCAAAATAGAAGAGAAGCAGGGAAGAAGAGGGAAGTTCTTTGGATGTCAATCATATCCAAAATGTAAGTTTATAGCAAATTTTGAACCAACAAATAAAAAATGTCCAGAGTGTAATTATATGATGGGCAAAAAAGAGTTAAAAAGTGGTACAGTTTTTGAGTGCTTTGAGTGTAAAACTAAAGTAAAAGCATAAGGTCTTTGTATGCAAATAAAAATTAAAAGATATGATAAAAATATAGAACCAAATAGTAGAGATGTAAAATATAAAATTCAAAAAGGTATTACGCTGTTAAAGGCTCTTTTGGATATAAAAGCAACACAAGACTCATCATTATCATTTAATGCTGGTTGTCGTTCTGGAATATGTGGATGTTGTGCTGTTAGAGTAAATGATTCAGAGGTATTAGCATGTAGTTATATTGTTAAGGATAAAGATTTTATATCACCACTGAATTATCATCAAGTTAAAAGAGATTTAGTTGTGGATAGAGAAGAATCTTTAAAAACTCTCTCTAAAGCTTCATCATGGCTAAAAGATTTTAAACTAACTAAGGTATCAATCAGAGTTCTTCCAAAATTTGGAATTGGTGCTTTAGCTCCAGATTTTTGTGAGGCTGAAGCCGTCACTTCTGATAACTTTTGCAAGATGTCTATTGCACAAGAAGAAATAACTCAAACTCAAACAGATTGTATACTTTGTAGCTCTTGCTATTCGGCTTGTCCTGTTTATGCTGTTAATCCAGATTTTATAGGACCATTTGCTCTAACTCGTGCATTTAGATATATTAATGACCCGAGAGAAGATAATAAAAAAGATACAATTGATAATATTCAAAGTAATGGTGTTTGGGATTGTACTTTATGTGGAGAGTGTACTACTGTTTGTCCACAAGGGATTGACCCCAAAATGGATATTACATACCTAAGAGGAACTAGCGTGGAATTTGGATATAGTGATCCAAATTTTGCATTAATGAGTTTTGGTTTTGATCCAAATGCTGGGTTTTAGTTATCACTTTAATAGAGCATTTTTATAACCAACATTATGATAATGAAAATTTTATTGAGAGAAAAGTATCTATTCCAAATCAAAAGGTTATAAATCTTTTTGGTGTTAGGGGTTCTGGTAAAACAGCTCTTATAATTGATTACTTAAAGAATAGTGATAAAAAATATTTATATATAGATTTTAATGATCCTAATCTTTTTTTTGATAAAATAGATGAGAATGGACTTAAACTTTTTATCAAACAAAATGGTATAGATATAGTTGTTTTTGACCATTATGAAAATCAATTTAAAGATATAATTTTTTTAGCTAATTTACTAATTATAGTATCACGAATTAAGCTAGAGATTGATATTTTAGATATATCTTTTGTTGAATTATTTCCTCTTGATTATGAGGAGTTTATAGCTTTTTCTAAATCTATTAATACAAGCCTCCTTAATAACTTTCTAAAATCAGGAACTTTACCAGAGATGGCAATATTTAATATACAATCAAATGATAAAATGAAAAGATTTTTTTATAATAATTTTTCAGAAAAAGAACAAAAACTTTTGATAATTCTAGCAAAATATACAGCTCAAAGAGTTACAATTAATCAAATTTATCTATATTCAAAAGAGAAGTTTAAAATATCAAAAGATTGGTTATATAAAAAGATGAGAGAGTTTCAAGATGAAAAGATAGTAGTTTTTATAGAAGATAGACATCATAAAAGTGCAAAGAAAATGATTATGTTTGATTTTGCTTTTACCAAATATTTGACTCTTTCTCAAGGATTTATTATGCAGTTTGATACGCTTATTGTTCTTGCTATGCTAAAACATAAATATCAATTTGAAACATTTGGAAATAGTGGATATATTACGAAAAATAATAAATTAATTCTATTAGCTCCATTTGATACAGAGGAGAATATTTGGAAAAAAACATATTTAAAGCAACCATTATATACAGAATATAATATTAAATTTGTAACAATTATCACTGTTGCAAATAGATATAATTATGAGATTAAAGGTATTGAATTTGAGGGATTACCATTTGAAGAGTGGACAATCTTGAATGATTAGACTTCTTTCAAAACTAGATTCTGAATTAAATTTAGAATGACCAATAAGTCTCATAAGTATCTAATCAAAATAAATATAATTTTTGTTCCAAAATATAGGATTAAGCTCGGACATGACGGCTTTAGCCTCGTCAAAAGTTAGATAGTAAATAGAGAAAACTTAAATATAGATTAAACTGATGCAAATCCCAGCTCCAACTTTCTACTTTATGTAGATAAGTTTTAACTCCTCTTTGTTGAATTATATCACAAAGTAAATGAAGTTTATTAATCCATCAGAAAAGTTTCTGATGGAAAGAAGAGAAAAGAGAAACCTTAGTTTCTTTTTTCAATAATTTCTTTTGCTACATTTTGAGGCACTTCTTCGTAGTGGTCAAATTCCATAGCGTAAGTTGCACGTCCTTGAGACATACTTCTAAGGTCTGTTGAGTAACCAAACATTTCAGATAAAGGAACAAAAGCATCAACGATTTTACTACCAGCTCTATCGCCCATACCATTAACTTGTCCTCTTCTTTTGCTTATATCACCAATAACATCACCCATATAATCTTCTGGAGTTTCAACTTCCACTTTCATCATAGGCTCAAGGATTACTGGATTTGCTTTTCTACAACCCTCTCTGAAACCCATTGACGCTGCAAGTTTAAATGCCATTTCAGATGAATCCACATCATGGTAAGAACCATCATATACAGTAACTTTAATATCTTCTACAGGGTAACCTGCTTGGATACCTCTAGCCATTGCTTCTTGAATACCTTTATCAACTGGTTTGATAAACTCTTTTGGAATAACCCCACCTTTAACAGAATCAACAAACTCATAACCAAATCCAGGATCTTGAGGCTCAAGTTTAAGATAAACATGACCAAATTGACCTCTACCACCAGATTGTTTAGCATATTTATACTCTTGATTAACTGAATCTCTAATTGTTTCTCTATATGCAACTTGAGGAGCACCAATATCAGCTTCTACTTTAAATTCTCTTTTCATTCTATCAACGAGAATTTCAAGGTGAAGTTCACCCATTCCAGAGATAATAGTTTGACCAGATTCTTCATCTGAAGATACTCTGAATGATGGATCTTCAGCTGCAAGTTTACTTAAAGCAATACCCATTTTTTCTTGGTCTGCTTTTGTTTTTGGTTCAACAGCAACAGAGATAACTGGATCTGGGAAATCCATTCTTTCAAGTATTACTTTATCAGAAGCATCACAAAGAGTATCACCCGTTGTAGTTGATTTTAGTCCAACAACAGCACCGATTTCTCCAGCATAAATCTCTTTAACCTCTTCACGCTTAATTGCGTGCATTTTCATAATTCTACCAATTCTCTCTTTTTTATCTTTTGTAGTATTATGTACATAAGAACCAGATTCAAGAGAACCTCTATAAACACGAATAAATGTAAGTTGTCCTACAAATGGGTCGGTCATAATCTTAAATGCAAGTGAAGCAAATCCACCTTCATCACTTGATGGAACAATAACTTCTTTATCTTCATCATCCATCTCTGTACCCTTGATAGCAGGAGCTTCAACAGGTGATGGAAGGTATGCAACAACTGCATCAAGTAGAGTTTGAACACCTTTGTTTTTAAATGCAGTACCAGGTAACATTGGTACTACATGCATACCAATACAAGCTGATTTAATAGCTGATTTAATATCTTCTTCAGAGATTTCTTCACCCTCTAAGAATTTTTCCATCATCTCTTCGTTACCATCAATTTCAGATAGAGTTTCTATCATCTTCTCACGGTACTCTTCTGCTTGTTCTATTAAATCTTCTGGAATATCAAGAATTTCAAATTTTTGACCCATTAGAGTCTGGTCATCGTCCCAAACAGTAGCTTTCATAGTTACAAGGTCGACTATACCTGCAAACTCATCTTCAGCACCAATTGGTAGTTGAATTACAAGTGGGTTACCTTTTAATCTATCTTTAATTTGTCTTGCAACTTCAAGAAAGTCAGCACCAGTTCTATCCATTTTGTTTACAAATACTAGAGATGGCACACCATATCTATTTCTTTGTCTCCAAACTGTTTCTGATTGTGGTTGAACCCCACCAACAGCACAGAATACTGATACAGCACCATCAAGAACTCTCATAGACCGTTCAACTTCAATTGTAAAGTCAACATGTCCTGGAGTGTCAATAATATTAATTTGCTTACCTTCCCACTCACAAGTAGTAGCAGCAGAAGTAATTGTGATACCTCTTTCTTGTTCTTGTTCCATCCAATCCATAGTTGCCGCACCATCGTGAACTTCACCGATTTTATGCTCTACACCTGTATAGAAAAGAATTCTCTCTGTTGTTGTTGTTTTACCAGCATCAATATGAGCAGCGATACCAATATTTCTTACATCATTTAATTTATGTGTTCTTGCCATAATTTATCTACCTTACCATCTATAGTGAGCAAATGCTTTATTCGCTTCAGCCATTCTATAAGTATCTTCTTTTTTCTTAAAAGCAGAACCTTTCTCTGTTGCAGCATCCATAAATTCATTACTTAAACGCTCAATCATAGTTCTTTCACTTCTTTTTCTAGTAGATTCAATCAACCATCTAATTGCAAGTGATTGTTGTCTAGATGGTCTTACTTCGATTGGCACTTGGTAAGTAGCTCCACCAACTCTTCTACTTTTTACTTCCATCAAAGGTTTAATGTTTTCAATTGCCTTTTCAAAAACTTCAATACCTTTGTCTCCAGATTTTGATTCAATTCTATCTAATGCAGAGTATATAATTCTCTCAGCAACACTTTTTTTTCCATCTAACATTACAGCATTTACAAATTTTGTTAAAATTTTTGAACCATATACTGGATCTGGTAATACTGCTCTAACGGGAGCTTTTCTTCTTCTCATTAAGTTTCCTTCTTCAATCTATTATGAATGATTTACTCAAGTCTTATCCCCTAAGGATTTTTGATAACACCTGATTTTTAATTTTTAAAATTACCTAAAGGTAATAAAATATCTACTTTTTAGGTTTCTTTGTACCATATTTAGATCTTGCAACAGTTCTGTTTGCAACACCAGATGCATCCAATGCACCACGAACGATATGATATTTAACACCAGGTAAATCTTTAATTCTACCTCCACGTACAAGTACAATTGAATGCTCTTGAAGGTTATGACCCTCACCACCGATATATGAAATTACTTCAAATCCAGATGTTAATCTAACTTTTGCAACTTTTCTTAAAGCCGAGTTAGGTTTTTTAGGTGTTGTTGTATATACTCTTGTACATACCCCTCTTCTTTGTGGACAGCTTACTAATGCTGGTGATTTTGATTTTTTAATCACTTTTTTACGCTCTTTACGAATCAATTGGTTAATTGTTGGCAATACTCTTTCCTTTTAACATTATTTTAAATAAAATCTGTGATAACTTCTCATATTTTATATGAAAAATTAACATAATATTATATCTAAAATAAACTTAATATTGAGTATAATACTTTTAGTAAAAAATAATAGGAGATTTATATGCTGGATTCTAATACTATTATGAATAATCTTCTAAAAAAGCCTCACTATAAAAAAATATCTAAGAGTTATTGTTATAATAAATTTATAAATAGTTTATCACCAAAATATCAAAAAGCTATTGCGTTTGTTTATGTTAAAGAGAAAACTTTATTTATTGCACTTTCCCATCCAGGTTTTAAGATGGAGTTAAACTATCATCTTGATTCATTTAAATATAATGTAAATTTGATACAAAAACATGATAAAAAATGTATAGATATAAAAGTTAATAAAGTAATATTATTTAATTCTAATAAAAAAACAATTTTAAAAGATATAAAGATTCTATCTACTGTGCCATATTACAAAGAGTTGTCTTATGCGTTTTTTGAGATTAACAGTAAAGATAGTGAAATATCTGAAAAATTTGAGAATATTAAAAAGGCAATCTCTTGCAACAGACGATAGATAATTTAGCAAGAATTACAGGGCTATATTAATATTTTACTCAAGATAAAATCTGTTAATAAGCTAATTAGTACCAAAAGTTTAATATTTTTACTTAAAAGAGATGTGATTTAAATTGGTATTTAGCTATTTTATTATAAACTCATTTTACAATCTAATATTATGACTTAAAAAAATCAACAAACTAACTTTAATTAAAAGGGAGGTAGAAACAACTATGTTCTATATATTAAATCAAAATGAACAAATCGCGGCTGCAGATAGGGAGCTTCTTGAAGTACTTGAAGTAAATGATCTACAAGAACTTTGTGGAAGTATCTTAAATAATGAGATAATATTTAAAAAACTAAACACACATAAAATAGATATAATAGCCAAAAATATTATTATAAAAGCATCATATGAAGAGTTTGAATTATTAACTGCTTTCGGAGATGTTATATTAATAAAATTATCAAATATTTTCGGGAAATCAATTCTAGAAAATTCTGAAGACTATAGGCAGGATAGACCTTCTGCTCCTAAAAATGAGCAGATAAAACTTGTAAAACAAAAAAAAGTATTATCTTTTTTAGATAATGATATACCTAAAATAATAGAAAAAGATGTGGTTGCAAAAAAAGCTCACATTAAAAAAGCTCATATATTTTTGGATGATTATGAAGCGGAAGAGGAAAAAATTATTGATAACTCTTCTAAGGTAATAGAGCCAACTGCCCCTGTTATAAAAGAGGATAAAAAAATAGAGTCTACTTTAAATAATAATTTTCATCTTAAGGGATTGGATTTAGATAGTTTAATTCATAAAGAGCCTATAGCAGAAGTTAAAGAGGAGATTACTGAAGATAAAAAATCTGTAAATGGTTTCTTATTAGAGGAAGAAGAAAAAACCTCAATTACTCTTGATAAACCTATAGCACAAGAGGAAGAAAAAGAGGAAGAATTTACTCCAATTAGCCTTGATAAACCTGTAGAAGAAGAGCAAAAAGATGAAATATCTGTAGATAGTCTACTTTTAGATATAGAAGAAGAGGAAGAAAAAGAGGAAGAATTTACTCCAATTAGCCTTGATGAACCTGTAGAAGAAGAGCA
>JAMOOQ010000042.1 GCA_027100635.1 Campylobacteraceae bacterium | reverse complement strand
AACCTGTAGAAGAAGAGCAAAAAGATGAAATATCTGTAGATAGTCTACTTTTAGATATAGAAGAAGAGGAAGAAAAAGAGGAAGAATTTACTCCAATTAGCCTTGATGAACCTGTAGAAGAAGAGCAAAAAGATGAAATATCTGTAGATGGTCTACTTTTAGATATAGAAGAAGAGGAAGAAAAAGAGGAAGAATTTACTCCAATTAGCCTTGATGAACCTGTAGAAGAAGAGCAAAAAGATGAAATATCTGTAGATAGTCTACTTTTAGATATAGAAGAAGAGGAAGAAAAAGAGGAAGAATTTACTCCAATTAGCCTTGATGAACCTGTAGAAGAAGAGCAAAAAGATGAAATATCTGTAGATAGTCTACTTTTAGATATAGAAGAAGAGGAAGAAAAAGAGGAAGAATTTACTCCAATTAGCCTTGATGAACCTGTAGAAGAAGAGCAAAAAGATGAAATATCTATAGATAGTCTTCTTTTAGATATAGAACAAGAGGAAGAAAAAGAGGAAGAATTTACTTCAATTAGCCTTGATGAACCTGTAGAAGAAGAGCAAAAAGATGAAATATCTGTAGATGGTCTACTTTTAGATATAGAAAAAGAGGAAGAAGAGGAAGAGTTTACCCCAATTAGCCTTGATGAACCTGTAGAAGAAGAGCAAAAAGATGAAATATCTATAGATAGTCTACTTTTAGATATAGAAAAAGAGGAAGAAGAGGAAGAGTTTACCCCAATTAGCCTTGATGAACCTGTAGAAGAAGAGCAAAAAGATGAAATATCTATAGATAGTCTTCTTTTAGATATAGAACAAGAGGATGAAAAAGAGGAAGAGTTTACCCCAATTAGCCTTGATAAACCTATAGAAGAAGAGAAAGAGATTGAAGAGTTTGATAATCTATTATTAGATATAGAAAAAGAACCAACACCAATTCCAGTGGAAGAGCCAAAAGAGGAAGTTGAAGAGTTTGATGATTTATTATTAGAGATAGAAAAAGAACCAACACCAATTCCAGTGGAAGAGCCAAAAGAGGAAGTTGAAGAGTTTGATGATTTATTATTAGATATAGAGAAAGAACCAACACCAATTCCACTAGAAGAGCCAAAAGAGGAAGTTGAAGAGTTTGATGATTTATTATTAGATATAGAGAAAGAACCAACACCAATTCCACTAGAAGAGCCAAAAGAGGAAGTTGAAGAGTTTGATGATTTGTTTGGAGATACAACGGTTGAGAAAAAATCTCCACCACCTCCACCTTCGCCACCAAAACCTTCTAAAGTATATGAATGTAATGATGTTATTGAGATAAATCTTGATGAATATGGTGAGATGATGGGAATCTCAGGTAATGATTATACTCTATTCTTAAATGAGTTTATTGATAAATCTATAATGTATGATGAAGATTTAAGATCATCAAATGATGAAGATAGGAAAAATGCTATTGATGAGCTTTATGGTATAGCTCAAAGTCTTCAAATTCCTTATTTAGAGGATATACTTTATGATATGTTAGAAAGTGATGATGCAGATGAGAATATTATTGATGCATTCTTTACATGTTTAGGACAAATTATAACAGTTTCTGCTCCTGCCCCTGCTCCACAACAAGAGGATATAGCAAAAGTAGTAGAGGAGAGTTTAGATACTCATGAAGATCAAGAAGAGGTAGAAGCAGAAGAAGAGATTATTGAGGATTCAAATAGTTTTGGAACTCTAAGTTTTGATGGTATAAAACCTATACATTTTGACTTTAGATTAGAAGAGGCAGCAGATGATTTAAGTCTTCCTGTTGATTTAATTGAAGAATTTGTAAATGACTTTATTGATCAAGCGATAGAAGAGAAAGAGACTTTTCTAAAAGCATATCGAGAAGGTGACTTAGATACTATTCAAAAAACTGGACATAAGTTAAAAGGTGCTTCTAGTAATTTAAGAATTGTACCTCTTTCTAAAACATTAGAAGATATACAGCACTGTGAAAATCCTGAGAGACTTGAGCCTCTTCTAAAAAAATATTGGGGTCAATTCTTATCATTTGAACTCTTTATGCAAAATATATCACATAATTAGGAGAAAAGATGACTATTAAAAATAGACTTAAATTAATTGGATTTTTACCAATTTTTTTATTATTTACATTTTCAGGTTATTTTTTATTAAATGCTGTACAGAATTATTATAAGGCACATACTTTTCAACAGGTATTTGAAAATAATGAAAAGATGAGCGAAGTTCTTATAGACCTAGGTCAAGAGAGAGGTTATTCATCTCTTTATCTAGCATCAGATAAAAAAAAGTTTTCAGATGCTCTTAAGAAACAAAGAATTAAACTTAATAAATCTATGAGAGAGGCAAAAGAGTTTATAACACAAAAAGAGGTATCAGAAATTGAGCAATACTTAGATTATTTAAAATATATCCCTACTTTTAAAGATACAATAAAAATAATTAACTCAATATCTTATGAAAAAGCTATAAAAGATTTTGATAATAAATTGGTAACAAGAGCTAAAGTTGATGGTAATAATAGTATTTTTAAAGATATATTTATTAGAGGATATACTCAAAATATGGCGGAATCAACACTTGAAAGTATAATGCAATTAAAGAATATATCTCTTAATTCTAATATAAATTTACTTGTCAATATTTATGATCAATTAAATATAGCGAAAGAGAATATAGGACTTGAAAGAGGATTTATGGCTTATTATGTAGAAAAAAAACTACCTCTTAGTAAGGATGATATAAATATATGGAACGCTTATAATCTTAAATCTAATATATTTAAAATAGATAAAATAGAAGATGGCAATATAAAGTCAAAAATAGAGAAGTTATATAATAGTACAGAAAATAAAGATATAGATACTAGGATTATAGATTTACACTATCTAATCAAAAGTAAGGTTAAAACAGGTAAATATTCTATTAAAGGTTCTAAATTATTTACAATATATACACAAAAAATATTACTTTTATCAAAGATACAGGATAAGATAGAGAAAGAACTTCAAAATGAGATAGAGTCATATGTTCAAACTCAAAATATAATACTTTATATATCTTTATCTATGTGGCTATTTACTATAATATTGGCATTTCTTGGTTTTAGAACAGCCTCTGATATTAGTAATAATATTAAAGAACTAGAAGATGTTATTAATAAAGCAGTTAATGAAGCTAAATATAGTGATAATCCAATTGATGATATAGAATCTATTGAAAATATTAACTTAAATACCCACAAAGGTACAAAAATTGCATATCAATTTTTGGAATCACTTATTGAGAATGCAAAGAAAGATAAGAAAATGGCCTTTGAAGCAAATGAAGCTAAATCTTTATTTTTAGCTAATATGTCTCATGAGATAAGAACCCCTCTTAATGGTATTGTTGGTTTTACAGAACTTTTAAATACAACAGAACTATCAGATGAACAAAGAGAGTTTTTAGCTATTATTGATAAAAGTTCAGAGAATCTATTAAGTATTATTAATAATATTCTTGACCTTTCTAAAATTGAAAGTAATAAAATTGAGATAGAAAATATAATATTTGATTCTTATACAGAGTTTGAAAGTGCTATTGAAACATATGCAGTTGGTGCAGCAGAAAAGAATATTGATCTTAATTTTTATATGGATCCAACAATAGGAAAAAAACTTAAAGGTGACCCTACTAAAATTAAAGAGATTTTGATTAACTTAATGAGTAATGCTATTAAATTTACTGGTTATGAGGGTGAGATTAATGTTGAAATTATTAAAACAAAATTAGAAGATGAATTTAATAATAAAATTACATTTAGTGTATCTGATGATGGTATTGGTATGACAAAAGATCAACAATCAAGAATCTTTGAAGCATTTTCACAAGCTGATGCCTCTGTTACTAGAAAGTATGGTGGGACAGGTCTTGGACTTACAATCTCTAGTCAATTTACAGAATTGATGGGTGGTAGATTAGAAATTGAAAGTGTTGAAGATGAAGGGACAACTTTCTTCTTCTCTCTTCCACTAGAAGAGATTGATTCTGAGGATAATGGAATTGTAAACCATAACTATTCAAACTTATCGTTATGTAAATATGAAAATGTAAAAAAAGATTCAACTTCTGATAAATTTTTAAATAAATATATTGAAATATATCAACCAAAAGTAAAAAGTTTTGATAATGTATCAGATTTAAAATCTTGTTATTCTAATAATGAAGCTGAGGCATATTGGATAGATGTAGATAAAGCAGATGAATCAGTTTATGATGCGTTACATAAATTAGATAAATCTAAACTCTTTGTTATCTCAAACGTTACATCTCGTAATAAAATAGAAGAGTTAAATGTTGACAATAATAATGTAATTTATAAACCTATTACAGTAACAAAAATTCAAAATGCTCTTAAATATTCATTAAGGATAAATAATAAGACAGAAGATAAAGTAGAAGAAGAGATTCTTAAACAAGCAACAATATTTAATGCAAATATACTTGTTGCAGAAGATAATATTATTAATCAAAAACTTATTAAACATATATTATCCGAACATGGCATTAATGTTGAATTAGCAAATAATGGACTTGAAGCATTTGAAAAACGTAGAAGTGGTTCTTATGACCTGATTTTTATGGATATTCAAATGCCTGTTATGGATGGAATTGAATCGACTAGAGAGATTATTGATTATGAAAAAGATGAGAATCTTTCGCATGTACCAATAGTTGCTTTAACTGCTAATGCATTAAAAGGGGATAGAGAGATATTCTTAGGTGAAGGGATGGATGAGTATATTTCAAAACCTATTGAAACAACAGAACTTCTATATGTTCTTAATAAATTCTTAGCAAGTAAGTCTAAAAAAATAGATAAGAAAGAATTTGATAAACAAAGAGATGAGGCTCGTTCAAAATTGACTAATGTAAAATCTGATAAAAAATCAGAAAAAGTAAAGAAACAAGTTCAGTCAAAAGAGAAAAAAGTATCTCCTAAAAAAGAAGTTCCACAAGTAAAACCTCTTAAAAAAGAAGTTCCTAATATAGAAACAGTATCTAAAAATTCTGCTCCTAAAGTTGGTAAAAGTATTTTAATTGCAAAAAGAGGTCTTTTAGAAGGGAGAATATTAGCAACTATTATTAAAAATAGTGGTGTTAAGTTTGATATTCAAACAGATTTATCTCTATTAGATAATGCAATTAGTACAAAAAATTATGATATACTATTTACTGATGTAGATTTATTAAGTGATGTGATAAGAGAACAAAAAGGTGAATTAGCTGTTATTCTTCCTAGAAATTCAAAGTTTGATTCATTAAATATTAGTTTTGGTGAAGAGTTAAGTGGTGCTGTATCGAAAAAGAGCATAGATGATATTATTAAAAAGTATAGGAGCAAATAGATGGGATTAAGTGTATTAATTGTTGATGATGACTTTATCAATAGAACTCTTTTAAAGAGTATTTTAAGAAAATATACAGGTGAAATATCAGAGATGGTAGAGGCAGAAAATGGTTCAGATGCACTAGATAAATTAAAAGTCAATGGTAATATTGATATTATTTTACTTGATATTATCATGCCTATTCTAAATGGTATTGATTTTCTAAAGATATTTAGAGGAAATTCAAGTTTTAATGATGTACCTGTAATTGTATTATCTACCGATGATACAAGAAAAGGTGAAGTTTTGGATTTAGGTGCAAATGATTTTTTAAGAAAACCTATTAAGGGTGATGAATTATTTAAAAAGATTATACAATGGACAGCATAATATTGGATATATATAGAAAGGGAGTTTATATGTTTTTAAAAAAGTTGTTATATATTTCAATGCCAGTTATTTTACTCTTAAGTGGATGTGCAAATAAAACTCCTTTTCCTCATCATGGTACTGAGGTCAATAATAAAGATAATAGTGGGAAGAGATGGGCGGATGAAACTAATATTAATAGTGTCAATGAATCTAATATCTCTTCTAAGGATTTAATGTCTCAAGATAAACAGGTTAGAATCTCTTTTCCTGTGCAAGAGTATAGTAAATTATCTAAAAAAGGTAGAGCTACAGTAAAAGGTAGAATCTATTTGGATAATAATTATGGTAATAAGATATATGGAAAGAATACAAGATTGTATTTGAACCCAGTAACAAGTTATTCTAAGCAGTGGTATGAACAGAGTTATTTAGGAGGACATAAATTAACTAAAGCAGATAAGAGATTATATAATTATCTTAAGTTTACAACCTCTGACGCAAATGGTAATTTCTCCTTTTATGGCATTGCCAGTGGGTCATATTACCTGATAGGATCAGTAAATTATGATAATAGAAAACTAAGAATTACAAGTCAAATAGATGTTATAAGAGGCAAAGTTATAAATATAAATTTAACTAGAGAAACTAACTAAAAGATAGTTTCTGATATAATTATTTAAAATAAAAATCTAAAAGGAGAGATGTTATGAAACAAAATATATACTACCAAATTAAAAGAAGTTCTCCTCTCCTGCTTCTTTTCTCATCTTCAAACTAACAATAATTAATATAAAGCTTCTTTCTAAATTAACCATAAATTTGGTAATATTAGGTAATTTACTATATAACACAAAAATATCAACAATAAGAATCTAAAGGTAATAAAATGAGTAAAGAGATAATAAAAATATTTGACACAACATTAAGGGATGGAGAACAAAGTCCTGGAGCTTCTATGAATACAGAAGAGAAAATACAGATAGCTTCTCAATTAGAAAGATTGGGAGTTGATATTATTGAGGCTGGATTTGCGGCAGCTAGTATAGGTGATTTTGATGCAATATCTAAAATATCCCAAAAAGTTACAAACTCTACAGTATGTTCATTAGCTCGTGCATTAGATAGTGATATTAAATTTGCTGGAGAGGCTGTTAGTAGAGCAAAGATGAAAAGAATTCATACTTTTATTGCAACAAGTGATATCCATATGAAATATAAATTAAAAATGTCTCCTGATGAGGTAATAAAAAGAGCTGTTAGAGCAGTAGAGTATGCTTGTGAATTTGTTGATGATATTGAATTTAGTTGTGAAGATGCGGGAAGAAGTGATATTATTTTTATGAAAGAGATAACGGATGCAGTAATAGAAGCAGGAGCAACCACTATAAATCTTCCTGATACTGTAGGATATAGAATGCCATTTGAGATTGCAGATATGGTAAAAGAGATGAGCAACTATGTTAAAAATAGAGCAATAATCTCTGTTCATAATCATAATGATTTGGGAATGGCAGTTGCAAACTCTATTGAAAGTATCACAAATGGTGCGAGACAAGTTGAGTGTACTATTAATGGTTTAGGTGAAAGAGCTGGAAATGCTTCTCTTGAAGAGATTGTTATGATTTTAAAAGTGAGAAAAGATATATTTGGAGATTACGATACTAATATAAATACCAAAGAGATATACGCAACAAGTAGACTTATTGCAAATATTACAACGATAGAACCTCAACCAAATAAAGCGATAGTTGGTAAAAATGCATTTGCTCATGAAAGTGGAATACATCAAGATGGAATGTTGAAAAATAAAGAGACTTATGAGATAATATCCCCTAGTGATATTGGATTAGATATAGAAGACACTTTGGTTCTTGGAAAACACTCTGGAAGGGCTGCTTTTAAAGATAAACTATTTAAATTAGGTTTTGAGTTAAATAGTGAGAATTTAAATAATACATTTAATAGATTTAAAGAGTTAGCAGATAAGAAAAAAGATATTTATGATGATGATTTAAGAGCATTAGTAACAAGTCAAATGTCAAATGTAAATAAAGAGTTTGAATTAATTAGATTACAGCTTATGGATTGCAGTAGTGGTGTACCAAGTGCTGCTATAACTATTAAACATAATGATATAGAAACAACAGATGCTGGTATTGGTGATGGAACAATTGATGCAATTTTCAAAACAATTGATAGAATATCAGGATACCAAGGTAGACTTATGGATTATGGTGTTAAGTCTGTAAGCAAAGGAAAAGATGCCTTAGCAAATGTAACAGTAAAGGTTAAATTTAATGATAATGAACCAGCGATTATTGGACATGGCTTAAGTCTTGATACGATGTTGGCGAGTGCAAGAGCATATATAGGAGCTTTAAATTCATATTTAAGTATGGAAGGTATGTTAAAAGCAAAAAATATTTCATCTCAAAATAGTATATAAAAAGGAAATTTTATGATTTATAAGAAGATTATAACCACTTTAATTTCATTTGGCTTTCTAGCAGGGTGTGGTGATGGAGCAACTAGAATATTAACTCAAGTGCCTTCACCAGAGGGTGGTGATATTGTTACTGTAGCTACTGGTTCAAATCCAGCAAATTATATAATTCCTGCTATTTCCGTTGAAGATAAAGAAAAGTTTTTAGATGCTATTAATAAAACAAGAGCAGAAGGATATGAGTGTGGAACTGCTTTAGAGAAAGATGGTGGAAAATTTGTTGGATATAAAGAGCCAACTACTCCTCTTATCTGGAACGATAGTTTGTATAACTCAGCTTATGAACATAATTATGATATGATTAATAGTGAAACTTTTGAGCATGAAGGCTCTGGAACGCAATATGATATCACAGGTACAAAACTAAATAAAAAAAGTTTAGTAGAAGATAGAATTATTGCTAATGGATATTTAGCAAATTCAAGTTCATCATATACTCTTGGTGAAAACCTTGCAGAAGAGGGTCAAGATAATATAGATAAAGTAATTGTAGATTGGTTAGAAAGTCCTATCCATTGTGAGAATCTTATGAATTCAAAGTTTAAAGATATGGGAATATCTAAAGTTCTAAATAGCACTAATGGTAAATACTATTGGTCACATGAATTTGGAGTAATATATTAAATACTAAAGTTTACAGCTTATGAAGGATGCCAATTTTCTGAATTTAGTTATTTAAAACTGGTTTGGATTTATGTAAAAATGGGGTACACCCCTATGGCTAATCAATCTCTTGTAGGGAAAATCCCCAATGCTAATGAATAAGGGTTTTTTGGAAGTGGTCCTTTAGCTCCGTATATTAGAGAGAGGCTAAAGCCATCTTGTCCGAAAAAAAGCTTAATTCATTGGGGTATGGGGCAATCTATTCTGGTTGCCCTTAAATTTTAAAAATAATTTAAATATGCGTAAAATCAGTTTATAAGATGTGAATATTCTTTGATAATCTCTCCTTTTTCTAAAAACCAAACGATTACCAGTATTGTTAGCTTCATATCCACAAGAGATTAAAAGTTTTTTAAATCTTCAAATAGTACATCTTTTATTTATACAAAGTGCATAATACCAGTTATTTAAATTCATTCTTCAATATAATGAGTTCCCAAAGATTCTTTTCTTGCAAGAGCAGCATTTACTATTGCAGAGGCTGTATTTAGTCTAAGTTCCAAAAGTCTACCAATATCTTGATTTTTAATATCATAGATAAAGTTTTTTGCCTCTTGTAACCCTTTTCTTGTTCTAATAATTCCAATATTATTCCACATCATTTTTCTAAGTTTTTGTTTATATATTTTATCATTATCTTTATGTAAAATATTTGCATAATCTTTATCAAATGGAGGAACTGTGTATTCCTTTTTTTCTCTTGATAATATAAAATCTACAACTCTTTTAGCAAATACCATCCCTTCAAGAAGAGAATTTGATGCTAATCTATTTGCACCATGAACACCTGTTCTTGAGGCTTCACCAATTACATAAAGGGAATCAACTCCCTCTATACATCCATTAATATTACTTTTTATTCCACCTACTGCATAGTGGAAAGCAGGAGATATTGGAATTCTATTTTGTGGTAATTTATATCCTAGAGCAGAAAATGTTTTTGTTATATTTGGGAATCTTTTATGAAAAAACTCCTTATCAAACATTGAAAAATCTAAATAAACCTCTTCATTTGTCTCTTTTTTATATTTATAAATTGCACGAGAGACTATATCTCTGGTGGCAAGTTCACCCCGTTTATCATAATCAAATAAAAATCTATTGCCATTTTCTCCAACAATCCATGCACCTTCACCCCTAAGAGCCTCTGTTAGTAATAATTTTCTTGCAAAAGGTGTTTTTACAAATACAGTTGGATGAAACTGCATCATCTCCATATCTTCAAGTTCAATCCCTTTTTCTACACAAATACCATGAATATCTGCACTAATTGTTCTTGAATTTGTATTAAACTCATAAAGTGAACCGATTCCACCTGATGCTATAATCACCTCATCTGCATATATTGTAACAGGCTTATAGTTTACTGATGCTTTAACACCATAACATTTACCATAACGAATTAGTAAGTCATATACAAGAGTATTTCTTTGTAGTTTATGATTATTACTGCTCATCATAAAGTGATGCATATATCTCCCCGTTGCATCTCCCCCAGCATGAAGAATCCGTTTTGACGAGTGTGCTGCCTCTTTTGTAAAAAGTAAATTTCCCTCTGAGTCTTTATCAAATTCCATACCTTTATTTATAATATCACGCGTTACACCTATACTATTTTCGCTCATTATGTTAAGTGCTTCTAAATCATTATGATAAGACCCCGCAACCATTGTATCTTTTACATGAAGAGCGATATCATCTGAATCTAATGCAGTAACGATTCCACCTTGTGCATAAAATGTGTTACACTCCCATGGAATATCTTTACAAACTACTAATACATTTTTAGTTTTTGGTAGATTCATTGCTGTGTAAAGTCCTGCTATCCCAGCACCAATAATTAAAATATCATATTTTTTCATCTTTTTTGCTCCTTTGAATCACTATATATAGGCATTGTTTTATGTCCACATCCTAATATAAAATAGCCAAATATTAAAATTAGCACCATATTTATAACTTTTTGGTTCTTTTCTTTCATCTACTCTCCTCTACTTTTAATAAGATTATTAAGATTATTTTTTAAACTTTTTAATTTTGCTTTTGAATCCATTAACTCCTCTAATGATTCAATTACAATATCCTCTTTTTTTGTCATCTGTATATCAATATCTTTATCTTTACTCATCAAGATAATAAGCTCCAAAAACTCCTCTATATTATCTTCAATCTTTTCTAATGACTCTAATGAGTTATCTATTGACAAGGTTGAATACTCTATTGATTGATCGATTTTATTTAATAAAAAGTTAAAATCATTAGTGGCTTTTATCACCTCTATATTAGTACTTTTTATATCAATTGGATTAACATCTAAGACAGTTGAATTTTGAATAACAATTTTTGAGGTTTTTGAGAACTGCTGAATAAATGATATTATTGTTTTTATCTCACTAAAAAGATAGATTAAAATTAATAACATAATCAAAAATAAAATATACTGAATAGTTTTATAAAACTGTATCTCTTTATTAGAAGAATATATTTGATGCTTAATTAATTTATCAAATTCAACTATTAATTTTAAATTTATAGAATAAATATCATGAACTGTTTTTTCTATAAGTATATGACTATATGCTGTTTTTATTCTATTTTGATTTTTAAATTTTTTAACTAATTTTTTAAATTCCATCCACAGAATAATAATCTCTTTAGCTTTTATATTTGAATTAAATATAGTTTTGTCTATATTTTTTATTAGATAATCTGAACTACTTGGATTTTTATAAATATATAAAATATTTTTTGATATATCTTGTATTAATGCTTTTTGTTTGTTGATATTTTCTATAGTATCAAAATTTATATGATTTTTGTCAGTAATATAATGAGACAAAAAAGCTAATAATATAGAGAGTACAAAAACCATTATCCATGATATTTTAATCTTATTCATATTAACTCCCTATAGATTAAATCTAATTTGTCCCTATTTAATATAGAGACTTTACCTTGGTCTATATGAATTATACCATTTCTTTTTAATCTACTTAAAACTCTTGAAAGAGTTGCAGGTTGAATATTTAATATAAGTGAAATATCTTGACGTTTAAACCTATTGAACATATTCAAATCAGAAGATAACATCATTGATACTTTTGTAACTGCTTCAAAAAGAAACTCTCTATTAATCAGAGATTCTAGTTTAGAAGAGCGTACTATAATCTCATTCATAAACTCTAAATTTAAAATATTTTGTTGCAAAAAATTATCTTTAAATAGTTTATAATCTATACTTAAAACCTGAGATTTTTCTATAAAAGAAAGATTAGAATATGAATACAATGAATCACTATAAACTGTTGAAATCTCTGATAACATACTATTTTTATGGATAAAAAATAAAAAAATCTCATTATTATTTTTATCTATTTTATATGATTTTGCTAATCCATCTGTTAAAAAAAGCAGAGAATTAATTTTGCTATTTTCATAATATAAGATATACTCTTTATTATAAGAGTTTATTGTAGATATTTTTGCTAATTGATTGACTTGAGAATCACTTAAGGATGCAAAAAAGTCTAAAGATTTTATAATACTATTAATTGACAAGACACTTCCAATAAATTTAATTTGTTATAATTATATTGTGATTGCCTATTAATTTACTTAAAAATTAATATATAATATATAAAAAAATGGTAAAATTTCTATCATATTTTAAGGCTAATTTTAATGACATACTTAATAATAAAACTTACACATATATTCTCTGTATTTATTTATGGTGGATTTTTATTTACAGACAATCTTTTTTTATCAAAAATTAAAAAGGATATAAGCGAAAAGGAGCATACTAAAGTACGAGAGTATTTTATGCAATATGTTAGAAAAGTGGTACCAAAAAGTCTTATTCTTGCAGTGGCAACAGGGATATATCTAATATATATTAATTTTGGAACTATTGGTGAAGATGGTTTAACAAACTTTCAAATTTTACTTTCAATTAAAGCATTTTTAGGATTATGGCTAGGACTTCGTGGTGTATTACAAGTGTTCTTTAAAATTCAACCATTAGTATTTAAAAGTCATATATTTCCATTCGCACTTGTGGTTATAATTATCGCTTTATCTCAAATAATGTTTGCCGTTTAAATTACTCGCTATACGCTTAGTTTTATCCTCTCTGAGGAGGTGAAATTTATAGTAAAATTGGGGGGTGTTGTATCCTTTATAGAGTATTAAAAGTAGTAGACACTCTTGATTTTAGAGGTTCCGTGTCAAGCACGGAATGATAAATTTTATAATCCTAAATGATGGACTTTGTCACCCTGAACTTGATTTCAGGGTCTCGTAAACTGTAGACTACTTATGAAGGATGTCTAATTAAATCTTTATTTATGATTTAAAATATTTTCTTCTATTGTCTTATTGACATTTGATTTACTAAAACTAATGGCTTGATAGATTGCATTTTTTATAGCTTTTGCATTAGAACTACCATGACTTACAATTGCACATCCATTAACACCTAAAAGTGGCGCCCCACCATATTCTGCATAATCTAATTCTTTTTTAAGATTTTTAAATACTCTTTTTTTCATTAATAAAGCACCAAATTTTGCAGGGATAGATTTTTTGATATTTTTTTTCATCATATCAAATATTGTTGAAACCACACCTTCACTAGCTTTTAATAAAATATTACCTGTAAATCCGTCACAAACAACAACATCTACATTACCATTGAAAATATCTCGTCCCTCAATATTACCAATAAATCCATCAATATCTTTAAGAAGTTTAAAAGAAGCTTTTGTAAGTTCATTGCCTTTGCTCTCTTCTGCCCCATTTGCCAATAAACCAACTTTTGGAAATTTTATATTTAATATTTGTTGTGCATAAGTTTTACCCATAACACCAAATTCATATAAATTTTGAGGCTTACATTCTACTACTGCACCAACATCAAGAACCAAAGTTTTACCTTCATTTATATTCGGCATTAGTGTAGCAAGAGCAGGTTTAGAGACATTTTTTAATCTTCCTATACGCAATGTGGCAACGGCCATTGTTGCTCCACTGTGTCCAGCAGACAATACTGCATCAGCTTTTTTATCTCTTACTAATTCAACAGCTTTATAAATAGATGATTCTTTTCTTTTAAGTGCATTAGTAGCACTATCACTCATCAATATAACATCACTAGACTCAATAAACTCTACTTGATTAAGATAATATTCTGGAATGTGTGATAGTAGTTCTTCTTTATCACCTACAAGTATAGGTTTAAAATCTTGACTTCGTTCATCAAGTGCTGCAATTACGCCCTCTATGATTGGCTCAGGACCAAAGTCCCCGCCCATAGCATCTATTGCTATTCTAATCATAATTTTTTATTTGTCTTTTTTTTCTTGCTTGATATATTCACCTGTTGTCATATTCATATGATGAGGCATTCTCCATGTTCCATCTTCATCTTTAACTGGTCTTGGAAGAGTCAATTTATAATGAGTTCTTCTTTTTAAACCTTGTGTTTTACTTACTCGTCTTTTAGGTACTGCCATTTTATATCCTTTTTACTTTAATATTATATTTAAAATTCTAATTCAAACTCTTTATCACTATTACTACATTTTTCACAATAGATATAAGATATTTTAATAGAATTTATTTCACTATCTACAATATATTTAATATCAATAACTCCATCAAGAAACTCTATAATATTTAAATTATTAGTAGTTTTTATAAATTCGTCACTAATAGTAAATTTTAGATTACTATCTAAAATATATTTAATACTTTCTGCACATCTTGCACAATCAATATCAATAGAGCCACTAAGTTTTCCCTCTAAAGATACTCTATGATAACTAAGTTTATTAAGAGTTCCAATAAATGAAACTCCATCATCACTATAATTAAAATCTTTTGTTAAAGACCCTATTTTATCAAAGTGTATTTTCATAAAGTTAAACTTATACTATCTCTTTTTGAGCGAAGAAGAAGTTAATTTCAATCTCTGCATTTTCAACACTATCACTACCATGAACAGCATTAGCATCAATAGATTCAGCAAAATCAGCTCTAATAGTTCCAGCTTCTGCCTCTTTTGGATTTGTTGCACCCATTAAGTCTCTATTGATTTGCATTGCATTTTCACCCTCTAATACAGTTACAACAACTGGACCAGAGATCATAAATTCTACTAATTCACCAAAGAATGGTCTTTCTGCATGAACTGCATAAAAAGCTTCTGCGTCTGCTTTGCTTAATTGCATTTTTCTTGTTGCTGCAATTGTTAATCCATTGCTTTCAAATCTATCTAAAATTTTTCCGATAACGCCTTTAGCTACTGCATCAGGTTTAATGATTGATAATGTTCTTTCCATAGTTGTTGCCCTATTTTTATATTTTAAATGAAATTTTAGCATAAAATATATTAAAATCCTATTAAACTCTTTACCAATTAATCTTCTGTTAGTTAAAAGAATTTGCTTTTTAAGCCACGTAGAAACTTGAGTATTATATAATATTTCAAACATTTTTAATTTAGCTAAATCATTCAAGTCTAACCATAGATTGTGTCAATATCAATGAATTAAGAATTAATTGCTCTTCGGAAGTGATAGCTGAAGCCTCACCAAATAGCTAGGTGTAGTTAAAGCATCGCTTCCAAAAAGTTGAAATATCTAATTAAATTATTATCTATATCTGTTATTTTTTTAATTAATAATAATAATTTTTCTGAAAGATTATTTTATTTTACCTCTAATCCCGTTTTAATATAACTATAGATAACCATACTTATTCCCTCATCTCTCCCTCCAAGCTTTCGCTAAACTTGGTATCTCTCATTTATCTCCTTTTATTTCTATTATTATATCATCAAATATCTCTTTTGTTATCTTTTTTTGTTATTTAAGTATTTAAATAATATTATTGGCTTATGTCAATCTCAGAAATTTGTTATTTTAATACTAAATAAAGTGCATAACATCAGTTATTAAAATTTAAGAATAACATCCAATTGTACACGATGATAATCAGACTCTAGATCGGTTGTACTTTTTTCTTCATTAAGTGTAGCCCACTGAAAGTGTCCACCCAAATCTATATTTTTAGCAAATTTATATTTAGCTGTTATTATATGACCTTTACCATCAGTTCCACCTGCAATAAAATCAGAGTCATTATGTGCTGCGAATACGGCATCTTTTTCAACATCTCTATAGGTATATCCTACTTTCCAATCATTGATATTTTTAGTATCACCTAGTTGCATACTTATATCATAAGCGAGATTATTATCATCTGCTTCTGCATTATATGCAATAGTACCAGCTATTTTAAAAGGTTTACCAAATACATTTGGTAATTTTAATTCTGAAAATGCCTCTATAATAGTATAATCATTCAGATAAAGTCCATTTATATCCATTGAATTACCCAATGCACCTTTACCATAAGGAGTAGTATTCCCCTTTACACCATCATAGTAATAAAAACCACCACCAAAATTAAGTTTAGAGTTTTCTAATTTCATTGTTTGTACATATTGTGCTAAATAGATATAAATATCATCATTACTATTAGCCTCATTTTCTAATCTATGAAGTTTATTAATACCCACTCTATATCTTTTTAGATCATCTTTATATCCATAGTTTACACCCTCTAAACGAATATCATTATCCCAAATAAGTTGTGTTTTGATTGGTCTATAAATATTATGTTTACTTTTACCAATATTTATCCAAGAGTTATCAAATTTATATTTTAAATTCAAAATATCAAGTTTTAAAACATCTATAAAATAGTCTGCAATATTTTCATCATCTTTAAAACTTACATTTCCAGAGGTTGGGTTATCTTTACCACTTGAAATAGCACTTTGAATTATTATATTATCTGTAATATCAACATTTATAGAGTATCTAACTCTATATCTTTCTCTATACTTATCTGTTTTATCATCTCTTTCAATAAGTTCATATCGTAACCTGAGGTCTCCCTTAGTATGAATTCTATCAAAAATACTTTTATGCTGAGTTACTTTAGGCACTATTTTAGTAATTAATTCTTCTGGTAAAACCGCACCATCTGAGAATGATAGTGTTGTTATTGTAGTTATTGATAATATAATTTTTTTCATAAGTATAACTCCCTAAATAATTTATGAAATTATACTAAAGAATTATTATAGTTTGATTATATTAAAGATAACCAAATAAATAAAACCAATAATTTTAGGGTATCTACAAGAAGTACCCCTACGAAAGAGGTGTGTAGGGGCAATCCCTTGTGGTTGCCCTTTGAAAGTTATTTATTTTCTAATTTTAATTAACTAGATACTCTTCTGCCCCATTTAAATCGTTTTCCATGAAAAGTTTTATTAAGGCTTGTGATTACAACTTTTTTCTTTGCACTACTTGCATGGATAAATTTATCATGACCTATATATATTCCAACATGATTTACATATCCTCTTCTTCTTTTTGATGTATCAAAAAATACTAAATCACCAATTCTAAGGTCTTTTCTTTTAATATATTTACCAAATTTAGATTGTAATCTTGAATTTCGTGGGATAGATACACCATTTTTTTTACAAATGTATTGAGTATAACCAGAACAATCAAATTTATATGGACCAGTTGCTCCCCATCTATATTTCTTACCTTTTAGTTTTTTTGCTGATTTTATAATGCTTTGTTGAAGTTTCTTGTTATAGTTTGTCGCAGAAGTTGTTGATATGATGAATGATAGCATCACCAATAAAATGTAAATTTTTTTCATTAATACCCTTAATTTTAATATTTATTTAATTAAATATACTTTAATGGGTAGAATTGTAACTCAAAACTCTTAACAAATCGTAAACAAAATTTTAAATAAAACTTAAACTATTTGTTTAATATAATCTGCTATTCTTAAAGCATTTGCATAAATTGTCCAAGTATAGGGTATACTTCCACCTGTAGGCATAAAACTAGCATCAACAACAAATAAATTTTTTATATCATGAGTTTGACAATAACTATTTAGTACTGATTTTTGTGGATTATCTCCAAACCTACATCCTCCTGCTATCAAATTTTGAGGAGCAGAGCTATTAATTTTGCTATATATTTTTGAGGCATTCATCTTTTTAAAAAATAGATTTAGTTTTTTATCAACAATTTTTGCAATTTTAAGATTATGTGGATGACTATAAATTTTTAGTTTCCCAACAGGCATACCATATTTATCTAAACTATTTTTATCAACAGATATATAACATTTATTATTTGGCAACCAATCTGCAAATATCTCATATCGTAAAGTAACTATATCATTAAATTTATATTTCAAATTATCTACCAGTTTTTGACCCCAAATAAGATTATTATCTTCATCATATTTTGATTTTATAGCTTTTGCAATAGGATTTGCATGTTCAAACATAAATTCAATCATCGCACCTTTCATATTATCTATCTCAATCCACTCTTTGATTGAACGATTTATAAAATATCCTTTTTCATAATATTTTGGCAAAAATTCTTTATCAAGTTTTGATTTTTCAAACTCCACCAATCCATATCCACCTGCTGAGAATATTAAATTTTTACCAAGTTCTCCACTTGAATTTGCTAGTCCATTGGGATAAAAACTATTTGCTGAATTAAAAAGTAATCTTACACTTTCGTGAGCTTGTGCTGATACAAGAAATATTTTTGCTTGAATTGTAAACTCTAAACCCGTTTTTGTATCTATTACTAAAGCAGAAGATATATTTGTTTTTGAGGAGATAAGTTTTTTAACATGGGAGTTATAAATAAGTTTTAAGCCATAATTTTTAATTGCAGGGGTGATAAAAGCTTCTAAAGAGCTTCCTTTTGCACCACTACTACATCCATAACTTCCACAAAAATTTGAATAATAACATCCATCTCTATCATTTAATGATTTTGAGAGTATTGCTCTTGGAGTTTTAGATATATCTATATTTTCATTTTTTGCAACTTTATCTAATAATCTAACAAAACTACTCTCTTTTGTATCTGTGGTAATTCCTACTAACTCTTTAGCTTCTTTATAATATGGCTCTAAATCTTTATAACTAATTACCCAATTTTCAATATTTGCATTTTTTATATCTTTATATCTATCTTTTAATCTAAAATCATCAGGGGCAAGTTTATGAAACATTCCACTCATAAAATTTGATGAACCACCAACAATATTTCCATTCCAAAAGCTTGAATTTAGATTTTTTGTTGAATTTAATTGCCACTTATTATCTATATATTCTTCTATAATATGATACTCATCTTTAAGAGATGGAGTAACTATATCTCTTCTACAATAAGCTAGTTCATCTTTGGTAAAATTATCTCGTGAGATAAAATCACCTTTTTCTATAATTATAACATTAAACCCAGCCTTAGAAAGAGAGTAGGCTAATGCACCACCACCAGCTCCTGAACCAATGATGGCAACATCATAGTTACTCATCTAAAAAAACTTTATGCTCCAATTCCTAACATTATAAATTGAATATACCAAATTGTTACAGAAGCTATATATCCAATGAAAATTGTCCATGCATATCTCATATGAGATGCAAATGTGTAGATTCCATGAAGTTTACCCATTACACCAACACCAGCAGCGGAACCAAATGATATTAAACTGCCACCAACACCAGCAGTAAGAGTAACAAGCATCCATTGAGCGTGAGCATCAGCTCCCATATCAGGGCTTGATTTTAAAACGGCACTCATAACAGGTACATTATCTACAATTGCAGATAAGAAACCTACACCAATATTTACAGCAGTTGCTCCAAATTGAGAATATAAAGCAGTAAAATATTCTAAGAAACCAATAAAGTGAAGACCACCTACAGCAGCTAAAATACCAAAGAAGAATAATAAAGTATCATTCTCTATTTTTGCTATATAATCAAATATATTGATATGCTCCTCCTCTTCTTTTTTACTCTTATTTAGTGTATAAGTATAAAGTTTTAAAATTGAAAGACCAAACATCATACCCCACATAGCAGGTAAATGAAGGACTTGATGAGATATAACAGCACTAAATATTGTAAATACAAATAATCCCATAATCTCTTTTCCACCTTTTGCAATTTCCACTTTTTCTTCTGAATTATTAAATGGAGGTGAACCTTCTGGAATATATTTACTTAATAAAAATGCAGTAATTCCCCAACCAATAATAGATGTAGGAAATAGGAATAAAAAGTCTGTAAAACTAGCTTTACCATCAACCCAAACCATTAAAGTTGTAATATCTCCAAATGGACTCCAAGCACCACCAGCATTAGCCGCAACAACAATATTAATCGCAGATGGAACTACAAACTTTAGATTCTCTTTATCAATTGTGATTAGAACAGTTGAAAGAATTAAAGCAGTTGTAAGGTTATCAGCTATAGGAGATATAAAAAATGCTAATGCACCTGTTATCCAGAAGAGCTTTTTATAATTGTAACCTTTTGATACGAGATTATATCTCAAAACTGAAAATACATCTCTATCAATCATAGCTTCAATATATGTCATAGCAACAAATAAGAAGAAAAAGATTCCAGCAATTTCAACAATTAATATCTCAACTTCGTGATGAAGATGATTTACATCAAGACCATTAATAGAATAATAAAACCCTATTAACATAAATATAAAAGTTCCAGCAAATAGTGCTGGTTTTGCCTTATTTATCATATATTTATCTTCTGTTGCGATAAAATAATATGCTATTATAAAGACTAGTAAGGCTGTAAAGCCTAGCCAAGTGGTTGTTAAATCAATTCCATGCATTAATAAATTCCTTTAATTAGTTTTAATTCTAAATAGTTTGTTATATTAACATAATCATTATCAAACTTTAGCATTTTGTACTTTTTAGAATTGATATAGTAAAATGATGTTACATATTTAATAATGATACGACTAAGTACTAATAAAGTTTATTTTAAATAAAATAAAATATTATATTATAATTAAAAAGTAAGGACAAATATAATGAAAAAAGAAAAATTATTAATGGGGTTGCTTGTATTCTCTTCTATACTATATGGTAATTCTCTTATAGAAAAAGCCAAAAATAATAATTTACTTGCTATTCCAGACAATAAAATAGAGTTATATAAAATAATAGATCCAAAAGGTTTATTAACTCCAGAAAAAATTTTACTAGGTAAAAAATTGTTTTTCGAACCAAGATTATCAAAAGCTTCTGATATTAGTTGTGCCACCTGTCATGACTTAAAAGCTGGTGGAGATGATAATGTTCCTGTAGCTGTTGGACATAAAGGTGGTAAAAATCCATTTCATTTAAACTCACCAACTGTTTTTAATGCTGTCTTTTTTGATAGACAATTTTGGGATGGAAGAAGTCCTGATTTGGAAGACCAAGCTAAAGGTCCAATTCAAGCTGGTGTTGAGATGGCTGCAACTCCTGCTCTTGTTGAACAGAGAGTTAATGCAATCGCTGAATATGTTAGTGATTTTAAAAAAGTTTATGGTAAAGATGTAAAAATAGATTTTGATTTAGTAACATCTACAATTGGAGCTTTTGAAAGAACACTTGTTACACCATCAAAATTTGATGATTTTTTGAATGGTGACACAAATGCTTTAAATAAAGAGGAGAAAAAAGGTTTAAATACATTTATAGATAAAGGGTGTGTTGGTTGTCATAAAGGTATGGGAATTGGTGGATCTATGCAACCATTTGATGTTGCAGCTGAATTTAAATTTTCTAATATTGGTGGATTTAAAGGTGGAAAAGGTGGTTTAATTAAAGTTGGAACACTAAGAAATATTACTCAAACAGCTCCATATTTTCATAATGGTACATTTGAAAAACTAGAGGATGTTATTAAAGAGATGGCAAGAATTCAACTTGGAATTAAAATAACACAAGAAGAGGTGGATAGTATTCTTCTATTTCTAAAAGCATTAGATGGTAGAAAATCTAATACCGATAATCCAACTTTACCAAAGGAATAAAAATGAAAAAATATATAAAACATACAGTTACAACTCTATTTATTTTAAGTTTATCAAGCTCATTTCTATTTTCTTTAGAGATAAAAAACTCTATAGAAGCTATTAATATTGCTGGAAAACAGAGGATGCTTTCACAAAAAGTGTTAAAAGAGTATGCTATGATAGGGATGAATAATACATTCGGTAATCCGAAAGAGGAGATTAGAAATTCTATTAAACAGTTTGAAGAAGCATCAAAAGCACTTACTATATTTACAACTAATAAAGAGATAAAAAAAGAGTTACAAAAGTCTCAAAAATTATGGAATACCATAAAAAAAATTATTATAACAAAAGCTGTGAAAAAAGATGCAATTAAACTTCAGGATAATCTTGAAAAACTTTTGGTAATAAATAATGACATAACAGAACTTTTTATAAAAGAGACACAAAATGAAGTGGGAGAGTTTATTAATATTGCAGGAAAACAGAGAATGCTTTCACAACGAATGGCATCTCTTTATATGTTAAAAGTTTGGGGAGTGGATGATAAGATATTTGATAAGAAGATGAGTGACTCTATGAAATTATTTAAAACCTCTTTAGAAAAACTGGAAAAGTATAATAAAAATAATAAAGATATAAAAATTCTTTTAGCAAAGGTTAAAAAATCATTTATATTTTTTGAGATGATGAGTAAGTCTAAATCTAAGTTTATACCATCACTTATATATAAAAAATCAATTGAGATTCTTAAAGATATGAATAAAATAGTAACTCACTATAAAAAATTA
Organism: Campylobacteraceae bacterium; assembly: GCA_027100635.1. Taxonomy (GTDB): domain Bacteria; phylum Campylobacterota; class Campylobacteria; order Campylobacterales; family Sulfurovaceae; genus FS08-3. The sequence goes on along the minus strand of JAMOOQ010000042.1, from coordinate 23,615 downwards.
GAGATTAAGTAAAGGATATAATAATGAAAAAAACAGTAACAATAGGTTTTAAAACAGTACTATTTTTGACTCTTATACTTTCAGTAAGTGGTGCAAAAGAGGATGTGAAGCCAAAGAATCCACAACGATATGATAAAATTCAAATTATTGAAATGGCATCAAAACAGAGAATGTTATCACAAGCTATAGCAAAAGATTACTTTTATATAGGAAAAAAGATTGGAACAAGTAAAGCAAAAAAACAGATGGTAAAATCTTTAAAAGAGTTTGCAGATACACAACAAAAATTATCTTTATCTATTAAAGATGAAGAGATTAAAAATCTTTTGGCATTTGTTGAGATGAGTAATGAAGATCTTGTTAAAACTCTTAAAAATAAATTTAATCTTGATGATGCTCAATTGGTTCTTGACTTTAGCGAAACTTTACTAGAGGGGAATCAATATATAATAGAGTCTATTAAAGAGTCTATTGATAAAAAAGAGCAGATAAGCAAAGAGAAATCTATTTTGATAGAAAGAGCAACAAATCAAAGAGTATTGGCTCAAAGAATTGCAAAATATTATATATCTTATCAATCAGGAATTAAAGATAAAAATACAATCCATCAGATGCAAACAGCAGTAAAAGAATTTGATAAAATTCATAAAATGTTGATGAGTAATGAAATAAATACAGATGTAATTAATAAAAAACTACATCAAATAGATAGACTATGGAGAATTGTATATAAGTTCTATCTTAATATTGAAAAAGGAAGACTACCTTATATTGTATTTGTAACAACTAATGATATTACTAAAAAAATGAATGATGTTACTCAAATGTATTTAGATTTAGATAAGAGATAATATGAAAAAGATATTTTATATTTATCTCTTAATTTTATCCTTAAGCTCTATAAGTTTAGCATCTACTAGAGCAGATGTAAAAATTATTGAAACATCTGAAAATATTAGATATCTTAGTCAAAAAATTGTTAAAAATTATCTTTATCTATATAGACATCCACAAAAGATAGAGATTAAAAAAGAGATAGAAAAAGAGCTAAATCAGTTAGGAGATTATTTTAATAATATATCTAATATTGTTAAGGATGATGATACAAAAGGTATTATAGAGTTTTTACATTATACAAAAGAACAAATTTTAGAGATAGTTCAAAATATACCAAATAAAGAAGATGTTTTATTGATGTTGGATTATAGTGAAATCATTCTTGAGGGTACAGATACTATTGCTAATATATATAAATATGATTTTATAGATGAAGAGAAGATGATTATGACAACTAAGAGTATTGAATATCTACTTGAAAGGACCATTAAGTATTATATGGCATTTAAGATGGATTTTAATAAAGATATGAATAAAGAATCTATGTATATTGCAATAAATTCTCTGGAAGAAGATTTTGCAAAAATAGAGTCTTATAGCTATCCAGATATACAAAAAAAGAAACGACAAAATATAATGAATTTATGGAAAAGAAATAGAATGTTTATTAATAAAGGGGAGAAGATATTTATCCCTAATTTATTGATTCCATCTATTAGTAATTTAGAGTATGCAGTCAAAGATATATCTTTGTATCATATAAAAAATCAATAAAAAAGATAAGAGGAGTCTAAAATTAAATCTTTAAATAATAAGAAGCTATATATTATAATTATATTCATTGTTTCTGTAATCTTTTTTATAATTTCATATAACACTTATACTGAATATGCAACTTATAAAGAGAATAGAAAAAGTCATCAAGTTATTAATTTACTTAAAAAATTAGATAAACTTTTAAATGATATAGAGAATGAAAAGCTAAATAGTGCTTTATATCTTGCCACAAAAGGTAAATCAAACCTTAAAAATCTAAAGCTAGATAGAAATATAGTCAATAAGCAAATTAAAAATATAAACATATTTGTAGAAAATAATTTAAAATTTTTAGATAATAATACAAACTTAGAAAACTTACAAAATAATATTAATTATATAAGAATAAAAGTTGATATTATGAGTTCTGATTATGAAAATATCTTTTTGGGTAACTATCATACTGAAATTGTAAATACTATTATTAGTAATATGAATAACTTAGCAGATAGATTTGATTTAGAGATAAAAATAGATTTACAAAGCTATATTGACTTTTCTAAATTTAAAGAGAATCTGAGTAAAGAAGCTACTTTTATATCTTTTATACTTAGTTCTTCTACTAAGATAAGCGATTCTCAATTAATGTTATGGGATCAAATTGTGGCAAAAGATACTTTACCTCAATCAGAACAATTAAAAGAGCGTGACCTTTTGACATTGAGAAAAACAAGAGAAGCACAAAGAGTGATGATATTTTTAAATTCTCAAACAGGTATTTATCCAATCTCAACATCTACATATCTAAAGTCATTCAGAACTGAAATAGATAGAATAAAATTTATTCAAAATAAAATTATAGATAAAGCTAATATTTATTTTGAAAATACTAAATTTAAACAGCAAGATAAAGTTGTTAATTATACTATTCTTTCTCTATTCTTTTTGGTTCTTTTAGTAATTCTATTGATAATTTTTTATCATATGACAAGAGATAAAAAAATGTTGGAAAATACACTTAAAGATATTGAGTTTGATTTAAGTAAAAGTAGAAAGAAGGAGCTAAAAACTATTATTAAAAATAGAGATACTAATGCTATTTATAAGTTTTTAGCAGATGTAATTAAAGAATCTAATCAAGCTAAAGATCTATTTTTGGCAAATATGTCTCATGAGATTAGAACTCCTCTTAATGGGATTGTTGGTTTTACTCAATTACTGAAAGATACAACTTTGACAAAAGAGCAAGAAGATTTTATGGTTATTATTGAAAATAGTTCAGAACATCTATTAACAATTGTAAATGATATCCTTGATTTGTCTAAAATTAATGCTGGAAAAGTTGAATTAGAAGAAATTCCATTTAATGTTCTTGAAAAATTTGAATCAGCGATTGAATCTTATGGAGCAAAAGCTACACAAAAAAATATTGAACTAAACATATATATTGATCCAAATATACCAGAGATGATAATTGGTGATCCCACTAAGATTTCACAAATTATTATAAATTTACTTAGTAATGCTATTAAATTTACAGATTCTGGTGGCTATATAGATATTTTGATAGAAAAAGTAAAACAAAAGAATAAAAATATATCAATTAAATTTTCTGTTAGAGATTCTGGAATAGGGATTGCACTAGAGCAACAGAATAAAATTTTTGATGCCTTTTCTCAAGCAGATTCAACTACTAACCGAAAATTTGGTGGTACTGGTCTTGGTCTTGCGATATCTAGTAATTTTGTATCTTTAATGGGCGGAAAACTTGATATATCTTCCAAAGAGGGTGAAGGGACAACATTCTTCTTTACTTTAAGTTTTGAAGAGGTAGAAAATCTTAAAGTTATTAATAAACTAGATATGAAGCTATCTACTGTTGGAATACTTTCTCATGATGACCAAAATAGTCAAATATCTGATAATATAGATATATATGCATCCTATTTAAATGCAAAAGTAACAAAATATAATTTTTATGAGATAATAAATTTAGAAAACTTGCCTGATATTTTATTCTTTGATTATAAATATTATCAGAGTAAAGATCAATTAGATAAGTTATTAAAACTTAAGACAAAGATAATTCTTCTTTTGGATATGAAGTTTAAATTTAATTTAGAAGCCATAATAGAAGATAAGGTTAATAATATAATATATAAACCTCTTAATTTAACTAAAACAAATAATGCTTTGGATACTGCATATAAAAAATCTACTCAAAAAATAAAATCTAATAAACATCAGATTGATGAAGCTATATTTGAGAATGTAAATGCTCTTGTAGCAGAGGATAATATTATTAATCAAAAGCTTATTAAACATATTTTAACAAATTTTGGTCTTAATATTACATTAGCAAATGATGGAAAAGAAGCTCTTGATTTAAGGAAAGAGAATGATTATGATATTATATTTATGGATATTCAAATGCCTGTTATGGGTGGAATTGAATCTACAAAAGAGATAATCCTTTTTGAACAAAGAAATAATAAAAAACATATCCCTATTGTTGCTTTAACTGCTAATGCACTTGCAGGAGATAGAGAGATATATCTTGAAGCAGGAATGGATAATTATTTATCTAAACCTATTAATGTTGAAAAACTTAAAAAACTTATTGCAAGTTATTTCGATAAAAAGAGTGTAGTTACTAATGAGATAATAGAACCTAAAAGCGATTTAAAAGAGATTAATATAAAAGAAAATCTAAAAAAGAAAAAATATAATATATTATTATATAAGCATAATAGATTATTAGAAAAAATATTCACATCTATATTAATCAAAAATGATTATAATGTAGATGTTGTACATAGAGAGGAGAACTTTATAAATGATATTAAAACTATAGATTATGATTTTGTTTTATTTGATTCTAACTTTTTTGTAAATAGAGAAGATATGATCGTTTCTTTAATTCAAGATAGCGGTTCTACCCCTTTTGTATTTGAATCTTATAAACATGATAGTAACTATAAGTGTTATAATTTAGGAGATAAATTAGATATTAATATATTAAAAACAAAGTTAAAAATATAAATTGTTAGTATAGGGGTAATTCTTTATGGTTGCCCTTAATCCTTAACTCTACCAAATTTTAGCAAAGTCAAAATCAAAACTGCACTCTTCTAATTCAAATTTTACACTATCTTGATAAGCATCACAAAGTTTAATATATCGTCCATTCTTAAGAGTATAGACTTTGGCTATGGTATCATTTGGATCAACAATAATATAATAATTAACCCCCTCCTGTTCGTATAAATCATATTTTAAGTTTAAATCTTTTTTAGCAGTTGATTTTGATAAAATTTCAAAAATAACTTTTGGTGCTTTTTTAATATATGCCTCAAAATGTGGATTATGGCAAATAACTAAATTATCTGGCTGAACTATTGTCTCATTATTTATCTTCCAATCCACAGGAAGCAGTGCTTGACATACTTTACAATTTTCTAAGGCTTCATCTAAATATCTAGCGATTTTATTACTAATTAATTGATGTTTAACCATTGGGTGCTGGAGACATTGCATAGGGTATTCCATAAATCAATTCCCAATCCCCATCCCATAATTTATAATCTTCATAATTGTACTCAGGAAAATACTCTTTTTTAATTGCACCCATAATCAACTCCTTTTTTAGATTATAACATATTTTAATTGAAACAGTTTTATTATTTATGTTATAATAAAATAAAAAGGGCAAACTTGAAACCATCAATAGAAGATTTTACACAAGATGAACTTAAAGAGAGTATTAAACCATCATTTAGGGTTAAGCAGATTTATAATTGGATTTACCATAAATATGTAAGTAATTTTGATGATATGAAAAACTTACCAAAAGCTATTAAAGAGGAGTTGAATGCTAAGTATAGAATTAATCCTTTAGAGACAGTATTGGTACAAGATAGCAAAGATGGTAGTCGTAAATATCTTTTTAGGCTTTATGATGGGCATACGGTTGAGGCTGTGCTGTTGCTAATGAAAAAAGAGCAGTTTCACGAAGATGGAGGTCTAAAACATCAAGCTAAATATACTGTTTGTATCTCTTGTCAAGTGGGATGTAAAGTGGGGTGTGCATTTTGTTTAACTGCTAAAAGTGGATTTATTAGAGACCTTAGTGCTGGTGAAATTGTAGCTCAACTTTTGATGATAAAAAAAGATAATAAGATAGATGCAAATAGAAAATTAAATATTGTATATATGGGAATGGGTGAGCCTCTTGATAATTTTGATAATGTGGTAAAATCAATTAAAATATTTTCAGATAGTGATGGGATGGATATATCTCCTCATCGTCAAACAATTTCAACATCAGGACTTAGTACGAAAATAGCCAGATTAGGTAAACTTGATTTGGGTATAAATTTGGCAATCTCTCTACACGCTGTTGATGATGTTCTTAGAGAAAAATTGATGCCGATTAATAAAGCTTACAATATTCAATCAATTATAGATGTGGTAAAAGAGTTTCCAATTAATAGCCGAAAACGGGTAATGTTTGAATATCTTGTAATGAAAGATTTAAATGATGATTTAGCATCAGCTAAAAAATTGTTAAAAATTCTTGATGGGATTAAAGCAAAAGTCAATCTAATATATTTTAACCCTTACGATAATACAGAGTTTAAGCGACCAACAAAAGAAGATATGGATAAGTTTCAAGAATATCTTACAACTAGAGGTCTTCATTGTACAATTAGAGAATCTAAAGGGCTTGATATTTCAGCAGCGTGTGGACAACTTAGAGAACAAAATAAGGATGAAAAATGACAACAATTGATGAGATGATGTTTCTTTTTATAGTGGTAGTTGTGGGTATTGGCTTGGGGTGGTTTATTTATGATGCAAGAAGTGAAGATGAAAAATAGTCTAAATAGAGTGCTACTATTTATAACTGTTGCCATTTTACCAATAAGTATTATGGCTGGAAAGCAGTTGGAAATAGAGAGAGAGGCAATTAAGGAGTGTAAAGCTTTTAACAATATGAAACATACAAAGAATAAAAATAATATATCAATTAAAAGAGGTCATGTTTATAGAATTTTAGAACATAGAGAATCTCAGGTTATGATTTTAATTGATAATATGGCAGAATCAGATTTAAGACAAAGATGGGTAAATAGTGATTGTTTTTATAAAGATAAAATTGTTAAAAATAAAGTAATAACAGTTATTGATTCTAATGGTTATAAAAAAATATATAAGCAAAAAGAGATAAATTCTATCAATAAAAATATAAGTAGTCAAAATATTTTAGCAATAAGTTGGCAAAATTCTTTTTGTCAGCTTCATCAAAGAAAAAAAGAGTGTTTAGATAGAGATGAAAATCATTTTGGTTCAAGAGAATTTTTGCTTCATGGTTTATGGCCTCAACCTCGTAATAATCAATATTGTAGTGTTGGAAAAAAAGAGATAGGAAAAGATAAAAATAAACAATGGAGTAAGCTTGAAGAGTTAAGGTTAAGCCCAAAAACTAGAGGTAAACTAGAAGTTTTAATGGGTGGTTATATCTCTTATTTACATCGTCATGAGTGGATAAAACATGGAACTTGCTATGGCACTAATGCAGATGAATATTATATCAAATCTATGGAGCTATTACAAGAGATAAATTACTCTGAGGTTGGAGAATTTTTTGCAAATAATATTAATCGGATAGTTGATATAAAAAATATTCGTAAAGTTTTTAATAAAGAATTTGGAAGTGGAACAGGTGAAAGAATAAATATGAGATGTAAAAATGGATTAATCACAGAACTTTGGTTAAATATTGGAGCAGGAGATGAAAGCTTATCTATACTATTAAAAAAAGGTCAAAAAGTTAAAAATATATCGTGTAATAAAGGAAAGATAGATGCCGTAGGATTTTAATTATCCTATGGCTTGAATAGCTGAATTTTTAAAAAATGCTGAACGACTAATATGATTTTCTTTAATATAATTATCTATTTTATTTAAGATATTTATAGGAATAGTAATATTAATTCTCTTAGCTTTCTGTAAATGAGATGGCTCTTTAATCTCTTCTTGATTTGAAAGAGCAACTTCAAGATAACAAGAAAAAGCTGATTTAACATCTTGTATAGCTTCTTCTGTTGTCTCTCCATCACCCATAACACCTTTGAAATCTTTATAATAAGCAAAATATCCACCACCATCTTGAGGTGTCAATTTTCTTATTGTTATTTCATAATCCAAATTTAAATAATAATTCTAAATCATTAACTATACCATACAGAAAACCTGTTAAAATTATTTATGTTAAGCAAGTTATTTCTATATTAGAAGAAGAAATTTAATAATTGGAGATTTCTATTTACGAAATCTCCTAAAAACTTTCTCAAAATCAAGTTCTAATTCACATTCAAGATTTTCAAAAATAAGATTTTCATTTGTAAAATCCCCTACTTTTGAGCATTTATCATTTTTAATCTATATACTTTTGCTCTTAAATCATCAGGATAAACTAATATATAATAATCTACCTTTTCATCTTCATATATATTAAACTTAACAGTTTCATCTTTTTTTGCAGTTGATGGACTAAGAATTTCTATAATAATTTTTGGTGCTTTAGTAAGATACTTTTCCTCATCATCATTGCAAACAAAAACAATATCAGGTCGTAATACTGTATCATTTGATAATTTCCAATCATTTTCAAATGATATAATAGACTCTGGACATTCATTTTTCTCTTCAAGAGAACTTTTAAGTGCAAAAATTATCTCTGTTGCTATATTTTGATGTATTCTCATTGGTGCTGGTGCCATTGCTATAGGCATCTCCTCTATTAATTCCCAATAATCACCTTCCCATAGAGTATAATCACTATAATCATATCTTGGGAGTAGTTCTATATTTGACATAATAATAACTCCTTATATAGATATCTATATTATATCATAACTATCTATTTTTTAGTCTATTTTTTCATCTTCAACTATAGTTTCTTTAACAGGCTTAGGACTCTCTTTTGCCAAAATCTCAACATAACACTCATTCCAATTTTCTTCAGAAGTTTTATCCAATAGTTTAGTTATATCTGTAATTTTAACTTCAATACCATCATCTCTATTTTTTCCAAATTTACAATCAAAATCCCAAAACATTATAGAGGCATCAGATAATTTTTTTCTTCTTTCTCTCTTAAGATATTTTCTAATCTCATTCTTAATAGATTCTAATGTTCTATCTCTATTTTTATTTTCTTCTTCTAGTTTAAAAATTTTTCTCATTTTTTACCTTTTAATATTTTTATTTTAGATTATATCATCTTTTAGCTATTAAACTTTCTTATGTTTTTATCTATAATAAACTTTTCCATTTTTTTGAAATCTATCCTAGTCTCTAATATATATTTGATATTCTTATAATTAAATATCAAATTTTGTGCATGCAGTAAAAGTCTACTTGCACCTGTCTCTATCTCTCGCTGTGCCTTTGACATATCGCCATTTAGGTATATATCACTAGCCTCATAACTAGTACCATATATAGGGTCACCAATGATTGGGTGTTTCACATGAAACAAATGTACACGTATTTGATGCGTTCTTCCAGTGTAAGGAAAACACTCAACAAGTGTACTACTTAGCATATTATTATAAAAAATTGGCTTAAAGAAAGTTCTTGCCGTTTTACCCTCTTCATCTATCAAGACTTTATGCTTTGTTTTAAGTGTAGAATTCTTGTCTTTTACTTTAAGTCTAGCATTTACCTCAAAGCTCTCTTTAATCTCACCATCTACCCATGCAAGATAAGATTTTCTTATATTTCTATCTTGAAAGAGACCTTTTAGACCACTTTCAGATTTTTTTGTTTTACTTGCTAAAAAGAGACCTGATGTTTCCATATCAATACGATGGCAACCATTTGCATTATCTCCCCCATAAGTTCTTACCTCATCAAGCATAGAATATGGTGTTAGCATGGTTCTTGGATGAACTAAAACTCCTGATGGTTTATCAAAAAGCATAAAATCTTTATTTTCAAATATAGGTTTATTGCCTCTTCCTGATGCTTCAAAATAGATTAATTCAATATCTCCACTAATAATTCTATTATTTTGAACCATTGATATTCCATCTATCCAAAGTCTTCCTCTTGCTATATGGCTTTGAGCCTGTCCTTGACGAAAATTTAGAGCTTTCATCACAAATAAAAAAGCCATTGTTGGCTTCTCTATGTTAAATTTATTCTTTACAAATGGCATTTTTACCTCTATATAACTGCTAATTTGGTATTATCCTTGAAATATTAACATAAAAATAGGAAAAATAAGATGGTAGAGAGATACGCACGAAAAGAGATGAGTGATAACTGGACACAACATGCGAGATATGCAGCATGGTTAGAGGTAGAAAAAGCAGCTGTAAAAGCATGGGCTAAACTTGGTAAAATTCCTCAAGAAGATGCAGATAAAATTGTTAAAAATGCCTCATTTTCAGTTGAGCGAATAGAAGAGATAGAGGCTATTACAAAGCATGATTTAATCGCTTTTAATACAAGTGTAAGTGAGAGTTTAGGTGATGAGAGTAGATGGTTTCATTATGGTATGACAAGTAGTGATGCTGTTGATACTGGTGTAGCTATTCAAATGAGAGATAGCCTCAAAATCATTATCAAAGATGTAAAAATGCTTATGAAATCTATCAAAAGAAGAGCAAAAGAGCATAAATATACTCTAATGGTAGGACGAAGCCACGGTATCCACGGAGAACCAATTACTTTTGGTCTAACTCTAGCAGTTTGGTATGATGAGATGGCAAGACATCTTAAAAACCTAAAAGAGACTCAAAAAGTTATAAGTGTTGGTCAAATAAGTGGTGCTATGGGTAACTTTGCCCATGCCCCATTAGAACTTGAAGAGTATGCTATGAAAGAACTAGGACTCAAACCTGAACCATGTTCAAATCAAGTAGTCCATAGAGATAGATATGCAAGACTTGCTTCATCTTTGGCTTTGATGGCTTCAACTATTGAAAAATTTGCAGTACAAATTAGACATCTTCAAAGAACAGAAGTTTATGAATGTGAAGAGTTTTTTGCCAAAGGTCAAAAGGGAAGTAGTGCTATGCCACACAAAAGAAACCCTATCCTAACAGAAAACATTACAGGACTTGCAAGAACAATTAGAGCCTATGCAGTCCCTGCTATGGAAAATGTAGCACTATGGCACGAGAGAGATATATCTCATAGTTCAAATGAAAGATTTTGGCTACCTGATGCTTTTATCACAACTGATTTTATGCTACATAGAATGAATAGCGTAATATCAAAACTGACTGTAATGCCTCAAAATATGATAAAAAATCTAAACCTTACAGGTGGATTGGTATTTTCTCAAAGAGTACTATTAGAACTACCTCTAAAAGGAGTAAGCCGAGAAGATGCCTATAAAATAGTACAAAGAAATGCTATGAAAGTATGGGAAGAGATACAACAAGGCAAACCAACAACAAATAAAAATGGTGAATCACTATATCTAGGACATCTATTGGCAGATAAAGAACTAAGAAAATCATTAAGTAAAAAAGAGATTAAAGAGTGCTTTAATTATGACTATTATACTAAAAATGTAGATAATATCTTTAAAAGAGTGTTTAAAAAGTAAAAATACATTTTATATAAAATGTAGATTTGTTAATAGCAAATCTACACTTAAAAAATCCTTCAAAAAGAATAAAATAAAATAAAAAATATCTTCGTTTTTTTAATAAAACAAATAGCAAAAAAATAGTAGTATTCCATAAAAAGTTATATGATTTATACAATCAAAATGAGGATAGCAAATGATAAGAGTTGTGAAAAGAGATGGTAGGGTTGAGGCTTTAGATATTGGTAAAATTCAGAAATATACTGCTGATTCAGTAGTGGGATTGAAGAGTGTTAGCCAAAGTGAGTTAGAGGTTGATGCAAAAATTCATTTTCATGATCTTATCTCGTCACAGGATATACAACAGACTCTTATACGAACAGCAGTTGATAAGATAGATATAGATAGACCCGACTGGACATTTGTTGCTTCAAGACTATTTTTATATGATTTATATCATAAAGCTACAGGATTTACAGGATATAATCATCTTAAGGATTATCTTGCAAAAGGTGAAGAGCAGGGGCGTATTGTTTCGGGACTTAAAGATAAATATAATCTTGAAGATTTAAATAATCATATTAAGCCCGAACGAGATTTACAGTTTACATATTTGGGAATTAGAACACTTTATGATAGATATTTAATAAAAGATAAAGATAAAAATCCAATAGAGTTACCACAACAACTTTTTATGGGTGTTTCAATGTTTTTGGCTCAAAGTGAGGATGATTGCCAAACTTGGGCAAAAAAATTCTATGATATTTTAAGTAAATTTGAAGTGATGGTAGCAACTCCAACTTTATCAAATGCTAGAACCCCTAGACACCAGCTTAGTAGCTGTTTTACTAAAGGTACAAAAGTAAGAACAATAGATGGTTATAAGGCAATCGATAAACTTATTGAGGGAGATTTGGTACTTACACATAAAAATAGATTTATGAAAGTATATGAACTTTTTCAAAGAGATTATGCTAGAAATTTAATTGCTCTTAATATTAATGGACTAATTGATAATCTTTCGGCAACAGAAGAACACCCTATATTATCAATTAAAAAAGAGGATATTAAGTGTATTAGAAAATTAGGTAGTTGTCTAAAAAGTCAAGGAGATAGTAAACGATGTTTCTCTTTAAAAGGGGAATATAAAAATGATTGTGAACTTTTAAGTAAAAAATTTAGCTCTAAATGGAGTAAAATTGATGAACTAAATAGTGGTGATTTTGTTTCTGTTTCATATCCTAAAAATATTCATAAAGATAAGATTTATATATCAGATTATGTAAAAATTAAAAATATCATTACCAAAGATAATAAAATAATGTTTAAGCGTTCAGCTAACTCTTTTTATAGTTGCGAGAGAAGTTTTTTAAATAATCAAATTAAATCTGTTAATAATAAAATAGAGTTATCAAACGATTTTATGCTTTTAATAGGTTATTTTTTGGCAGAGGGACATATTGCACAGGATAGGTCATCTATCACTTTTACATTTGGTTCTAAAGAGATTAGTTATATTCAAGAGACAAAAAATATTTTAGAAGATATATTTGATATAAAAGTAAATATTAATAAAAATAGAGACAATAGTACAAATGTATCAGTTCATAATAAAATTATTGGACTCTTCTTTGATAAACTAGTAGGAACTGGCTTTGATAAAAAAGCACTTAATAATGATTTACTATTTGCAAATCCAAAGGTTCAAAAATGGTTATTAGTTGGAGCTATTAGAGGTGATGGATGTGCATTAAAAGAGGGATACCAATTAACAATGTCTAATAAAAATCTTATTAAACAGTTATTTGAAGTCTCATTAAGATGTGGATTATCCCCTTTTATGAAAAAAGATTTAAAAAAACATAAATGGGCAACCATTAAAGCATCTCATCTAAAAATTGGGGTAAAAAATGATAGAGATTTTATATTAAGTGTAAATAAAAATATAGATAAAATCAACTTTAATTCTAATCCTAAAGCTTCCTCTACTTTAAGATATTTTTGGTTTGAGAATGAATATTTTATGAAAATTATAGAGAGAGAAGATAAATATTTAGAAGATAAAGTTTATAATATAGAGGTAGAAGAAGACCACTCGTATTCCGTATCAGGAGTAAATGTACATAATTGTTATATTGGATCAACTAGTGATAATATAGAGGGTATCTTTGATGCTTACAAAGAGATGGCATTACTCTCTAAATTTGGTGGTGGAATTGGATGGGATTGGTCATTAGTTCGTGGAATGGGTTCATTTATTGATGGTCATAAAAACGCAGCAGGTGGGATTATTCCATTTCTAAAGATTGCAAATGATGTAGCTATTGCAGTAGATCAATTGGGGTGTGTAGCAAAAAATTCTTATGTAAAAGTTTTAGATAGTGTGGAAACAGATAATTTTGAACATGATTTTAGAAGGGCTTATCAAAAAGCAGATTTTTCAAAAAAAGAGTTGCAAGAGGCTATCGCTTCTTATGCTAGTGCTTTTGCTTTTGAGTATGCTAGATTTTCAAAAAACTTTATTGGAAGTTTACTTTTTGACTATATTATGAATCAAAAAGGGTATCAATTTTTAGAAAATACTTATGGTTTAACACATGATCAATATAAAAAAATTATAGGAAAATATAAAAAGATTAATAAGGGTTTACCTGATGGATTTGAGACAATTATTAATCATCCTGATTACGCAATAAGTAAAGAGGGAGTAGTTATAAATATAAATTCTTTTAGAGTATTGTCTAATAATATTGATAGAAAAGGTTATGTAAGAGTTGGTTTAGGTAAAAATTCTCTTTCTCTTCATCTACTTTTAGCTAAACAGTACATTGGATATTTATCAAAAGATACAATTGACCATATTGATGGAAATAAACTAAATAATAATTTAGAAAACCTTCAGATACTTTCAAATGAAAAAAATATTTCAAAAGGTTGGGAAGAGAACTATAAAAAGCGTACAGAGATGGCACGAATTAGAAAACATCTTTCTTATGGTGCAAAACTTAAAGGTGAAAGACGAAATACTCATAAATTTGAGATAAAAGAGTTAAAAACAATTATTATTCCTATAGAAGAAGTGCGTATAGGTGATTTGGTTATGAGTTATAATATTGATACAAACTCTGTAGATTATCAATCTATTACAGCAAAACATACAATTGATGTTAAAGAGAAAGACCAAATAAAAATTGCTTTTGAAGATGGTAATTATATTATCACTTCAAATTGGCATCCATTCCCAAAAGTAGTGAGTAATAGTGTAATATATGTAAGAAGTGATAGTTTAGTTAAAGGTGATATAACAATTAATGATAAAAATGAATTTATTAAAATTACTTCTATCTCTAAGGCTAAAACTAAAGAGGATTTCTTTGATTTAACTGTAAAAAATAATAATAACTATTTTTGTTCTACAGAAAATAAAGATGGAAATTTTCATCTTATTCATAATACAAGAAAAGGTGCTATAGCCGTATATATAGAACCATGGCATATTGATATTAAAGAGTTTATTGATTTAAAGAAAAATTCAGGGGAAGAGAGACGGCGAACCCACGATCTATTTCCTGCAATTTGGTTAAATGATATTTTTATGCAAAGAGTAGCAGAAGATTCTACATGGACTTTATTTGATCCGTATGAAGTTTCTGAATTAACTAATCTCTATGGTGAAGAGTTTAATAAAAGATATTTAGAATTAGAAAATGATGAGAGTATAACAAAAGAGGTAATTAAAGCCAAAAGTTTATGGAAAGAGATATTACGAAGCTATTTTGAAACAGGTAATCCATTTTTGACTTTTAAAGATACAGCAAATAGATCAAATCCAAATTCTCATGATGGAGTTATTAGAAGTAGTAACTTATGTGTTACAGGTGATACAAGGTTACATACTCAATTTGGATTAGTTAAAGCTAAAGATTTAGAATCTAATTATGGTGAAATAGTAGCCTCTTATGACCAAAGAACTGATGAAGATATATCTGCATTAGGTGTATCAAAAGCTAAAGCTTTAAAAATGTTTAAGACAAAAGAGAATAGTGATATTTATGAAGTAACTACAAAAGATGGGTATAGTATTAAATCAACTTTATGGCATGAGTATTTCGTGGCAAATGGAGAAAATATAGAGAAGAAAAGTTTAGAAAATATTTCAGTAGGAGATAAACTTTTAATTCAATCAGATGAGGGTCAATTTGGTATTGAGGGTAGTTATGATTTAGGATTTTTAATGGGAATGGTTGCAGGAGATGGTACATTTTCATATAAAGAGGCTAAAAAGCACTCAGTAGTACATATTGATTTATATAATCAAGATATGAACTTAGGGTATAAAATTCAAAATCAAATAGATAATATTATCTCACAAGAGTATTCATCATTAGCAAATTCTCATAAAAAGGATTTTAAAAATGTTTATCCAAAAATGATACAACATACTAAAAATTCTCAAAAACTTAGATTTTCAAATATTAGATTAGGTAGAATTTTTGATGAAGTTTTTGATTTTAACAAAGAGAGTAAGCATCAAGTCCCAGAGGTTATATTTAAGGGTACTAAAGAGGCTGTAAAAGGTTATCTTCAAGGTCTATTTATTGCTGATGGTACGGTTAATAAAATAGAAAATGATGGAACTCCTACTTTTGCTTTACAATTAGCATCTATTAAAAAGTCTCTTTTAGAAGAGGTTCAAATGTTATTATCTAATTTTGGAATTAGGTCTAAGATTTCTAAAATGAGAGATATAGAGGAGGGTGTATTTAAATATATTACCGTTGATGGAGTAGAAAAATCTTATGACTCCAAACCTCTATACAGATTAAATATTAATGGCAATAATGCAATTAAATTTATTGATAATATAGGCTTTATTGGTGCAAAACAGACTAGGGCTTTAGAGATATTGGCTAAAAGAGAAGCACTTGGCTATTCAAGAGAGAGTAGAAAGAGTGAGAAGTTTTTAGTAGAGATAACAAGTATTGAATATATTGGGAAAGAGGATGTTTATGATACAACACAACTATATAATCACTCTCTTATTTTTAATGGTTTAGTAACAGGAAATTGCACAGAGATATTCCAAAATACTAATCCAAATACCTATAAAATTAGATTGACTTTTTCTGATGAAACTGTTGCTATTTTTGATGAAAATGAGAGTGTTAAAATGGATAATGGGGTAGAAAAACTAGCAAAAAAGATAACAGCTCTTGATACTCTTAATGGAAAACAAGTTTGGATGGTGGATAAAGAAAAAACAGATGGTGAAACAGCAGTTTGTAACCTTGCATCATTAAATCTTTCAAAAATTAATACAGCAGAAGATATAAAAAGAGTTGTCCCTATTGCAATTAGAATGTTAGATAATGTGATTGATTTAAATTTTTATCCATTAGCTAAAGTAAAAAAAACAAATCAAAGAAGTAGAGCGATTGGGCTTGGTGTAATGGGTGAAGCTCAAATGTTGGCAGAGAGTCAAATCCATTGGGGTAGTGATAAACATTTTACAAAAATTGATGAGATTATGGAATCTATCTCTTATCATGCAATTGATTCTTCTAGTGATTTAGCATCTGAAAAAGGTTCATATCCTACATTTGAAGGTTCAAATTGGAGTAATGGAATTTTACCAATTGATACAGCTAATAAAGAGGCTTTAAAACTTGTGAATAGAATAGATTTAAATTATAATTGGGATAATTTACGCCAAAAAGTGAAAGAAAATGGTATTAGAAATGGTTATTTAATGGCTATTGCTCCTACAAGTTCTATATCAATTTTGGTAGGAACAACTCAAGCAATTGAACCCGTTTATAAACGAAAATGGTTTGAAGAGAACTTAAGTGGTTTAATCCCTGTGGTTGCTCCAAACTTATCTCCTAATACTTGGAACTACTACACCCCTTGTTATGAACTTGACCAACGAGTTTTAATTAAAGCAGGGGCAATAAGACAAAAGTGGATAGACCAAGGTCAAAGCTTAAATATATTTATATCTTTAGATAAAGCAAGTGGAAAATATTTAAATAATATATATAGTGATGCATGGAAATATGGATTAAAATCTACATATTATCTTAGAAGCCAATCTCCAGAAGCTGTTCAAGCTACGGATGGAGTTGAAGATAGAAGTCAAGAGTGTGTAGGGTGTCAATAGAGATTTTTAAATATTTTGTAGGGGCAATCACTTGTGGTTGCCCTTAAATTTAAATATTCATAACATCAGTTACAACAAATATTTAACGTTATCACTTCATTTTTAATAAAAAGTAGATTTTTATAAATCTCTGTTAAATCATCTATTTTTGTACTATCAAAATTCTGACTTATGAAATATCGATATTTATTATTATCTAACTTTTCTAATATTACAAAATTCCAAATAGCACCAATTATATAAGCACCTCTAAACCTTTTAACTTTTGAAATCTCTAATCCTGCTATCATCTCTGCTAATAGTTGTGGTTGAGGGTCTGAATTTTGTTTACCTTTTTTAAACTCTTGAATAAAAAAATATGGTATTTTTGATTTTTTTAATCCTTTTGCAAATAGAAAATCTGCTTCACCATTTAATATGAAATTATCTGTTTTATATACTATTTTCTCATTATAAAATGCTCTAAACTCTTGTTCAAATGATTTAAAGTTTATCTTATTAAAAAGAGGTGCTAAAAAATATAATTTCAAATCCTCTTCGTCATAATCATACATCAAACTTCTATTTTCTCCTATCAATTTTAGTAAAAATTCATTTATATTTGTATCAATCATTATATTATTATTAAACCAACTATTAAATCTTTGAATATCAAACTTTTCATTTATATCTACTATCTCTTCTAATTGCCTATAAGATATTTTAGAAAAACTATAAGTTGGAATAATTTCTATATTTTGATTTTCATATTTTGATAATCGTCTTTCAAGTTCAGCCACCTTTTTTTCTAATTCACTCATAATATAGACTCCATTTTATTATTAGTTTAGCAGATTGTAGCTGTTTGGTGGGTTAATGTTAGGGTGGATAAAGTCCACCGTTTTAAGTAAGTCTATAAAATCATTTCTCTCTTCTAAAATTATATCCTCTAATTCGTAGCAGGACAAATACCCATACCATTAATAACTTTCACATCTCCATCACTATAATAACAATATGTTTTAGTACCACTAATTTCCGTACCTGTTAAAACTCCTGCACTTAATAGTGTAATAAGTGTGATAATTACAATTATAAATTTTTTCATGTAAATCCTTTTTGTTTTGATAGTGTTCTTTTATCTGTTTGATTGAATATTAATAAAAATAAATTCAGTTATGATATAGGGTCATTTCTATATATACTAAATTATTACTTTTCCTAGTTCCCCTCTCTTTTGAGACTATGAGCGAGGAGAGGATTAGTATATATTATGCTATAATAAATCATTAAAAGGAAATATATGAATATTTTAAGACCATTATCAAAAGAAGAATTAAACAATTTTTTTTCCCAACACTCTTTAAAAGTAATTCAATATTTTATGAATACATCTTTATTTGCTCAACCAGAAGTTTATACAGATAAGCCAAGTTTACCAATTCAAATACCAAAAGAGCATTTAGAACAGTGGTTTGTACAAGCCTTACAAGTTGAGTCAGTAGGAGCAGGTAGTTATCCCATAGATATTTTAAAGCCTAATAAATGGGGTGCAGATGTTAAAATGCTTTCTTGTAAAGTTGATAAGAATAATAATCTTACAAATGGAGATAGTGGAGAAACTTCATTAGCTCAAAAATTTATAGGTACTGGTATTAGTTTAGATGATATGTTTAAAAATGAACAATATCAAGATATTATTGATGGTTGGACTTCAATTTGGAAAGATAAATTAGTAAATGTGAAAAATGAACAAAATATAGATAAGATTTATTATTTCTTCTTTTTGAGAGGTAGTAGCAAAGAGAGTTATATTTGTGCTTTTGAAGTAGATATTGATAATATCAATACAGATATAATAACTCAAAGAGATGAAAATAGTGAGATTAAACAATCAGTATTTTTAAATGGTGTAATTGATGCAAAGTATGGAAATTCAAAAATTTATAAAGCCAAAAAGAGGCTAGAACTAAGATTAAAACCAAAAAATTTATTAGATGATGGTTTTTTAATATCTATTCCAACAGAGATACCAACAAAAGAAGATATTTATAAACTTGTGCAAAATAAAGAGAAGTTTGATGATTATATAAAAAATAAAATGGATAAGTTTTTGGCTTATTCTGAAATATGAAAAAGGATATAAAATTATTTTTAAAAATAAAGGTATTATTAAACCTATAAATTTAGGTATCATTCCAAGTTACAAATCTTATTGGGCTACACATTTTTATTCAATAATAGAAACGATGTATTATCATAATAACTTGGAATATAAATTATACAACTATGATACATTAAATAGTATGAGAGGTACTCTTCCTCTAAATTTTTTTAATTCATTAGAACAATATTTAAAAAACTGGGGATTTCAATATTTTTTAGTTAACTTTTTAAATTATGATAAAAGTGCTTCTTTCATTGTGAATGAATTAATTCAAAGGCTATCAATAGAGTATGATGTTACATTTTCAGAAAACTTAACAGATTATAAATTTTATATATCAGGTTCTGATTCAAAATTAACAATAGACCTTAAAGATAGGTTTACAACAATATTTCCTTTAGAACTTAACAATCAAAAAGCTAATATACAAAGTATGATAGATAGGTCAGATATTTGTTTGATTCTTTTCAATCCTAATACAAATGAAAAGGTTGGTATTTTTGGAGAAGTTGAAGGATTAAAAGGAAATAAGTTAAAAAGAGAATCTTATTGGAATGCAAAACCAGATTTTTCAATTTTTTCATTTGGTGTTATAGATGGACAAAATAAACAAATATATTTTCAAGATTTAAGAGTTAATAATATAAATAAAATCCAGTGTTTTTTTGAAACTTCTAATCCTATTATTAAAGATTTTTGGCATACACTATCATATATAAAATTATTGTTTAATGAAGGAATTTATGAATATAATTTATATACAAAAGATGAAGAGTTTGATTTTTTTCTTAATCTAATAGTTAAAAATTGGTCTAATGATGTAGAGATATTATTAAATAATATATTACAATATATTGATGGGAAAGAATTAATAGGCAAACTAATAAATGAACAATTACCTATTATTACTAACCTACAAGCGTAGATATAACTCTAATCACTCTCCAAAATCCTCTGAATCTCTCTAGCAAAATAATAAACTCCAACAGCAGGGACGGCATTACCAATTTGTCGTCTTACTTCTGTATTAGTTCCTTTAAAAATTAAATCATCAGGAAAAGCTTGTAATCTTGCTCTTTCTCTATTGCTTAATGCTCTTGGTTCTTCATAATGATAAGTCCATGTTCCACCACCACCACTTGCTAAAACTGTATAAGCTGGTTTGTTTCTATCTAATTTTCTATAGATATTTGACATTCTTCCTTTTACTGCTAATTCAGGTGGTAAATCTTTGAAATTTCCACCTTCTGGAATAGCTTTTAATTTAGCAGTTGTAGTTGGTAGTTGTTTGATAAAATTATGGTTTATACATTTTGTATTAAGATTTTCAAATGCTTCTTTGCTTGTAATATGTTTATCTTTATGAGTTGGTTTTGGTAAAATAAATTCTTCTTTTATATCATCTCTTACACCAATGAATAAAACTCTTTGCCTAAGTTGTGGCACACCATAATCTGCAAAGTTTACTAAATGTACTTGTAAATTATAACCAGTATCTTCAAATCTTTTAGTAATAATTTTAATCGCTTCACCTTTGTTTGCTGATAGAATTCCTTTTACATTTTCTGCTAAAAATACTTTTGGGCGTAAGACTTCTACAAAGTTTACAAAATTCTCATAAAGTTTACCATTTATATCATCTTCTATCCCTATGCGTTTTCCTACAATAGAAAATGCTATACATGGAAAACCTCCCAAAAGAACATCAAAATTTTCATCTTTAAATTCATTTGGATTTACTTTTGTAATGTCTTCATTTAAAACCGTTGTATTTTTAAAGTATTTATTATCATTTTCCAAAGTTTCACAAGCAAATTTATTTATCTCTAATGCTTTAGTAGTTTCAAAATTTAATTTAGGATAATTTGTACCTAAAAAATTAAAATCTCCATGAAAACCAATATCAAGCCCACCAGCTCCTGTAAATGTTGAAAAAATTTTAAAACTCATAATAAACCTTTTGTAAAAATATAATCATATTGTATCATATTCGCAGCGTTATTGTCAAGATATTTTTAAAGTATGATATAATTAAAATAAAGATTTTATATGAAAAATAGAGCAAAAGAGTTTATAAAAGATGAATTGAAGAAGAGAAAACTTACTTATATGATGTTATCAAAGATTATGAAAGAGAAAGGTTATAATTATAGTGATAATACCATTAGAACCAAAGTAAATAGAGGTTCTTACTCTTTTGTTTTTTTATTAGAGGTTTGTGATAGTTTGGATATTGATATAGTTTGTTTGGAGAATGAAGCAATTTTATGAGACTTATAGAGAAGATACAAAAGTGTCGGCACTGCTGACACAATTGACTTGGACAAATAATTTACTTATATTATCTTCATCAAAAAGCCAAGAAGAGAGAGAATTTTATATCTATTTGTCAATTAAAGGTAAATATTCATCAAGAGAGTTAGAGAGGCAGATTCAAAGTGGTGTGTTTGAGCGAACAATGTTGGCAAATAAAAAACTCTCAGCAGTGATGAGAGAATTACCACAAGATACCAATAATGTATTTAAAGATAGCCTCCTATGCTCTTGATTTTTTAGATTTACCTATAAAACACAAAGAGAAAGATTTGCAAAAAGCTCTTATCTCTTCATTAAAAGAGTTTATTTTAGAACTTGGAATTGGATTTGCTTTTATAGGAGAGGAGTATCGTTTGCAGGTGGGAGATGATGATTTTTATATTGATTTACTCTTTTATCATAGAGATTTAAAGTGTTTAGTGGCATTTGAATTAAAAATTGGAAAATTTAAACCATCACATTTAGGACAATTAGAGTTTTATCTTGAAGCATTGGATAGAGATGTTAAAAGAGATGATGAAAATCCTAGTATTGGTGTGCTTTTATGTAGAAAGAAAAATGATGAGGTTGTAAAATATGCTCTTAGTAGAAGTTTAAGTCCTACTGTTATCTCTGAGTATGAAACAAAACTTATACCAAAAAAGATACTTCAAGATAAGATGAATGAACTCTATAAAATTTATGAGAGAAAAGAGTAATGGCAAATCAAACATATAGAGTTTTAGAGATTATAAAGAGATTTAATCAAGGTCAAAAAGTTTGTATATCACAACTTCAAAATGAGGCTATGTGGGAAAATAAAAGTGAGAAAACTATTCGTAGGGATTTGGATATTATAAAGGCTATATTTCCTAATAGTTTTCATTTAATTAGTGGTGAGATAGGATGTTACAAGGCTATTACTAATACTTTATTTGAGAATATTATCAATGATAAAAATCTATCACTTCTTACACAAACGCTATATATTGCTCAGCAGAGTACTCTTTTTGATGATTTGAATATTGATAATAGTGATAAAAAAATACTTCATAAAAAGATAAAAGAGAGCAGGAATATCTATCTCTATAAAAGTAAACCATTTGAGAATCGTTTGGAGAGTATGGAGATATTTAAGGGTCTTGAGAGAGCTATTTATTATAAAAGAGAGATAACAATAGAGTATGAAACACCAAACTCTAATTTAGAGTCTATTACTATCAAACCATATAAAATAGTTTTTATAAGTGAGAATTTTTATTTAGCTTCTGAGGTGGAAAATATGGAATATAAATTTTCACTATTTAGGATTCTTAAAATCAAATCACTTGAATATAAAAAACGAATATTTAAACATAATCTTGAGATTGTAGAGTTTATTAATGATATTCAAACACCACTAGCCAAATATAGAGTAAATTATAAAGAGCATCTGATAGAGGTAATTATAGAGGTTAAAAGTCAAAAAGCTCATTATTTTAAGAATAAAAAGTTTTTAGATTCTCAGAAAATTATTGAGATTAAAGATAATAGGGATATTATCGTATCTTTTATGATAACTGATATTATAGAGATAGAGAGTTTTATTATGACTTGGATACCTTATGTAAAGGTGCTATCACCTCTATTACTTAGAGATGAAATAGAAAAGGGGTTAATTAATTATTTAAAAATTTTCTAATAGATTATTACTGACATTCATCACCCCTATAAACTTAAAGTAATATAATAAGAAATAAATATATATATTAGGAATATACCATCTGTTTTACAAAAATAAATAAAATAAAAACAAAAAAGTTAGGACATCT
>JAMOOQ010000041.1 GCA_027100635.1 Campylobacteraceae bacterium | reverse complement strand
AGATTTTTAAAAGACCAAAAATTTCATGCTGATTCTATCTTTTTAAAAAAACCTGAACGGATTGCATCATTATTAATGATTATGACATTATCCTTACTAGTGTATTCTGCATTAGAACATAAAGTTCTCAAAAATATGAAGAAAAATCACCTAACTTTTCCAAATCAGAAGGGAAACCAATATCAAATCCTACTATGAGATGGGTTTTTCAATATTTTTTCTCTGTGGTTTTAATTTTATTTGAAGGAGGGGCTCAATTGGACTATTTTAATTAAAATCATGAGATTATTTTGGAGTGCTTAGGGGATGATTATGAAGAGTTTTATGATTAGTTGTTTTATATTAGTTTAAGTTTATAGGGGTGATGAATGTCGGATGTACTAAAATAAGATTAATATAATACCTATTTTAGTATTAAAAGGATAATTAATGAAAACTGACCAATTAGTAGATATTCATCACACGGTACTTAAATTTCTAAGTTTTTTTATATACATTTTAGTCTCCTTTGTGACTTTCTTATAAGTCTGGAATAACCAAACTTATAATTTTATTTATTCCCCTTTTCCTTTGATTATATCTATAATTCTTACTTCATCTTTTTTTATAAATCCATCATTTTTTAAATCTTGCTCTGTAACAATTGCTGTTTCTTGAGGAGAAATTTCCATTAATTTTTTATTCTCACCATCATTATCTTTCTCAGGTACAGTAATTACTACTATAGATGTACCATCATATTTTTTAAATAATTGTAATAATGGGTCAGTATCACTATCACTTATATAAGGTTCTGTAATACTTTGTTTTTCTGCTTCTTCAAATATTTCTTCAGCTTTTTTATCCTTATATTCAGGTTTTAAATTATTCTCCCCACCCATAATAGCAATACTCAAGCCTGTATTATCAGTATATCCCTTTTTAGAAACTGTACTATTCTTCTTTTTTGTCTCTTGAAGATTATCTTTAATAGTAGTATTCTTTTTAGAGTTACTATCTTCCGTATTTGGTATTTCAAAGTTTCCTTTTGGAATATCTATTTGTTCATCTAAGTCTACATCTTTATCATTATGATTTACATAAGGTAATTTTCTATCTATTGCACTTTCATCTGCAGATACTCTTGCACTATTTAAAATAAGATAAGCCATATATCCTCTTTTTAAAGGGACAGTGATATTTGACTTATGTAATATAATTTTATCTCTTAAAAAATTAGCAGATTCTTGTTCTGATAAAGTTTTATTCCAAAATATATTTACACTATATTTAAATGCAAGACCTTGTGTAACTATCTGAGATGGAGTATTATTAAATCCTTGCTTTTTTGCTATATCAGTATATGGTTCATACCAATCTCCACTGTTATACGAATCTGCTATCTTTTTAGTTCTATAAAAATCATTAGCAAGATTTACAACTTTAGTTAATTCTGCCCAGTTTGCAGTATTATCTGGTCCGTAGTTTTTATAGGTAGGTCCGTACCCCTCTACAATTTGAGAAGAACATAAAGCAGTTATATATTGGTAATATGTCCAACTCTCTTTTAAAACATCATCAAATTTACAATCATTTGGATGTTTAAAACTTACTTTATTCTCTTTTAAGTGTATATCAATCTTTTCTGTTCCACATTGTGCAGATAGATTATTATTCTCACCTGCTTTAGTTTTAACATTAACAAGCATATAATCAGTCCTACCATCATCCTTAAAATAGGTATTAAGAGTACAAGGTAATGAAGTACAATCAGATTGTTTCCAATTTACCTCATTCCAACCTTTATATAGTATTTTTTCTATTTTAATAATATTATCTTTATATTTTCTATCTCTAATAGTAACCTGTTTGCATTCGGCACTGCTTTCTATTTGAAATGCTGTTTCTCCATCATATTCATTAGAAGTTTGAGCCCAATCAAGTGTTCTTCCAAATCCTCCATTTTGATTATTATCATTTAATGTACTAATTAATGAACCATTTCCCATATAATAATGATTATTATCTAGTTTTGTCATATTAGTAGCTATTTTTTTAAGTCCTATTTCATTCTTTGTTGTTCCATCAACTCTACAATATGCAAGAATTGGTATAGATTTAGTACTATTTATTGGTTGAGTTGTTGTTATTGATAATGTAGTCCAAAGTCAATTTTTATTATCAGAAAATTTATTATTCATATCTATACTAATACCATCTTTATAGTTATTCTCTTCATTAGATTCAAGAGGAAGTTTTAGTTGATAAGATTTTTGTATTGTAGTGTCTCCCCAAGATTTTAAATTAATTTTAACCTCTTGTTCTAAATTATATAGTGAATGAATATCTATATGAGAACATTTCAAACTATCATTTAATATTTGAAAAGTTACTGTAGAGGTCTTGTCTTTATGAGGATGCATCCGTGCTTCATCTCTATCACCACCCCAATAAGCATGATGAGCATTTACCAAAGACCCCGTTCCATCATATATACTATCATACGCAACTAAACTTAAATTACTAACATATAGTAATCCACCAATTATAATTAAACTTTTTTTCATAATTTATCCTTTTAAAATTTTTATAGTAGCTAAATTTTAGCTACTATTTTTTTATAATCCCATCATCATCTGACCCATCACCTTTGACCAATAAATTAAATTCTTGTGTATCAATTTGTGTACTATTTGTATTATATGACATTTCAACAAATAATTCTACGGGTCTATCTTCTGATTGTCTAGTTACCTTACCTGTATCAGCATTTAATATTGTATCATCATCAGATATCCATTCAAACTTGATATTATCTTTTAGTTTAAATAGATTTAAATCAGATATTATATTTTTGGGGTCACTATTCTCGCCTTTAATTAAATCAAAAAGTGCATCATTATTTTTTTCTGATTGAATTTCTGGATTAATTTCTTTACTTTTATCAACAGTACAAGTAGGATTTAACAAAAGTGCCAAAGGGTCACATTTAACTACAGTTGGTTCTTTTGTATATCCTGCCCACACAAGTTTCTTTTGAGTATTTGCATCAATTAATAGAATAAAATTCTCTTTCATATTTAAAGATTTAATCAATCCATAATTAGGGTTATTAATTTTGGTAATTATAAAAATTGCCAATTTATCTGTGGCACTTAAATTCATATAATATGTATATTTATAGTTCTTATCTTCATATCCACCAATTACATTATGTGATGATAAAAGTTTATTTAAAATTGTATGATTTGATTTTAATGCACTATCATCTTGATACATTAACTTATTTAAAGTTCCATCTAAATTACTTTTCTCATTAGCTGATGGATTAAAAGCATTTGAGAATAACATAGCACTAGAAAGTGCTATTGATATTATTATTTTTTTCATTTTTTATATCCTTATTTATTTTTTATTAACGTTA
Source organism: Campylobacteraceae bacterium (assembly GCA_027100635.1). Classification (GTDB taxonomy): domain Bacteria; phylum Campylobacterota; class Campylobacteria; order Campylobacterales; family Sulfurovaceae; genus FS08-3. Next base: position 3,763 of record JAMOOQ010000041.1, on the reverse strand, counting down.
TCTTCTGTTGTATCTTCGGCAGGTCTAGTATCTTCATCTTTGGGACAAGCTGGTTTACCACCTAATAACTGCTCCAATGGATCATCACTACACTCTGTTGTTGGTTCTTCTATTATTGGTTCTTCAACTACTGCCTCAAGTGCTTTTACAGTTAATCCTAAAATCATACCTCTCTCTTCTTCTCCTTTAATTATAGTTGCTTCTAAACGCATATCTATATCTCCTATCTCAGCTGTAGGTTGAATAATAGTTCCATCTGCATTTATATATCCTTCAGGAGAAAAAGTATAACTAGAAATTGTTGTTCCATAAGAACCTTGTGTTGGTAGATTTAGTTTATTTGCTGATGTTACGATACCATTATCTGTATTTTCCCAAATAAGACTACTAAGACTCATTATTGAATATTCTATAGAATCTGCATCTGTCATTTCAGTAGGGATAATAAATAAATCATATTTAATACGCTCTGAAACTATTCCATGAGATAAAGTAACTGTTAAAGTTACAGGTACAGTTGAGACACCAGATAGAAAAGATGGTCCAGTTGAAGCATTTGGTCTAGTTACAATACCATCATCTGTAAAAAATGGTCTAATTACAACTCCTATATCTGATAAAACAGAACTATTACTAGACGAGAATGTTACTTTAACATTATTTTCAAAAGTAGTTGGGAAAACTAAATTGGTTGTAATATTAGATTCAGATTGATTATCTCCCTTTATAGATTCAAATGTAACCAATTCTTTAGCTTCATCAATAAAACCTTGAGATATTTTAGCATCCTTAGCTCTTTGTTCTGCCTGTGCAGCAGCAGCTTCTGCATTCAATTTATCTTGTTCTGCTTTTGCTTTTGCATCAGCCTCTTCTTGAGCCTTTTGTACCTCTGCATCAGTTTTTTCTTTATCAATTACTGATTGAGCTTGTGCATCTTTATTTTTTTGATCAATTATTGCTTGTGCATCTGCTTTTTCTTTATCTGCTTTTGCTTTTTCCTCTGCATCTAATATATCTTGTGCTGTTTTTTTAGCATCTTCCAAAATCTCTTCATCATTTAGGTGCATCTTAGCCAAATCAGATGTAACCTGCTCTTTCCCTGCATTATTTAACATCACATTTAACTCTGCTGGAGTAATATCACTAAATTTTATACCATCAGCCAATTTTATACCATCAGCAATTTTAATACCATCACTTACATAACCATCATCATCCAAAGACAATAAAAGAGATGCAATTTCTAAAACATCTGTATTATCAGTTATATTTCTATCTACTCCAACTAAATCCTGTGGATGAACTTCTTTATCAGCTGTAACTTTATTCATTGAACCTAATATTATCCCTCCAGCTTCAAATGTTACAGGCAAATCAGGACATTCAAATTTACCATCTTTATCAGTTGTTCCAATTAGATTACCACATGTATAAGTTAAATTCTCAACTGGTGAATCAATAAAATACCCTGTAAATGGTGTATCAGCTGTTGAACCACTACTTCCACACGATGTAAAACTTAGTGCAATTGCTGCTACTGTACTTAATAATATTGTTACTTTCTTCATATTCCTAACCTTTTTAAATAATTTAAAATTTATGATATAATCACACCTCTACCACTCAACCTAAGAAAAATTATTCCTATGTATACTACTTAGGATATTATAATGATAAGATAACTTTTATTGGTAATATATTAAAGTATAGGACATACTTAGGACATATACAATAAAATATTAGTATACTAAAGATAGTATTATCTTTTTTGATATAAACTTATGTTAGTTTTTATAAAAGGTAAATTATGAATAATGGAAATATAAAAAGAATAACTGATGAAGAGAAATTAATATCAGAAAAGTTTGATTTTATTATAAATAAATATATTAAATCTGCTACAGAGATTTCAAATACTTTTGGATTTGCAGGTCCATCTAAGATTAGTGGATTTAGAAGTAAAAGTAGAAAGGATAACTTACTTATTGTGCATATGGAAAGCTTAGAAAAACATTTTCATATACCAGTTGAAGTCTTTGATAAAAATATTCCAATTGAGGATATAAGTAAAATGATTGAAGAGTATAGAGATGATAAGTTTGCTAAACAATTAGGACAAGATAGATTAAATAATATTCTTAATAATATGTTTAATAATACTAACAAGATTATTTTTGATAAATTACAAGGCATATTTTATGCTCATATGTATCCTTCTAATCAATATGGTGGTTCTATAAAAGATGGTGTGAGTATAACAGAAACTATAATTAATGATGATTATAGTGTTATTGATGAGTATGGGAATAAGGGAATTTTACGAATAGGACAATATCAGAGTTTTATTTTTAAAGTATCTCGTGATGAGAAAGATATAAATGTGATACGCTTTCACAATAGAGATTTAATGTATGGAGATTTTAGATATGTAATTTTATCTAATCAAAATGGAACAACAAATGAAACTGTAAACTTTGGCTTTTATTCACGCAAAAAACATACTCCAAAAGAGGTAAAGAGGATTTTGGGAGATGATATTAGTAAATTACAATTAAAATTAGATTTAGAATTTAATGCTAGAATAGGGTAATCTAATTTTTAATGGAAGTATTATGTCAATTTTTCAAATAGCAATAGTTATATCATCAATATTTATTTTTGCATCATGTGGAGGTGGAACTCCACCAGTAGAACAAGAGCCAATGAAAACTCTTTTTTTGATTGATTCCCCCATTAATGGTGTAGATTATGAATGTGGTGTAAGAAAAGATAAGAGTAAATCTCAGATTGTAGATGGAGTTGAAAGAGAAGGGGTTGTAAATTGTAGAAAAGGCTCTGTTACTTTTAAAATTGGAAACTTAATTATTGGTAAACTTGAAAAGTATAAAGATTTTCAAGAGGTTTATCTGCAAGATTTAATAAATATTTCAAAAGATTCCTTTGATAATACAGAGCTTTTAAAACTTGGAATGTTTGTGCAATCTATTGATGATGATGGTGATATTAATCAAACTATTAATATTACAGATGAGATTAAAAATAAGATTAATATTAAAAGCTTAGATGATATGAATATAAGTGATGTTAAAGATTATCTTATTAAATTAGGTAAGACTCCACGAGATACATCAGATGTTAGAGAGCATATAATTGAGAATTCTGGTATTCCATATATTCAAGATTTAAATATTACAATTTCAGATGATAGTAGTGTGGGGACAATAATTGCATCACTAGATATAACAAACTCTGATAATCTTTCAGATATAGAGATTATAAAAGGGGAAGATATAGATTATTTTTATATTTCAAAAGTAGAGAAAACTATTCAATTAAATAAAGAGGTTGATTATAAGAATAAATATCTATATAACTATCAAATACAAGCAACCAACTCTAAAGGTAAAAGTAATATTGCTATGATAAACATACATATTACAACCGAAGATATAGAGAATATGCAATACCTTAATAAAGCAGGAATTGGAGATAATATTATCTATACCAAAGATGATAGTTATGAAATAACTATAGAAGCAAAAGAGGGAGTTAAAGTATATCTTGATGGTTATGATACATATCAAGTGGTAGATGAAACAGGTAAAATAACAATTAAAGAAGATATTTTAAATAGTAATACTGACATTCATCACCCCTATAAACTTAAAGTAATATAATAAGAAATAAATATATATATTAGGAATATACCATCTGTTTTACAAAAATAAATAAAATAAAAACAAAAAAGTTAGGACATCTAGGC
>JAMOOQ010000040.1 GCA_027100635.1 Campylobacteraceae bacterium | reverse complement strand
GATGTCCTAACTTTTTTGTTTTTATTTTATTTATTTTTGTAAAACAGATGGTATATTCCTAATATATATATTTATTTCTTATTATATTACTTTAAGTTTATAGGGGTGATGAATGTCAGTTATAAGAAGAGAAAAAAATTAAAATAGATAGTATCATCCATCTCTTCATTTTCAACCTCTTTAAAATAATTATTTATTTAGCTATAATATTAGATAATAGTTGATTATAGTCATAAGATACTACTCTTCCTGGTGCATTATTTAAACCATCTTGAGTATGACAAGAGTTACATCTTAAACGACCAACATTATGAGAGTTCTCACGAGATTTATTTACAATTTTACCATTTTCATCTAAAATCTCAACTGTAAAATCATTAATAGTACCCTCATCACCTTTCCAATAAAGATTTCCATCTCCGCGACCTTTAACATAAGATATTGTATTTCCATCATCTAATACTAAACGAACTTTATATCCATTTGCAGTATCTGTTGCGTTACGGTCACTAGCGTTTAAGCTATTAAAAATGGTTACTCCACTGTCAAATGAACTATGACAACTAACACAATCTTTTCCTTGATTATGTACACTAGTACTATCTCCACAACCTGTAAAAATAAAAACAGTTGAAATTAATAATATATTTACTCTTAACATCTTGTTCCTTTAAGTTTTAATTATTAAATAATACAGTAACTTTATGAATGTTTTATGAATACTTTTTTACAATCTACTCATTAACAAAGTTTCCAAGAGCAAATCTAAGAGTTTCGCTATTTAATAAAGCTACTGATGATATTGGAAGGATAAATCTAGGTTCACCTTCTGGTAAATCTACGCCAAAATCTTTAGCAAATGAGTAGTTTTTATATTCACTATTTAGTCCAGATTTTTTTAACTCATTATTTACTTTAAAACCAAGACTCTCAATAAACTCTTCTACTTTTTGATCCACCTCATCTTTTGGCATTGTATCAATTTTGGTAATAGCAATTGCATAAGGTCTTGTAGATAGTTCATCTGAATATCTTTTTAACTCCTCTTTTAGAGTATCATATTGATAATTCATCTCTCTATAGTTTGATATATCCACCATAATAAGAAGTGTTTTTGTTCTTTCAATATGTTTTAGAAATTCCAATCCTAAACCTCGTCCATCACTAGCACCTTCAATAATTCCAGGAATATCTGCCATCATAAAAGAGCTATAATCATTAATTGTTACAACTCCAAGTTTTGGTGTTAGCGTTGTAAATTCATAATTTGCAACTTCTGGTTTTGCATTAGATAAAATTGATATTAGTGTAGATTTCCCAACATTTGGATAACCAACTAAGCCAACATCTGCAATAAGTTTCATCTCTAGCTTTATACTTTTATTAACTCCTGGTAATCCTGGTTGTGCATAAGTTGGTCGTTGATTAGTTGAGCTTTTAAAGTGCATATTACCAAGCCCACCTTTACCACCATCAAGAAATTTAACTTTGGTTTTGTCTTCAACTAAATCAAGTAGAAGTTCTCCACTTTCTGCATCTACAATTTGAGTCCCTGGAGGAACTGTAATAACTAGATCTTTACCCTTTTTCCCATAACACTTTCTACCCTCTCCAGGTCTTCCACCTTCTGCACTCATAACTCTTTTACCTCTTAAGGTACTAAGAGTATCAGTATTGTTATCTACTTCAAAAAATATTGCTCCACCACGACCACCATCACCACCATCTGGTCCACCTTTTATAACAAACTTTTCTGTCCAAAATGATACACATCCTGCACCACCTTTTCCAGACTTAACTATCAAATCTACACTATCTACGAACATCTATATACCTTTTGGATAAAAAAATTGTGTAATTATAGCTTAATTTGAGATAGAAACTGCTGTTGATATAATCTCTTATCATATAGATAATTCAAGCTAATAATAAATGCTAAAGCATCTTTTTGAAGTTCAATATCTGGTTTAGTAGCAACTAGTCTATTATTTTTATATATAAATGTAAGAGGTTTTTTATCTGGTCGTATAACTGCAACTTTATTCTCTACCCTTAATGCATAAAATGAGTGAAACTGCATAAGAGATATATTTTGCTTTTTATTATCAAAAATAGATTTACCAAGAATTGGATAGTTTAGATTATCTATACCCATTAAATCAAGAGCAGTTGCTAAAATGTCAGGCTGAGAAACGATATTATCATATATCTTTGGTTTAACTCCACCACCCAAAATTAAAGCAGGGATATGAAACATATTCACAGGTACAACATCATCACCATATACTCTTACATTATGGTCTGCTACTATCACAAATATAGTATCTTTATAATATCCATCTTTTTTAGCACTTTTAATTAATTTACCGATAGCATAATCGGCAAATTTAATTGTATTTTTGACACTATTCTTTTTCTCACCTTTAATTAATTCTATTTTACCATCAGGAAATTCGAAAGGTGTATGATTTGTGGTAGAGAATATAACAGAGGCAAATTTTTGATTATTATTATAAAGTTCTTTAAACTCCTTATTTGCACGATCAACAACTTCATCATCACTTATACCCCAAGTACCTACAAATTTTGGATTTTTAAATTTTTCTTGGTCTATGATTTTATCAAATCCATTACCAATAAACCACCCTTTCATATTATCAAATCTGCTCTCTCCACCATAAAAAAAGCTAGATTGATAACCATAAGGTTTAAGTAAAGAGGCTATTGTAAAAAAGTTCTTTTGTGATTTATCTCTTTTTAGCACACCTTTACCAGGGACTGATAAAATTCCAGATACTAATCCAGCAAGACCTCTAATACTTCTTGTTCCATTTGAATAGGCATCTCTAAATAAGATTCCATCTTTTGCAAGGCGATTTATATTTGGAGTAATCCCCTTTTCCCCTCCAACAGCCTCTACAAATTGCCCACCTAAACTCTCTTGGATAAAAAGTACAAGATTTTTAGGTTTAGTTTGTGGGAAGTTTGTTTTTACTGTTCTTAAAAAAGGTGATGAATCATTTATTGATTTAATTTGTAATCTTTTTTCAACTCTATTAATTGCCTCTTTTATATCCATTTTTCCATATTTTTTTATAGAAGAACCATATTTTTGATTAGAATATATTGCATACCCTATTGAGTATATTGAATTTTTTGTAATCTCATTTACTATTCTATTATTTGTAAACATAGCATCTGATATATTTAATGGTCTGTGTCCAAAAGATGACCTCGCACCAATAAATAAAATTATAATAAGAGGGATAAAAAGCGATAGTCTAGTTAAATAACTGCTATCAAAAGCCTTTATAAAACTATTTTTTTCTTTTTTAAGATAGATAAATATAACACTTAATATCATAAAAAAAGAGACTAAAAGAGCAATTAGATGGTCTGCAATAAGCATTGGAACTACCTCTTTTGGATATTTAAGATATTCCACAAAAAGATAATTTGGTCTAACATCATACTCTGCAATAAAAGGAAAAGAGGCATTTTCTATAAATATTGTTATGGATAATATAATTAAAAAATATATTTGGATAATTTTATCTATCTGCTTTTTAATTATATTTGGAGATAAAGTTAATAAAAACATTGGGATTATTAATAAAACAGATACTATAACTGTGTCCATTCTAAGCCCATGTAAAAAACTTAGGTAGTAATTTTCATTAATATCTTTAAATCTATTAAAATAGATAATAAATAACGATAATCTTCCTATAAAAAATATTAATATCATATAAAAATATAACTTGAATAACTCTCTTAACATACTCATAACTATCCCTTAAATAAAGTAAAATAAACTCTACTAGATTAATGATAAATATTTAGTTAGTTTAAAATGATTTGATTGGTCTTAAAAAGGTTTAAATTAAAAAAGGTGGCCGGGAGAGGGGGATTCGAACCCCCGGAGGAATTACCCTCACCAGTTTTCAAGACTGGCACATTCAACCGCTCTGACATCTCCCGAGCATAATGTATTAATTATTAAGTTTAGTTGGAGGCGCCACCCAGATTCGAACTGGGGATAACAGCTTTGCAGGCTGCGGCCTTACCACTTGGCGATGGCGCCATTGCTTAAATAAACTAATTTCTCAACCACTAAAAAATAGAATTTGAAAAATTAGTTTATGGTGGTGCCCGGAGCCGGACTTGAACCGGCACAGCTGCAATAGCCGGGGGATTTTAAGTCCCCTGTGTCTACCAATTCCACCATCCGGGCATTGGGCTACCAAACTTATTATATGATTTTAAATGGAGCGGGCGAACAGGTTCGAACTGTCGACCCCAACCTTGGCAAGGTTATGCTCTACCGCTGAGCTACGCCCGCATCCATATAATTTCAAATAGTATATCTGAAATTGGAATGTGATTATAACTAAAAAAAAATTAAAAGTAAAGGTAAATTTAAAAAAAATTATATTTTTTATGTTATAATCTAAAAAAGTTTAAAAATAGGATAAATATATGAGAAGTGATGAAGTAAAAAAAGGTTATAACCGTGCACCGCATAGATCGTTATTAAGAGCAACAGGATTAAAAGATGAAGATTTTGATAAACCGTTTATTGGAGTTTCCAATTCATTTATAGAGATAATCCCAGGACATTTCTTTTTAGATAAAGTTAGTGCTATCATTAAAGATGAAATTAAAAAAGCTGGTTGTGTGCCATTTGAGTTTAATACAATTGGTGTTGATGATGGAATTGCTATGGGTCATGATGGAATGTTATTCTCTCTTCCTAGTCGTGAAGTTATAGCAAACTCTATTGAAACTGTTATGAATGCACATAAACTTGATGCAATGATAGCTATTCCAAATTGTGATAAAATTGTACCAGGTATGATTATGGGAGCTTTACGAGTAAATGTTCCAACTGTATTTGTAAGTGGTGGACCAATGGCAAAGGGTTACACACAAGATGGAACTCCTATTGATTTAGCAACTGCATTTGAGGCTGTTGGTCAGTTTGAAGCTGGAGAGATTACAGAAGAACAACTAACAGATATTGAGTGTAACGCATGTCCTAGTGGTGGAAGTTGTAGTGGTATGTTTACTGCAAACTCTATGAATACACTTATGGAAGCTATGGGTATCGCACTTCCAGGAAATGGAACAATTTTGGCTTTAACTAAAGAGCGAGAAGTTTTATATAGAAAAGCAGCGAGAAGAGTTTGTGAAATTGCTTTAATGGAACATGAAGAGAAAGCAAAGTTTAATATCAAAAATATTTTAAATGAAAATGCTGTAAGAAATGCTTTTGCTGTAGATATGGCAATGGGTGGTTCGTCAAATACAGTTTTACATATGTTAGCGATTGCAATTGAGGCTGATGCTGATTTCAATTTAAGTGATGTAAATGATGTGAGTAAAAAAGTTTCACATATTGCAAAAATTTCTCCATCTTTAACAACAGTTCATATGCAAGATATAGATAAAGCTGGTGGTGTTAGTGCTGTTATGCATGAGATGGATAAAAGAGGTGGAGAAAAAGGTATACTTTTAGATAATCTTACAATTACTGGTGAGAGTTTAAAAGATAGAATCGCTAATGCAACTATTAAAGATACAAATATTATTCACACTATTGATACTGCATATAGTGAAGTTGGTGGACTTGCAATTTTATATGGAAACTTGGCAGAACAAGGTTGTGTAATTAAAACAGCTGGAATTATTGGAGAAAGAGAATTTAATGGTAAAGCTGTATGTTTTGATTCTCAAAATAAAGCTATAGTTGGAATTACAGAAGGAAAAGTTAAAGCTGGTGATGTTGTTGTGATTCGCTATGAAGGACCAAAAGGTGGGCCAGGGATGCAAGAGATGTTAGCACCAACAAGCCTTATTATGGGTATGGGTCTTGGAGATTCTGTGGCACTTATCACTGATGGTAGATTTAGTGGAGCAACAAGAGGTCTTAGTATTGGTCATGTAAGCCCTGAAGCTGGTGAAGGTGGAATGATTGGATTATTAGAAGATGGTGATAAGATTTATATCAATGTTGATACTTATGAGATTAATGTTGATTTGAGTGATGAAGAGATTGCAAAAAGAAAAGCTAATTTTACTCCAATTAAAAAAGAGTTGAAAAGCAGATGGTTAAAACAATATAGAGCGTTAGTAACAAATGCAAGTAATGGTGCTGTTTTAGAGGCAGATTAAAAAATTATAATTATGAAGAGATTCCGTGTCAAGCACGGAATGACGCAAGTTCGTAAGTAAGGAATGATGGTTGTTTGTCATTCTCAGCTTGGCAATAATAGTATTTGTCATTCTCAGCTTGGCAATAATAGTATTTGTCATTCTCAGCTTGACAATAATAGTATTTTGTCATTCTCAGCTTGACTGGGAATCTAAGTTTTATAAAATTATATAGGTAAAACTCTAATATTTGTATCTAACTTCTCTTTTAAAATTCCCTCAATTGCAAAAAGTGTTCCTGTACTAGAACTTGCACATCCATTACATGCACCTAAATATCTAATATAAATATCAATATGTTCACCATTCTCTTTAATATCAAGAATCTCCATATCTCCACCATCCATAATCAACATTTGACGAATATTATCATCAATAACTTTATCTACTGCTTTTAACTTTTGAACCACAGTCATATCCGTAAATGATACAGGTCCACCTGTTGTTAGACTATCAGCTGTTTTTGTCATTTTCTCTTTTTCATACTCTTCAAGTAAATCAACTAAATATATATCTTTTTTCTCATGTCCACCAGGGCGAATACATGATTTACAGAATGCTCCAGCTTTAGTGTAGTCTGTAATTTGCTCAACTGTTGTAAGGTCATTTAGTCTAATTACTTCTCTTAAAGTTGATAAAGATACTCTTGCACATTCACATACAATTACCTCTTTTTCAAAGCTCTCCATATCAACACCTTTGTATAAACTTGCTGCTTTTTTAATAACATCATAAGCCATAACTGAACAGTGCATTTTTTGAGGTGGAACAGCTGGTGTATCAGGATTATCTCTCATTGCCATCTCAACATCAATATTTGTAATTTTTACTGCATCATCTACGGTTTTACCTTTACATAATTCTGCCATTGTATCACTACTTGCAATTGCTGTTCCACAACCAAAACTTTTAAATTTTGAAAGCATAATTACATCACTTTTTGGATGAACTGCCCAGTATAAACGAACTGCATCTCCACAACTTTCTGCTCCAAAATCGGCAATAATTAAAGTTGCACCCATCTCATCAGCTTGTTCTTGTGTAATCTCACCCATATTTTGTGGGTTATTCATTAAATCTGTTACTTTTTGGCTGTACTCATCCCAGATTGTACCACCAATTAAACTATCCATTCCCATAATTTTTCCTTTTTATTTTTATTTTATTTATGTTTTTATGAAGGTATTTACAAGAGATACCCCTACATTATAATTAATATAGTAGAGGCAATCCCTTGTGGTTGCCCTATTTAATGATGATGTGAGTCTAATCCACTCTCATAACCTTCAGGCGCATAAGCATAAGAACTAGATATTTCTCTAAGTCTAATAACTGCTTTTTTAACAACTTCAAGAGTATAATCCATCTCTTCTTGGGTTGTATATCTGCTTAATGAAAATCTAATAGCTGTGTGAGCTAAATCTTCAGATGCTCCAATCGCTTCCATTACTGAATTTGCTTCTAAATCTTCACTTGCACAGGCACTTCCTGTACTTGCTCCAATTCCCGAACGATTTAAATCCCAAAGCATAGATTCACCCTCAATACCTCTAAATGAGATTAAAATTGTATTAGGTGTTCTTTTTTCTCTTGGAGTTACAACAAAAGTATCTTTGATTTTTAATAATTCATCTTCAAAAGCGTCTCTCATCTCTCTAATATCTTCCATCTCAAAATCAAGAGAATCAATTGCTAATTCCATAGCTTTACCCATACCTATAATACCAGCAATATTTAGTGTTCCAGAACGATGTCCACCCATTTGAGAACCACCATGAAGTAGAGGTATTAGCTCTTTGCCTTTTTTAATATATAAAGCTCCAACACCTTTTGGACCATGAAATTTGTGAGCAGAAAAAGTAAGATAATCAATATCAAAACTCTGAACATCTACAGGAAATTTACCAATAGCTTGAACAGCATCTGTGTGAAATAAAACACCTTTTTCTTTACATAGTTCACCAATCTCTTCTATTGGAAAAATTGCACCTGTTTCATTATTTGCCCACATTATAGATACAATAGCAGTTTTACTTGTGATATTATCTTTTACAGTTTGTACATCCATAATACCCTCATTATTTATTGGAAGATATGTAACTCTACACCCCATACTTTCTATAAATTTAGCAGTTGCCATAATAGATGGATGTTCCACTTCACTAATCATAATATGATTCTTACGACCTGTTGCAATATATTGAAAATAGATACTTTTTAATACCCAGTTATTACTCTCTGTTGCACAAGATGTGATAACAACACTATCCTCTTTTGGTGCATGAATACCTGCATATAATTTTTCCATCGCTGTTTTCAGAGGTAAATGTGTCTCCCCTGCATAAGCATGAAGAGAATTTGGGTTACCATACTTTTCTACAAAAAATGGATCCATCTCTTTTTTTACTTGAGGATCAACAATTGTTGTTGCATTATTATCTAAATAAACTCTCATTTCTTTTCCTTGTTTTTAATTCGGACTAATTATCTCTTAGTTGCATAGTACATAAACAAATCTTAAAAACTGATAAAGAATTATAAAATTTTTCTATCTCTACTATAAATATACTGCTCTATCTGATGAATTAAATTTTTTAACTCTTTTGTATAACTTTCAACATAAAGAGATAATTGCTTCTCTTCTTGATAAACAAACAATTGATTAATCTCGCTTAATAGATGAGTCATACTATTAGCCCCAATAGCACCTAATAATTCACCCATATCTTTTGTTAAAACTTTAACTTTCAAATATTCTTTATCATAAACATATTTCTCAAACAGTGAAAAATTATTACTATATGCATCCAAAAACTCCCTTAACACCTCAATATACAACACCTCACTACCTTGTGAGTAAATAATTCCACTATGGGTATCTAGTACATCAGTATCTTCAATATAATTTACATCTACCTCAAGCTCAAGATAATCTCTACTTTCATAAGGTTCAAATCTTTGGACAAGATTAATATGATTAGACTTAGATAAGAACAAAGAAAATACGCTATAGAGTTGTCCAATCTTCATTGGTTTTGTTAGGTGAGCATTCATACCTAAGTGATACATTTTTTTAATCTCTTGACCAAGAGCCGAGCTAGTAAGTGACACGATAGGAATATGGTCATACTTTTGATTCTCTCTAATAATCTTCGTAGCAGTATACCCATCCATAATAGGCATTGATATATCCATAAGCACAAAATCATAACCACCACTAGAGTCATCCATCATCTTTACAGCCTCGTTACCATTATTAGCTATATCAATACTAATCCCTGAATGGTTTAGCACTCTCAACAGCACCTTTTGATTAATAATATTATCTTCTACAATCATCAACCTAGACCCATTAAACACCTTAAAACTATCTTCATTAATCCCCTCAGTATTGCTAATCTCACCTTTGTAAACTTTTGCAGAAGCTCTAATAACATCATTTATTATATTTGCATCATCACTACTAACTGTTATCTCTTTAACGCTTGCATTATCATTAGTCTTTTGTTTATCATCTTCTAGTTCAGAAACTTTATTAAGTGATTCAAGGCTAATTGTCTTATTGTCACTCACATCATCATTAAAGATATTAATCAGAACTTCATATACTCTTTCATTGTGCAATGGCTTAATCAAATGCTTATCAATTACATCAGCCACCATCTCGCTAATAATAGAACCATTCAGCAAACCACTCAACGCAATCACTTTAACAGTGTTCTTATTCTTAATCTCTCCTATTCTTTTTGCCATTTCTCCACTCATTAATTCGATATCAATAGCTAGTATATCAAAATAAATCAGCTCTTCCATATCATCTCTCAACTGCTCTAATGGTTTAATGGTCGCGTCATATCCAAAGTGTCTCAAAATCCTTTCTAAAGCTATAGCACTGCTTTCACTCTTTTCTACGATTAAAACTTTCTTAACTCCAAGCCTTAAATTATCGCCACTACTCTTACTATTCACATCATAATCAGGTACTTCAAGATGAATCATCACATCAAAAATCGTACCATCATCGCTCACACTTATCCTGCCATCCATCAACTCTACTAGTTCTTTTGCAATGTACAAACTCAAATTGTCACCACTCATCCCGTCATCATTCTCATTAAAGGGCTTAAGCAGATTTACGCAACTATCATCGCTAATCAGTAGAACCCCTTCGCTGATAATCCCAAACTTCACATTAATATCGCTACCATTCACACTCTCCACACTAATCATCAGTCTAACCTCGCCACTACTCACACTTCTTAATGCGTATCCCAACAAGTTTAACAGCACCGTGGTAATATGACGCAGATCTCCAATCATAAGCTTAGGCACATCGTTGCTCACATCAAACACAAGCTCAACCTCATTACCACCATAGCATTTGCTCAATATCTGACCACTAACCTCATTTAATATATTGTTAATATTAAATAACTCCCTATCGCTAGTAATCTTCTTTGATTTTAATTGTAGATAGATAATAAGATTACTGGTACTGTCAAGCAATATCTCATCACGGCTCTTAGACCTTTCCGATGCACTCCGTAACATATCACTAGATAACTCCTCAACAGGTCTATTCAATATCTTATCCCTATCATTAATTAGTAACTCAGCACTATCCCTAATCTTTTCTGTAATAGAAGATAATAACAAACTCTGAGCCTCCTGCAACTCATTATGCTCAACCTTCATCTGCTCATAATCATCCCTCAACATCTTAATATGCTTTACATACAATATAATCATAGCAAGAAGCATAGCAAGAAGCATAAAAAGACTTAACCATAAACCACCATTATCAGATGAACTATCCTCAACAATAATACTACTAATATTGCTATCTTGTACAATAGGAATCTCATCACCTTTATATTTAATGATGATAGTGTCAGGAAAATACTCTTTAATAATATAGTATGTTACAGCTAAAATTTCTTCATTATAAAAATCCCCAACAGTAATAAGGTATTGACCCTCTATATCTTGTTTAGAGATAGAAAAAAGGTACTTTTTTTGAAGCTTTTGAAGAGTTTCTTCTGTTTTAATTATATCTTTAAAAATATCAATAGTACTATCTGCTCTCTCTAAGCTTTTGAACTTTCCTATAACTATAGAGCTATAAGACTCTTTACCATATAACTCACTAAAAAACCCAAGTAACAATATACTTATAAGAACAAATCGTTTGATAATATACCCTTTTATTAATCTATATAATTTAAATTTTTCTATTATATCATAATATTAATTTGATTTTTTCTATCTTATAGTATAATTTCTTTATGAAAAATATATTTTTATGTGCAATAAATAACATTTTAAGTGGAAACTGTAACGAGGACTGTAAATTTTGTACGCAAAGCGTCAGATATAAAGCAGATATAAATAGATATAACTACAAAGATATAAATCAGATAGTTAAAGAAGCTAAAATAGCAAAAGAGAGTGGAGCATTAGGATATTGTCTTGTAACAGCAGGAAAAGGTCTTGATGATAAAAAGGTTGAATTTGTAGCAAAAGTTGCAAAAAGAATTAAATCTTCTGTTGATGGACTAAATCTTATAGCGTGTAATGGAACAGCTAATAAAGAACAATTATTATATTTAAAAAAAAATGGAATTGATAGCTATAACCATAATCTTGAAACCTCAGAGGAGTTTTATAAAACGATTTGTACTACTCATAGTTGGCAAGAGAGATACCAAACTTGTGAAGATATAAAGAGTGTGGGATTAGATTTATGTACAGGTGGAATATTTGGAATGGGCGAAAGCCAAAAAGATAGAGATGAGTTAATTAAAGCTTTTTCATCATTAAAGCCTGAATCAACCCCTTTAAATTTTTATCATCCAAACCCATCTCTTCCAATTAAAGCTAGTAATATTACAACTAATGAAGCGATAGAGATTATAAAAAAATCAAGACAATTATTAGGAGATGATAAGCTTTTGATGGTCGCTGGTGGTAGAGAATTATTATTTCAGAATAATGAAAGATTAATGTTTGAAGCTGGGGCAAATGCAATAGTAATTGGTAACTATTTAACAACAAAAGGTCAAAGTCCTATTAAAGATAAGGATATAATTAAAAATATAGGATACACTATTGCTACTAGTTGTTAATGACAATAGTATATCAATTATACTAACCCTCTCTATGTTAATATGGTTATCTCCCTATTTTGCGAAACTTCTTAGAATACCAACTCCTCCAATGGAGATTATATTAGGCTCAATATTTGCATATATTGGTCTAATAACAAATCATGACTATTTTGATATATTAGCAGAGGTTGGATTTCTATATTTAATGTTCTTAGCGGGGATGGAAGTTAATCTAAAACAAATTACAAATAGTTCAAAATCATTAATTAGAAGATCAATCTTATTTTTAATTATTATGATAATAATATCTGTAAGTAGTGGATTTTTGCTTAATTTAAATGCTATTGTAATTGTCTCTATGCCTCTTATATCTATAGGTGTTTTAGCAACTTTGTCAAAAGAGTACGGAAAAGATGTAGAGTGGATAAAACTTACTTTTATTATAGGGGTAATTGGAGAAATAATAAGTATCGCTGCACTAACTATCATAGATGCTGTAATTGTAGTTGGATTTGGATTTGAACTCTTAACTAAAATAATATATTTAAGTCTCTTTATAATTGCAATATATATTATATATAGAATATTACAAATAGTATTTTGGTGGTATCCAGAATTTAAGAATTTTTTGATGCCAAAAGATGATACAACAGATCAAAATATTAGATTTAGTATATCACTTTTTTTTATCCTTATTGCAATAATGCTTATTCTCCATCTTGAAGTTGCTTTTGGTGCATTTATTGCAGGTGTTGCTATTTCAACATTTTTTCATCATGAAAAAAGACTAGAAGAGAAAATGTCAAGTCTTGGATTTGGATTTTTAGTTCCAATATTCTTTATTCATGTTGGTGCATCTTTTGATATTAAAGCATTAGCACTAGAGGGAATTATTTCTGGAGCATTAACAATCACTGTTGTAATGATAATTTCAAGAATTATGGCAACAGTTGTCTTAGAAAAAATTACAGGTGGAAAGAATGCCCTTCTTATCGGATTCTCTTTATCTATGCCACTTACCCTTTTAATTGCAGTAGCAACAATTGGATACGAGGTAAAAGTTATAGATATACTTACATATTATCAACTAATATTGGCAAGTTTATTTGAAATTATAATAGCCATGATTTCAATTGAAATCATTTTAAAATATAATAAAGTACAATGATAAACAATACTTTATTTATTGTAAGTGATGGCTTTAGCCTCACCAAGATTCCGTGTCAAGCACGGAATGACAAACAACTATTATTCTAAACTTGAACTTGCGTCATTCTAAACTTGAACTTGCGTCATTCTGAACTTGAACTTGCGTCATTCTGAACTTGAACTTGCGTCATTCTGAACTTGATTCAGAATCTATCTCTTCACACCTCTTAAAAATATCTTTAATGATTTTTTTGAACTATAATCCATATCATAATATATATAATTTAAATACCAAAGAAGTTCTTTTACTGTAATTGACCTTTTCTTTGCCTCTTTTTTTAAAATATATTGTGGTATTTTAATCTTAGATTTGATAAATTTATCTGCTAATTTTTTTATCTCTTGACCATATTTATTATAACAAAGCCTTGCAAAAACAAATGGCAAACCATGTTTATCATACCATGCTCTTGCTAAATCAATACCCTCTCCACCATTAAGATAATATTTTAATGCTCTATCTCCAATAATAACCTCACCACTTAATCCTAATATTTTAGCCAATTGATTAGAAGATGCAGAAGCACTATCTTTTTTATCAATTCCTTCAATAACAAATACACTTTTTACATCTCTTTTAGCTATTATTCCTAAATTTGTACATCTGCAACCTTTTGATTTAACACTAGATATAAAAGCAGCATTAACTCTTCTATTTGCAAATACAATATTTATCTTAGATGGTACATCTCTTTTATAAACTAAAGATTGATATGATGGAGAATTTTTTAGATATTTCTTTAGAAAAACCTGAAAAGGTAACAAATTTAGATACTCAATACTTCCAAATAACATTTAAACTCTTAATATTTTTAAGAAATTATAACAGAATAGTTATAAAAATACTCTATTTACCATTGATTTACTATCTGTTTATATTTTTTTTTATTAATCAAACTCCCTAAAATAGCCATTATGATTAATAAACCATTAACTTTTTGTTAATTTTTATAAAAATTGCTTGACATTTTAAAGATTCCTATGTTATAATTCCTAAAATCTTAACAAAAAAAATTATTTAAGGGGTTAATTATGAAAAAAACATTATTACTTTCAATAGCAGCATCGGCTGTATTATTTGCAGGTGGAGAAATCGTTCCTCCATCAGAACCTTGTCCAATAGCTGAACCTTGTGTAGAAGCTTCAAAATCAGCTTTAAACTGGTATGGTCAAACTGTACTTTATTACCAAACATCAGAACTTGGTGATGCAGCAACTAACAATGAATTATTTGATGGTGATCAATCTGCAGCAAATTTAGGTCTTAAACTTGGTGTAACTGGTGCTAATCTTGCTGGTAGTGGTCTTGGATTTGGTTTAGAAGTTATAGCTCTTGGTAGTGCTGGTCTTGAAAAAGATGGTGATGCTTTTGTTGATGGAACTTCAGGTGTTGATGGTGGTACTACACTTAATGGACATGGTACACCTGATGGAAAAATCAATGACTTTGTTGATGATACAATGCAAAAAACAAGTGGTGGAATTAACGGTGGTGAATTAACACAAGCTTACCTTACTTATGCAATTGCTAATACAACTGTAAAAGTTGGTAGAATGGAACTTCCAAAAAATGTATCTCCATTTGCATTCTCTGAAAGTTGGAATGTATTTAAAAATACATTTGAAGCAGCTTTAGTTGTTAATGCAGGTGATGTTCCTGATACTACTTTAGTTGGTGCATGGGTTATGAGAGCAAATGCAATTGGTAACTTAGGTGACTGGTCAGATATGGGTGTTAATGATAATGGTGTATTCATGTTGACAGCTATTAATAGATCAGTTGCTGGTCTTGCTTTAACTGGTACAATGTATTATGCTCCAGAGATGGCTAATCTTGAAGAAGATGCTATAATTTTCTGGGGAGATGCTAAATTTTCTACAAAAGTTGCTGGTGCTACAGTTAATGTTGCAGCACAAGGTGGTATGATTGATCTTGATCTTGATGATCCTTCAATTGCTTATGGTGTAAAAGCTGGTGGAAAATATGATATTCCTGCTATTGGTAATGTAGCATTATGTGTTGCTTATACAGGTGTTGATTTACAAGATGTTGATAATGCACCAATTAAAAATCTTGCTACAGGTGTAAAAACTCCATTATATACACAAATGATTGCTAACCAAAATGCAATTTCAGGTGCTACATCTAAGATGGGAACAGCCGATACAATTATGGTTAAAGGTTCTGGAACTTATGATATTCCTGCTCTTGGTACTACAACTCTAATTGCTCAATATTCTACGACAGAGAGAGAAGCTGGTATTGATGGTTCTGCTACAATTAGTGATTATAATGAGCTAGATGTTATTGCTAAAGCAAAAATTAAAGGTGCTGTAGTACTTGCTGCTTATGTTCATCAAGAAAATGATGATGATAATGATGCAACAGATAACGATATTGTTCGTGTATGGGCTAAATGGAACTTCTAGTCTTAGACTAAAAATAACATTTCCTGCAATAAGTTAGGCTTTTGCCTAGCTTATACTTTTTAACTATTTATATAAAACTTTTAATCTCCCACAAAAAACTTCAAATAATTTTAATATATTTTATTTTATAACCTATACTTTTATGCTATAATTAAATATAAAAAAAGAGATGGTAAATATATGTTAAGAATCTAGACTCTTTTAAGAAATAGAGAATTGCAAAATAAATAAAACCATAAATTTGTAGAGTGGGTTTCCTAACCCACTTTTGATTATAATTTTGAAATAATAATAAAATAAAGAGATAAATTGAGTAAAAAATTACATTTAGTAAGTTTAGGTTGTAATAAAAACCTAGTGGATAGTGAAGTTATGTTAGGTAGATTACAAAGTTATGAGATAACTGATGAGGCAGAGATTGCAGATGTTATTATAGTTAATACTTGTGGATTTATAGAAGCTGCAAAACAAGAGAGTATTAACACCGTTTTATCTCTTCATGAGATAAGAAAAGATAATTCTATTTTGGTGATGAGTGGATGTTTGACTGAACGATACAAAAAAGAACTTCAAGAGCAGATGCCAGAGATTGATATTTTTACAGGTGTTGGTGATTATGAGAAAATTGATAAGCTAATTGCCTCAAAACAGAGTAGTTTTACCCCTGAGGTTTATTTAGCAAATGAAAATTCTAATAGAGTAATCACAGGTTCATCCTATCATGCTTATATTAAAATATCAGAAGGTTGTAATCAAGCTTGTAGTTTTTGTGCAATCCCTAGTTTTAAAGGTAAACTACATTCAAGAACATTAGAGTCTATGAAAAAAGAGGTTATATCTCTTATAAATAAAGGCTATTATGACTTTTCATTTATCTCTCAAGATAGTAGTTCGTATGGACGAGATATAGACCTTAATGATGGTTTAATTGATTTAATTGAGATAATAGAGAAAATTGATGGAATTAAAAGTGCAAGAATTTTATATCTATACCCATCTACAACTTCATTTAATCTAATTGATAAAATATCTGATTCAAAGATTTTTCAAACATATTATGATATGCCAATTCAACATATCTCTAACTCAATGCTTCTAAGAATGAAAAGAGGATTTGGGAAAGATAAAACAATTAAACTACTTCAAAGGATGCAAAGTAAACCAAATAGTTTTATAAGAACCTCTATTATTGCAGGTCATCCTTATGAAAGTGAAGATGAATTTAAAGAAGTTTGTGATTTTATGAATGAATTTAATTTTGATAGATTTAATGTATTTGAATACTCCAACGAAGAAACAACACAAGCTTTTGATTTAGAACAAATTGATCAAGATATAATTGCACAAAGAGCTGATATATTAGGTAAAATTGCAGAAAAATCTACAATTAAATCATTAGAGAATATGATAGGAAAAACTATTGAAGTTGTGATTGACGGTAAAAGTGATGAGCATGATTATATCCTTTCGGCAAGACCACTTTTATGGGCTGTTGAGATTGATGGTGATATTTTGATAAATGATACTTCTGATATGGATATTATTTATGGAAGAACTTATAATGCAGAGATTACAGAGTTGGCTGGAGATAGATTATTAGCAACTTTGATTAAGTAGATGTTGTATTTAAATTCACAAACATTAACGCCACTTCTTAAAAGTAAAAACCTTTTAGCATTTTCGGCAGGAGTTGATTCTTCTGCTCTTTTTTTTATTCTATTAGAAAATAATATAAAATTTGATATAGCAATTGTTAATTATCAAACTAGAGATAATAGCAAAGATGAAGAGATTTATGCAAAAGAGTTAGCCAAAAAATATAATCTAAAATGCTATAGCCTAAAAGCCCCTCCAATAAAAAATAATTTTGAAAAAACTGCTAGAGATATAAGATATAACTTTTTTGAAGAGATAATTAATAAAGATAAATATAATACTTTAATTACAGCTCATCAACTCAATGACCAATTAGAGTGGTTATTAATGCGATTATCAAAAGGAGCTGGTGCAGTTGAGCTTATAGGATTAGAGCCAATTAATCAAAAAGATAACTATCAACTGATTCGCCCAATTTTACATCATACAAAAGATGAACTATTAAAGTTTTTAAATAAAAATAATCATAAGTATTTTATAGATAATAGTAATTTTAATACTAAATATGAGCGAAACTTATTTAGAGAACAATTTTCAAATCAGTTTTTAGAACTATATTCCAATGGTGTTAAAAGAAGCTTTGATTATTTAAGAGAAGATAAAAAACAACTTACTCAAAATTTTCAAGAGATTTATAAATTTGGTAAGCTAGTTATATTAAAACTAAAAGATATAAATTATAAAATTAAAGCTATAGATATAACTCTTAAAAAGCTTGGATATTTATTAAGTAATGCTCAACGGCGTGAGATAAGTAAATCTAACTCTATGGTAATTGGTGGATTATGGGTTGTGGAGATAGAAGATAATAAAGTTTATATATCTCCATTTATTAAAACTACTATGCCAAAAGAGTATAAAGAGATTTGTAGAAGATTTAAAGTTCCCACAAAAATTCGTCCATACTGTTTTGAAAATTCTATTTTACCCCAACAGATAAACTAAGGAAAACTATGAAGATACTATTAGCCCCAAGTGAAACAAAAACTCCCAATGGAGATAATAAATTTAAATTATCATCGCTTATTTTTCCTCCATTAGATAGAGAAAGTATTTATTATAGATATATAAATATTATTAAAAATGGAGATAAAGATATATTATCAAAAATGTTTGGTTTAAAAAAAGAGGTAGATATTAATTTTTATAAAGATGAAATTCAGACTCAAAAGGGTAAAAAAGCGATAGAAAGATATAGTGGAGTTGCTTTTGATTATTTAGATTATCCAAATTTAAATAGTGATGCTAAAAAATATATTGATAATAATGTATTAATATTTTCAAATCTTTTTGGAATTCTTAGAGCAGATGATATGATTCCAAACTATAAACTTAAACAGGAAGAATTAGTTGATGATATAAAAGTAGATAAATTTTATAAAGAGAATTTAAAAGAGGTTTTAGATGATTATTTAAAAGATGAGGATATATTAAATTTAAGTGCAAACTATTATGATAAATTTTATAAACCTTGTAAGAGTTACACAACTTTAAAGTTCTTAAAAGATAATAAAGTGGTAAGCCACTGGGCAAAAGCATATAGAGGATTGGTTCTTAAAGCCATTGCAGAGGCAAATATATCTACTCTTAATGATTTTATAAAACTATCAATAGATGGACTATATATGAAAGATATAAAAACTATTAAGAATAAAACAGAAATTATTTATGATATTTATGTAGTAAAAAAGTTATCAACTATAACCCTAACTCACTAATCTTATATTTTAATACACTTCCCTCATCATCTGCAAAATATATGTTTCCACTATTATCAAATGTTACACCCTCTCCAGCAAATTTATCAAGTTTAACTTTCTTAACAGCTTTATCTTTTTTTATATCATACTTAATTAATAGATTTTTTTTATCACTAAGCATATATAAGAAATCTTTATGATAACTAAGTCCTGCTATATCCACAAAATCATGTGCAATAATACTTTTGATTTTAGTCTTCTTTTTATTTAATTTACCAACTTTAAAAACAATAGATGCATCTTCATCTGGATATTTTTTATAAGACTGGTTTGATATATAAATATCACCATCAACAATTGTAATTGCTTCAATTCCATGCTCTTTATCTTTCTTAATAACCATTTTATCGTTATATTTTCGTTTTATCTCTATCTCTTTTTTTACTTTTAAATTTTTCATATTAACAACCAAAATTGACTCATCCACCTCAATAGCAAATATTAAATCGCTATTCTTGTCATCACAAGCTACACCTTCTAAGTCATATTTCCCAATCTTTTTTTCTCTTAATATTTTACCATTAGTATCTAATTCAAAAATACTACCCTCATCATTTGCTATAAATAGTGTATTACTCTTTTGGCTATAACATATTCCTGATGCCTCTGGAACTTTTGCTATAGTATGATTAGCCGTTACAAAAGCCGATATTGATAACAACAGTGTCGTAATTCTTTTCATTTTAACCCTTATTAGTATAGATTCTTATATTATATCATTAATTATAAAAAATTGAACTAGTATCTATCAGTTTCTTATAACTTATTATGGTAATATACTATATTATATTTTCAATTTAAGGAAAACCATGTCAAAAACTTATGCTTCATTTATATCTATTGGTGCTTATGTTCCTAAAAAAGTTTTAACCAATCAGATGCTTGAAAAGATGGTTGATACAACGGATGAGTGGATTAAAAAGAGAACAGGTATAGAGACAAGACATATAGCAGAATCTGACGAATATACTAGTGATATGGGTTATGAAGCTGGTAAATTAGCTATAGAAAGATCTGGATTATCAATAGATGATATAGATTTAGTTCTTTGTGCAACAGTTACACCAGATTACTTTAATATGCCCTCAACTGCTTGTATTATATCTGATAAACTTGGGATAAAAAATGTTCAAGCTTTTGATATATCAGCAGCTTGTAGTGGATTTGTCTATCTTTTATCTATTGCAAAGGCGTTTATCGAGTCTGGTATGAAAAAAAATATCTTAATTATTGGGAGTGAAAAATTCTCATCTATTGTAGATTATACAGACCGAGGAACTTGTATATTATTTGGTGACGGAGCAGGCGCTGCAATCATAAGTGCAACCGAAGATAAAACTAAAGCTATGATTGATATTCATGCTAGTGCTGATGGTAGTTATTCCGATTTTTTAGTTACACCAGCCCCTGGAAGTGTTAATCCTGTTAGTCAAAAAGTGATTGATAAAGGTCTTAATTTTGTAAAGATGAAAGGAAATGAGACATTTAAATTAGCAGTAAAAACTCTTACAAAAGATGTAAAACATATATTAGAAAAAAATAATATAGCTTCTAAAGATATTTTACACTTTATTCCTCATCAAGCAAACTATAGAATTATAAAAGCTGTTGGAGATGCTTTAAAATTTAATGAGGAGCAGGTAGTTGTAACAGTTCATAAATACGGTAACACATCAGCTGCATCTATTCCTATGGCAATTAATGATATTTATGAGTCAGGAAGATTAAAATATGGAGAGTTAATGCTCTTAGATACATTTGGTGGTGGTCTTACTTGGGCTAGTGCATTAGTGATATTTGCAGGAAAAAAATAAATAAAAAAGGCTAAAAATGTTTGGAATGGGTTTTATGGAGATTTTAATAGTATTAATAATAGGTATACTATTTTTAGGTCCAGATAAATTGCCAACTGCTATGGTAGAGATAGCAAAATTTATTAAAGGTGTCAAAAAAGGTGTGGGTGATGCTAAAACTGCTCTTGATGATGAGATACGAATATCTGATCTCAAAGATGAGGCATTAAGCTACAAGCAAACTTTAGAAGATGCTGCTAATGGTTTAAATGGATTTAAAAATATAGGATTAGATGATATGCTTGAAGCAGAGAGTAAATCAGAAAAGAAAAAAGTTGCCTCTCAGATAGAACCAAAAAGAGAAAATATATCTTTTGAAAAAAAACCAACTATAGATATTTCTAAAGAGAGTTCAAAAAAAGAGGAGATAATAAATGTTTAGTGAATTAAAACCTCATTTAGCAGAACTTAGAAAAAGATTAGGTTATTCTGTTTTATGTATCTTTATCTTTTTTGCTATATCTTTTATATTTTATGAACCAATTTTAGAATGGATGATGAAACCGTTAAAAGATGTACTTAGTGAAGGTACTCAAATGATTGCAACAGGTGTTAGTGAAGCATTTTTCACTGCCATTAAGGTAGCATTTTTCTCTGGCATTGTAATATCTTTACCAATTATATTTTGGCAGTTTTGGTTATTTGTGGCTCCAGGATTATATGAAAATGAGAAAAAGATGGTTATACCTTTTGTATCATCAGCGACGATAATGTTTCTGCTTGGTGCATCTTTTGCTTATTATGTAGTTGTTCCATTTGGATTTGAATTTCTTGTAAACTTTGGTAACACAATTGTAACGGTAACTCCTAGAATTGGTGAGTATATAGGATTTTTCACTAAAATAATGGTTGGATTTGGAATTAGTTTTGAACTTCCAGTTATCACATTCTTTTTCGCAGCATTAGGATTATTGACAGATGAAACATTAAAAAACTTTTTTAAATATGCTGTGATTATTATATTTATATTAGCTTCATTATTAACACCTCCTGATGTTCTTACTCAGCTTTTAATGGCAGGACCAATGATAATATTATATGGTATCTCAATTATAATTACAGGAATTGTAAATCCAGCTAAAAAAGATAATGATGAAGAATAGGATAAAGATATGATAGGTATTGTTGATTACAATATGGGAAATTTAGCATCAGTTTCTAATGCTTTTGATAAACTTGGAGTTAAAAGTAAAATAGAATCTAATCCTGATAATCTAAAAAATTATGATAGATTGCTTCTCCCTGGTGTTGGAGCTTTTGGGGATGCAATGAATCATCTTGAAAAAAATGGTATGGATGAGGCTATAAAAGAGTACGCAAAAATGGGAAATCCATTGCTCGGAATCTGTTTGGGAATGCAACTTTTATTTGATAAAAGTACTGAATTTGGCTCAACTAATGGTTTAGGATTGATAGAGGGAGATATTGTAAAATTTGATAAATCAAAATTTGACCATAAACTAAAAGTCCCACATATGGGATGGAATGAACTATTTGTTCAAAATGAAACTCCCCTTTTTAAGAATATAAGCAAAGAGGTTTATCTGTATTTTGTTCACTCATATCATACTGTTTGTGATGATAGATATGTGATAGGTAAAAGTTATTATGGATATGAGTTTGTATCAGCTGTCCAAACAGATAATATATATGCAATTCAACCACATCCCGAAAAATCGCATAATAATGGTATTAAAATATTAGAGAATTTTATAAAATTAAAATAAAAAATCTTTTAGTTAGCCTATTATTTATAGTAAGTTTAAAAGCACATATTGATGAAGCAGTATTATACTCATTTGAAAAAAAGTGTATGATATGTCATGATACTTACAAAAAGAATAAAAAAGCACCACCTCTGGTGGCAGTTAATCAAGTTTATCTTAGATTATATGATTATAATATGAGTTTTGCTATGGAGAATATGAAAATATTTTTAAGCAACCCAACCGAAGATAAAATACTTTTAAAACCGGCCTTTAAACTGTTTGGTCTAATGCCTAAATTAGATTTAAATGCCACAGAGATTCATAATTTTTCACGAGTTTTAATAGAAACAGAATTTGAAATACCCGATTGGTTTAACTCACATTATAAATCTCATGATCTAAACAAGAGTTAGAATATATTATATTAGAAATCTTTAATTTATTAGCATTTAGGTAACCATAATAAAGGATTGTCCCATATATAAGACTGCAAAAGAACTACCAAATTTGAAAAATGAACCCCTATTTTTAGGGCTTTAAAATTCTAAAAACGAAGTTCTTTCACAATCTTATATGTAAGGAGGTACCTCTTATAGATACCCTAAAATTATTTTACTCATCTTATTTGCACTATTATATGCTTTTTCTACTTTGTCATGAACTAGTACAGGTAGAAATTTATCTTCAAATGTCATAACCATATTAAAATATTTTAGATGCTTTTCCGTAGTATCTAATAATTTCTTAAATATGCATCTTTATAATACAATGCCTTAGGCAAAAAATACCCCTAAGCAACCATTTCACAGTAGGATAAATAGCTCCAAGATTAGCAATCATAGCAGAAACCTTCTCAATTAAATAATCACTAGCCGAATTGGGAAGTAATTTAAATACCTCTTTGACATATTTAAGCCCATGATAGTAAGCTTTCAAATTAAGAATACTCATCTCTTTCATCGCAGAATTTTGTCGTAATCCATGAATAAAATTGACCATAAATGAGGATAGATTTGCCAAGTTCCAAAACAATTGATTCAACTACCCGCTACGGACTTAGACCCCGACACTTTTAATATAAACTCACTCCATAATGCTTATATCAATTCCGACTTCCAGTAAATGAAGACTTTGGTCAAGTGTGATAAAGGTAATTACGGGGCTCAACACCAATGTCAATGAATTAAACTTTTTTTGGACGAGATGGCTTTAGCCTCTCTCTCTAATATACGGAGCTAAAGCACCGTGTCCAAAAGCATAATATAATAATTCTTATTTCATTGGCATTGGGCTTAACACCTTCACATTTTCGCATTGTAGCTGATAATCTGCCCCCTTATTACTACATTACCTCCTAATCTGTGTAGTTCGGTTTCAGGCTAATAGTTAATCTTTACCTAAGCTGGATTGTCCACCAGCTTGATTGCCTTAGCTTTGCTTGGCACACTCATATTAAAACTATTTAATTACCTAATTATAGGTTCTTATTAATTTAAAAAGTATAAAATGAAGTATTATTTATTATAATACATAGTAATTACCCAACTATAATACAGCTTAGAAGTGTTATCATCTCTTAATAAATAGTTTAAATTAAAAGATAAGGTATATATAAGTATGCAAAAAAAAATTATCACTTTAAGAGTTATTCTTGCATCATCACTATTGATGTTAAATTTGGCTATGGCAAATTCTGTAGATGAAAATAAACCAAAACGGATTACAAAAGCTAATATGAGTGTAAAATACAACATTTTACCAAAGAAGGTAAACTCTATTTCTAAAATTTTTTCTAGTGGAATATTTTATGGTCGTTTACGTTCTAATAGTTTTTATTGGAATTGGGAAAATGAGACTTGGAATGATGAAACAAAAAAAGGTCAATTAGATAATAAAAATATGGGAATAGGTGGTAGCATCATCTATAAGACAGGTATATTTAATGGTTTTAGTGCAACTATGAGTTATTATGGCTCTTTTAATCCATCTTTTTTTAGAATGGATAAAGATGAAGTTGCTGGAGCTAAAGCAGGTAAAGATACATTTAGTAGATATAATGTAAAAAATGATGATCAGTATGGTATTTATGCTTTTGGAGAAAATTATCTTCAATATCAAAATGATATGTTTAATATCATATTAGGTCGTCAATTTTTTGAATCTATTTTTAGTGCTTCAAATGATACAAAAATGATTCCAAATACTTTTGATGGTATATCAATGAGTGCAAAAATTGCTAAAAAAACTCAAGTTAGATTTGCTTTTTTCGACAAGCAAAAACTAAAACACCATGAT
This sequence comes from Campylobacteraceae bacterium, assembly GCA_027100635.1. Classification (GTDB taxonomy): domain Bacteria; phylum Campylobacterota; class Campylobacteria; order Campylobacterales; family Sulfurovaceae; genus FS08-3. The sequence continues at coordinate 7,353 of JAMOOQ010000040.1, read as the reverse complement.
AAAACACATGATGTAGTTACATTTAAAGACTCTAATGGAGATAGTTGGGGTAATAATGATGATGCTGGGATTCACAAAGGTTTAACTTATGAAAACTTTGTAAATGCAGGAGAAGATGTAGACCATAATTTAATTATAGCTGATTTTCAGACAAAATATATTGATAATTTAAAACTTAATTTTAGCTTTCTTCAAGTTCCTAGTGTTGTAAAAGATATTGTTTTAGAGGCAAACTATAAAATATCTTTTGATAATGGTTGGGCTATTCGTCCTGGAGTAAGATATTTCTATCAAATGGATGATGGTGGTGGAATTGTTGCTGGATATACAAGTTTAAATGGAAAAGAAGCAGTTGGATATAATAGTGATGTACAAACATCTTTGAATGGTTCTTTAATTGCATTAAGAACAGATTTAATTATGCCAAATAAAAAGGGATTTTTGAGATTAGGATATTCTAAAGTAGAAGATAAAGCGGATATCATTGCTCCTTGGAGAGGTTTCCCAACAGGAGGATATACAAGAGCAATGGCACAATATAACTGGTATGCAAATACAAAAACTATAATGTTACGAGGTGTTTATAAGTTTAATCCTAACTTTAAAGCGAGTCTAAGATATGCTATACAAGATTTTGATAATAATAAATTAAATATTGCTCCTGATAGCACAATTTGGCATTTAGATACTTGGTATGATATAACTCCTCAATTACAATTAAAAACTCGCCTTGGTATATACCGTGCAGATACAAAATATACTGCAAAATTTGATAATTCATATAATGAATATAGGTTAGAACTTAACTATTTATTTTAAAATAATATAGGTATCTGTCATTCCGTGCTTAACACGGAATCTAAAATATAACTATCTACGATACCTACCTCTTCCTCGTCTTCTTTTATTAAAACATTTTTCACAAATGGAAAATTTATATGAAAAATCTAAAGTTTGGCTACACTTTGTACATCGTTTACTAAGTCCACCTTTTTTAAGAGATTCCTCTATAAATTGATTTAATCTAACTCTTGATTGTATAGCCTCTTGTGTATCTTCAAATTTATCAGGAAATTTAAATGATAACCATAAATATAGAGATATTTCACGAACCCTATCTTCAGCATCTAGCATCATCTCATTTGTAATAGCAAAAGATGGTAACGCTCTTGGTGGAATATATTTAACAGTTTTATCCATTTCAATACTTTTAATATATCTTCTAAAAACAGATTCAATATATGGTGAGGATATACTAGCAGGGGCACATGAAAGATTATAAGTACTAATTAAATCTAGTTCATATTCGCTTACAATCTCTGCAATCTCAAGCATAGAGTCTATATTTGCAGCCACAAAAGGACCCTCAAACTCCATATTATCAGCAAAAAATGCTAAAATAGTTAATAAATTTTGAGTATCAAGAATCTCTGAAATTAATAGAATATGCTCTAAACTTGCCATAATGCTAAACGGAGCTTGAAGTTGTACAATAGATTTATCATCAAAAGCCGATGAGATATGAGCCAAAGCAGATGAACTTAATGCACCTACAAATCCAATATCTTCTAGTCCATATCGTCCTGCTCTACCTGCAATTTGCAGTATCTCAGAGCTTTTTAATTCTCGTCTTCTTAATCCATCAAATTTATTATCTTTGGCAAATAAAATTGTTTTAATTGGCAGGTTTAAACCCATGGAGATAGCGTCAGTTGAGACCAAAATCTCACTCTCACCATCTCTAAATCTTCGTGCTTCTTCTCGCCTAACCTCTGGAGATAAATTTCCATAAACCACTGATACATCATATTTAGTTGATAATTGTTGCTTAAGAGATAAAACATCTTTTCTTGAAAATGAGATTAATGCAGTCCCTTTTTCAATCCTATCTAAAGAGGTTGGATGAGTCATTACTCTAAGTTCATTTTTCCTAAAAAACTCTTTTACCGTTAATTTTTCACCCAAATATTCACATATCTCTTGAACTGCTTCAAGTGCATCAGGCGAACCTGTTAAAATTACTTTTGAAGCGGGAACGCCAATTAGCGCATTTGCCCATGCCCAACCTCTGTCACGGTCGCTTATCATCTGAATCTCATCAATCACACAAACATCTACATCTACAGAGCTATTTATCATCTCTATTGTAGAACATATATGGGTTGAATCTTCGTCAATAATTTCCTCTTCACCAGTAATTAACGATACATTAACACCTTTTGCTTTGAGAGACTCATAACCCTCAAGAGCCAATAATCGTAGTGGTGCAAGATAATATCCTGTGGTTGCAGTTTTTAAATACTCCATCGCTTCATAGGTTTTACCACTATTTGTTTCCCCTACATGAAATATAATTTCACGATTAAGCTCTCTCGCAATTGGGTATAGCTTCTTAAAATCTTTAATGCTATTTGCTAATAATTCTTCTCTAAGTTTTTGAAGTTTAAATGGTTTAATATACTCATTGAAATTATATAAAATTGTCCGTTTATGCTTCTCTTTTATTCTTAAAGTTGTAGTGCTTAAAACAGTTGGTTGAATCACTTCTAAGATAAAATTATCTATTGCATATTCATCTAAATTCAAATCTTTAGATTCGTTTATCATCTGCTCTTTAAGAGTATTAATGCTTACAAAAAAGTCTCTTGTTTTTTGTTCATAAACAGAGTCAAAGTCATAAGTCAAAGGCAAATCACTACCTCTCCAAATCAATCCATAAATAAAATTAGTTGTATACGATATATCTATCTTAAATTTTAAGAGAGTATTAAAAAGTTTATATTCACACTCTTTTGTATTGATAATTTGGTTATTTGAATCAATTTTAATATCACCTAAAAGCTTTATAGATTTTTGATAAGATTCATTGGAAGTGATGGCTTCAGCCTCACTAAAAGCTGGAGCTAAAGCACCAGTTCCAAGAAGTCTAATAACTATATCTTTGGTTAAAGGGATATGATATAAATCACTATCTATAGGTGCTTTTTTTAGACTATTTATAATCTCTAGTTGAGATAAATATCTATGATTTTCAAGAGAGTTTAAAAACTCTCGTATCTCTTGCTCCTTATCAGAAATAGTCTCATATTTTATATCTTCAAGTTTATATAAAGAATGAACCATCTCCATCTTTAAAATATCATCAATATTTTTATTATGAGATTTAGTTAAAAGTTCTTTATGAAAGCTCTCTTCAAAAATATCAAATCTATAAGAGCTATAAAATTGAATATTAGCACTATTATTAAATTCAATATCTAATTTATCCTCTATCTTTTTTTTCTTTGATTGAAGCCTTATATATGTAAGTTTATTTTTTATCTTATCTATGGTAATCTTGGAGCTTTTAAAATCTTTAAAACTCTCTACAACTCTATTTGATTCTAATTTTGTATGAGTTACAGAGCCTAAAAGCCTTAGAACTTTATCTGAATTATCAGCAAAAAATATCTGTTTTTTATCTGTTTGTATTTTATGCACAGTAGATTTAGGGAGGTTTTCTGTAAGATATTTAACAATAATAGCTCGGCTTTTATATTCAGCTTCACTCCAAACTCTTCTTAAAGTTCGTATCATCTCATCTGGATCACTTATGTAAGGGATTTCTAATAGTGATATAATATCTTTAAGACTTATATCATCTACATCAGCAATCCCTTCATCAAATGCTCTTCCTCCAAAAAAATCTCTTATTTTTGTATTTAACTTAATAAAGCCTTTATTTTTTGCCATATTTATTTATTATAAACTTGCATAATATTTAGATTGATCACTAAATGTATTTACTGTAAGTTTAGAAAAATTCTCTAAATAATCCCAAAAATCATCTTTTAATTCTTGGGAAACATCACATTCTCTTAAAGCTTCTTCCATTGTACCTAACCACTCATATCTTGACTTCTCAGTAATAGAAAAATCATCATGAAGTCTTACCATAAATTCATTAAGTTCAACACCTCTTGACTCCTCTTCATAAACTTTTGGACCACCACAAATTTGTATAAAGAATTTTGTATTTTTTACTTTAATCTCATTAAATTCATCTTCATCTTGTGGAAAAAAATGGGCAATTTCACTTTCATAAATTTTATCATAAAAATTATACATAAGTTTTCGCATCCCATCCAATCCTAATGCCTCATAAAACTCTTTGGCAGGATTTTTAAAATTTACTTTTTTACCTTTTTCTACTTTTGTAATTTCATAACTCATTTTTTTCCTTTTTCTTATATTCTATCTAGTAAAGGGCAACCATAAAGGATTGCCCCCTACAACACACCTATTTTGTGCAGGGGCGCCTCTTGTAGGTACCCTAAATTATTTATATTTCTTAATAAAATCTATGTATCTCTTCCATAATTGTTGAAAACTCTATATCATCACCTTTATCTTTTAAAAATGTGATAAGATACTTTTCACTTGCTTCTATATCTTCATTTTTCTCAATCTCTAATAATTTGGAATATAAATCAGCAATAATCTCTATCACATGTTTTGAAATTGATTTTCTTGATGCTTGATAACCTATAATATTACCTGTATCAATATCTTTTCTCATCTCAAATTCTGTAAAAATCCAATAGTATCTGCCATCTTTTGAACGATTTTTAACCACAGCATTAATATTTTTACCCTGCTTAATCGTTTCCCATAAAAGTTTAAAGACAACGCGTGGCATATCAGGATGTCTTACAATATTATGTGATTTTCCTATTAATTCATCTTTAGAGTATCCACAAACTTCAATAAAATAGTCATTACAAAATGTTATTTTACCTTTTTCATCTGTTTCACTTACAATATATCTTTTAGGGTCTAGTTCTATCTCTTCATCTATCATTATTTTCTTACTCATACTATATTCTTCCATTAATTAATCTAATTAAAGCATCACTGACTTGGTCAAATTTAAATACTCTTTTTCCGTTATTATTTTTAGCAAATTCTTTGGCATCATTTTCATTTTCAATAGCTACCAAATCATCACCAGCAATAGAAGTTACACGACTTCCATAGATATAAAAAGCTTTTTTTGCATCAATAAGTTTCATCGTTTGATAATCTGTAACAATAATATCTTTAAAGTCTTTCTCACTTTTTACACCAATATCAAACCATTTTCCTGGTCTATGATAAAATTCAAACATAGATTTTGGACTTGAAAAAAAGAGTTTTTTCCCATTCTTTAAAGTAATTTTAACTGCCCATTTAGGATGCTTATAAATATCAAAATTTCTCACCAAACATTTTGTCGTTTTTGAATAATCCATAATATAATTATTCTGTGCCTTAAAAGGTGTTACTTCAGAGGCAAAGCTTATAGATACAAAGATTATTATAGTTAATAGTAATTTCATTTTTTCTCTTTCTTATTTAGATATAAGGATAGCCATATCAACTAATCTTACAGAATATCCCCACTCATTATCATACCAGGCTAATACTTTAACCATATTTCCACCAATCACTTGTGTTGTATCAAGTGGCACAATTGAACTATGTTCATCTCTTTGAATATCTTGAGATACTTTATACTCTGTATCAACCGATAAAATTCCTTTATGAGTTGTTTTACTAGCCTTAATAAAAGCATTATTTACATCTTCAACAGTTACATCTGTTTTAAGCTCAACTGTTAAATCAACTAATGATACATTTGGAGTTGGGACTCTGATACTTTGACCATTTAATTTTCCATTAAGATGAGGCATAACTTTTCCAATTGCTTTTGCAGCACCTGTTGTACTTGGAATTAAATTAATTGCTCCAGCTCTTGCAAGTCGTGGATTTTTTTTATTTTTACCATCTAAAATATTTTGTGAACCTGTATAACTATGAATTGTTGTCATTAATCCATGTTCAATTCCAAAAGTATCATCAAGAACTTTTACAACAGGAGCTAATCCATTTGTTGTACAACTTGCATTTGAAACAATTTTCTCACCATTGTATAGGTGTTCATTTGCACCAATAACAAATGTAGGCGTATCATCTTTTGCAGGAGCTGAGAATAAAACTTTTTTAACTCCACCATTATCAAGATAACTTTGAACAGATTCAGAGGTTAAAAATGCACCTGTACACTCGAGTACTACATCAGCACCATAATCAATAAAATTTAATTTAGCAGGGTCTCTATCACTAAGAATTTTTGCTTTTTCATCACCTATATATAAATATCCATCTTCTATTTTAACATCTTCTCGTCTACCATGAATACTATCATACTTTAAACCATATTCAATCATATCATAACTATCACTAGCATTTACTGCCACAAGTTCTACATCATCACGATCAGCGATAATTCTTGTAACACATCTACCTATTCTTCCTAATCCATTAATTGCAATTTTTACTGCCATTCTCCACCCTTAATAAAATTAATATATAATACAGTAAATAAGGTTATCAATTGGTTAAAATATTATTTCAAGTTTTTTAAATCTTTTGTACTAAACATCTTGTTTCGTTCAAGTTTTAACTCTTCAACTATATCTCTTACTTTATTATGTAAAACAGATGGTTTTTTCATATATGGAAATCTGATTTCAGGAAATCTATTACTATTTGTTACAAAGATTAAATAACCTTTTCCATTTTTTTTCTCTTCTAAATTTACATGTTTAACATTATAAAGTTCCACTTCTGACGTTATAAATCTATTATTTTTAAAAACTTTCATTTTAAGCCGTTTATTTGTTATTTCAAATGTATTTCTTTTTATCTCTCTAATTTTAAGAAAAGATATAACTGTTGGTATAATTAATAAAAAAATAAAGTAAGGAGATAACTTAATTGCAGAGTATAGAAATAAGATAGCTAGAAATAGAGCTATAGTATGAGATTTCCACATAATTGTATGTTGCCTTGTGCCTATCCATATTCTTTCCTCTTTTTTATATATCTCTGGATACTCATCTTGTTTCTCTTTTTCATTAGGTTTTTGATTTTCTTTTATGTAAGGAGGCTCTTGTGGAAGTGTAATCTCTTCTTGAGTATTTTTATTTTCATCATCTATTTTTTTAAATAGGTCTATATAGTTGTTCATATTCAAAATATAATCCTTTTAATATTATCTTATGTGTATATCATTAAGTTTGTGATTGTAAGTAAAATGTAGATTAGTCAGAAAGTAATAATTTATCAAATTACTTCAAACATATTAAAATTATATCATAAAGTATATAAAAATTTAATAAAATATTTGTTTAAAGTTTATTAACCGACATTCATCACCCCTCTAAACTTAAACTAATATAAAACAACTAATCATAAAACTCCTCGTAATTATCCCCTAAGCACTCCAAAATAATCTCATGATTTTCATTAAAATAATCCAATTGAGTCCCT
>JAMOOQ010000039.1 GCA_027100635.1 Campylobacteraceae bacterium | reverse complement strand
ATTGGACTATTTTAATGAAAATCATGAGATTATTTTGGAGTGCTTAGGGGATGATTATGAAGAGTTTTATGATTAGTTGTTTTATATTAGTTTAAGTTTAGAGGGGTGATGAATGTCGGTTATTATATCCAATTAGATAATAATGAGAACAGTTATTACATATATATAAACCTTTATCTGTATTTTCTAAAGATTGATGCATATCATACATCTCCCCTTTAAAACATTTAGGACATCCTCTTATATACACTTTTAATCTCTTCTTTGTGGTAATGAAGATAACGAAATTAAAAGAAAAAGTAATGATAAAGCAAGAGGATATATAAATAGTTCTACTCTATCTTTAATATCTACAGTTGATTTTTTATTAGATTTATTTGAAGATTTGATATTTTTTATTAGAGATTTAATATCTTCTTCTCCATTTGTTGCCACAATAAAAGCACCTCCACTTTTAACAGAAACTTCACCTAGTGCATCATTTCTTTGAGATATTGCTAAGCTTCCATCTTTATTTTTTAGGCTATTACCATTTTCATCAATCACAACTCCACCTTTTTGAGTCCCTATTAATATAGTATATAACACAATGTTATTATCTTTTAAAATCTCTTCAAACCCTTTTAGAGACTCTTTATCTCCTCCATCAGAAAATAGTATCAAAATCTTCTTTTTTTTACTTTTTAAAACTTCTTGAGATAATTCCCCTAAAGTTGAAAAATTTGTTGAAGCCATTGATATATATTTATCATCCACACCTTCAATAATATTAATTAAAGATGCTTTATCACTGCTCATTGGTGCTAACATAAAAGAGCTATATGCAAAAGCCACAAGAGCTATCTCATCTGTTGGGGTATGTGTTAAAAATTGTGATATTTTCTTTTTTGTAAACTCTAGCCTATTTGGATAAACATCTTTTGTTCTCATAGACCCAGATATATCAAAGGCAATCATCATATTTAACCCCTCAATATTCACATTTTTATCCCCTTTTTCTATCACAGGACGAGAGAGTGCCACTATCATTAAAAAAATAGAGATAATCATTAATAAATTTCTTATAGAAAGGGGAAACGAACCATCATCAGCTCTTAATCGTTGAAGAATCTTTTCATCAAATACTCTTGATAAACTATCTTTGTTTGTTGTAATTAAAAAAGCAAATACAAATAGAGGAATTGAAAAGATAAAAAAGAGTTCAATATTGACAAAGCTTATCATATAGCTTCCTTTGTGGTATAAATTTATGAGATTTTACAAATGATAGTTAAACAAAAAGTAAATATTATCTCTTAAATAGATTAAAGATGAGTAATGGTATAATAGATAATAAAGAAGGGTAAAAAATGAAATTTAATTTAATTAGTAGATATAAAAATGAGTTGATAAAAAACGAGAACTTTAAACTAACAAAGGGTTCAATATTTATTTTATTTATATTTATTTTCTTTCTTATTACTATTATAGGAAGTGGTATTCAGATACAAGAAAGAACTGTAAAATCAGTTTCAGCAGAGTTTGGATATAGATGTATTGATTTAGTAAAACAATCAGATGGGATTGAAGAGTATTTAAATAGAGATATAGAAAATGATATTTATGGTGTATACTATAGATATAAAAGATGGAATATAGATGAATTTAACAGAGATAATAAATATAGTAATTATCAAAGAGATTTTGGACTAAATAAAGAATGTAAAAAATTAGCAACTCTATATGTAGGGCTTATAAAAAGTAATGAGTTTAAAGATAAACTAATATTAATAAAAACTTTAAAAAAATTAAAATCAAATACAACATCTAAAATTAAAAAAGCAGAAACACAATATGGAAATATGTTATTAGAAAAGATAGCAAAACAATCTCCATCTAAATCAATACTCCAAAACTCAAGCGATAATGTAAAAAACAACCTAAATTTATTAAGAGATAAATTATCCCAAACATATCAACATTTGGAAGTAGCAGAAGATATAACTACTCTAAAAGAGTTTCAAAAGTTTATAAATTATTTAGAAGAGAATAAAAAAGATATTTATACTAAATACAAAGAAAAATTATCACAATATCAATTAAAAAAATTGATAGCAATATATATGTTTTTAATACCACTATTTTTAATCTCATATTTTATGTATAGAAGATTAAAAGTCAAAGGATGGCAGATAACCTCTTATTTAATGTTACATATATCAAATGTTGCAGGATTATATATTCTGTTTTTTTTGATGGAGAGGATATATCAAATAATACCAAAAGTGTTACTTAGTAAAATACTAATATTTCTAACGCAATATAATTTGAAAGTATTGATTAATCTGTTTATATTGATAATATTCTCTTTAATATTTGGCTTTATTATCAAAAAGATACAAAATAACTCTAAAAAAGATAGTAATCTTGAATATATTAAAGAGGAAAAAATCAAAGAATCTTTTGTTAAGGGTGGTTGTTTAAATTGTAACTCTAAAATTGATTTAGATAATAAATACTGCTCTTATTGTGGAGAAGAAAATTATATAAGTTGTAAATCATGTAAAGAAAAAATCAGAAATGGAGCTGTTTATTGCTCTTGTTGTAAGCAGATACAATGATAGAAATATATTAGGGTTAAAATGAATTATATAGTAAAATATTTTGATAAAAATCTAATAAAATTATGGTTTGTAAAGTTTTTTGAAGAGCTTTTTTATTCTCCAAAGTTCTATCATTATATAGTTATAATTTTATTTTTACCTCTTTCTATTATATACTCTTTTTTAATGTTTTTAAGAAGAATCATAGCTAAAAGAGAAAGATTTGATATTCCAATTATTAGTGTTGGAAATTTGATTGTTGGGGGAAGTGGCAAAACACCTTTTATTATTGAGATAGCTTCAAGATACAAATATGCAACTATAATATCAAGAGGTTATGGTAGAAAAAGCAGAGGGCTTCTTGAGGTTAGCAAAAATGGAAAGATTTTAACAACTGTTGAAAAAGGTGGAGATGAGGCTATGCTTATGGCTAAATCTTTAAATCATTGTTCTGTTATTGTATCTGAAGATAGAAAAAAAGCTATAAGAAAAGCTATTGAAAATGGTGCTAAGATAATTTTATTAGATGATGGATTTAATCGTGTTGATATAGAAAAATTTGAGATTATACTTGAACCTAAAAATATTAAAAACTATTTTACCTTACCATCAGGAGCTTTTAGAGAATTTTTTTTTATATCTATGATAACAAAATTTGTAAATATAAAAGCAGTTGAATCAAAAGATTATAAAAGGGTTGTAAAATACAAAAATTTAACAGATAAAATGGTTTTAGTAACAGCTATTGCAAACCCTCAAAGGCTAGATAACTATTTACCAAAAGGTGTAGTAGAAAAATATTATTTAAGTGATCATTCATTTTTTAATGAAGAAAAAATAAAACAAGAGATGAGTAGTTGTGGTGCAGATAGTATATTAGTTACTCAAAAAGATTTAGTAAAAATAGATAACTTTGATTTAAATATTTCAGTTATGATATTAACATTAAATATTGATACACATATCTTAAATAAAATAGACTCTTTTATAAAAAACAGCAAAGAAATAGTTTAGTAATGATATACTAAATTCATATTAAATCTATGATTATATGGTTACTGATTGTACCTCTTAATATAATTCCACTCTTTTTATCATATTAGAATTTTTGTAACTATTTTAACAACTTATTTATAGAATTACAGAACTCATATAATACAAAATAGATTAATAAAATATTGCATCAGGTTTAAAGCCGAAAGTTTTTTTTAATAAAGTAAGACTTAGTTTTTATAAGGTATAATAATATTATGAAAGATAGTATAAAGATTTTTTATCAAGATTTGAAGGATTCATTTACGGATCTATTGCCAATTATTATAGTAGTTGCATTTTTTCAAATTTTTATCATTCAAAGCGTTCCAAATAATCTAATCTCTATTATTACAGGATTATTTATAGTTGGCGTTGGTTTAGCCCTTTTTTTAAGAGGTTTAGAGATAGGTATTTTTCCTGTTGGAGAGAACTTAGCAACAAGTTTTGCAAGGAAAGGGTCTCTTTTTTGGTTATTAATATTTGCATTTACAATTGGTTTTTCAACAACAATTGCAGAACCAGCATTAATTGCTATTGCGGACAAAGCATCTGTAATAAGTTCTGGTAAAATAGATGCATTTTTTCTACGTATAACAGTTGCATTTTCTGTAGGATTTGCGATTGCTATTGGGACATTTAGAATATTAGTTGGTCATCCAATTCATTATTACATTATTACAGGTTATATATTAACTGTACTTTTGACATTTTTTGCTCCTGTAGAGATTATAGGTTTAGCTTATGATAGTGGTGGAGTTACAACTTCAACGGTTACAGTTCCACTTGTGGCTGCTCTTGGTATTGGATTAGCATCAAGTATTAAAGGTAGAAATCCAGCAATTGATGGATTTGGACTAATAGCTTTTGCTTCACTTATGCCAATGTTATTTGTTCAATTTTATGGAATAGTTGTATATTCATTTAATGATTCTTCTGTAATAACTACAGCTACAACTGTATCTGAGGCAAGTCATGAGCTTATCGCTTCTGTATATCAATTTGATTTTAAGAGTATTTTTTTAGAATTAGTTGGAGTTATTAGAGATATAGCACCAATATTAATAGTTATATTCTTTTTTCAATATATAATTATAAAACGACCAATTGAGCATCTTCATAAGGTTATTTCTGGAATTGTTTTAGTGATTTTAGGTCTATACGCTTTCATTATTGGTTTAGAGATGGGGTTATTTCCAATTGGGGAGAGTATAGCATTTCAATTAACAAGTATGAAAAATAATCTTTTAATCTATCTATTTGGATTTTTAATTGGTTTTTCTACAACAATGGCAGAACCTGCACTTTTAGCAATTGCTATGAAGGTGGAAGAGATTAGCGAAGGTGTTATAAAACAGAATATTTTAAGAACTATTGTCGCTTTTGGTGTGGCTATTGGTATCTCCCTTGGTGCATATAGAATTGTTGCAGGTGATCCAATCCATTATTATATTATTGCTGGATATATTATTGTTATTATTATGACAAATTTTGCACCAAAATTTATTATCCCTATTGCTTATGATAGTGGTGGAGTTACAACTTCAACAGTTACAGTTCCACTTGTGGCGGCTCTGGGTTTAGGTCTAGCTGAAAATATTGATGGAAGAAATCCATTAATAGATGGTTTTGGTCTTATAGCTTTTGCATCATTATTCCCTATGATTACAGTTATGGGTTATGGAATATATGCTGAGTATAAAACTAACAATATGAAAAAGAGGGAGAAAATAAAATGAAATTTATAGCATTAATCGCTGTCATTCAAGATAAAGATGAAGAGAAAGCAATAAAAGTTGCAAAAGTAAATGGAGCTGGTGCTGTTACTATTGTTCATGGAAGAAATATAGGTAATGAGGAGAGAAAAGTCTTTTTTGGATTAACTCTTGAAGAGAATGTTTCGATTTTAATGTTTATCCTTCCAAAACGGATTTCATTAAAAGTTATGAGAGCATTAAGAGAAGAGTTTGATTTAGATAATCATGATAATAGTGGTATGGCATTTACAATTGAATTAAGTCATGTTGCAGGATTAGATAACAAAGAACTGCATAAATTTGAAAGTGATATAAGAAATATGTTATAATTATGAAGATAATACTATATTTTATAAAAAAAGGATCCTTAGTATGTTAGTTGAAGAGATTATGACACCAAAAGATAGATTAATTTTTATCTCTCAGATGGCAACAATTAGAGATGCACTTCAAATAATGAAGAGAAATAAAGTTAGATCTTTAGTTGTTGAAAAAAGTAGTAAAAATGGAGCTTATGGATTATTAACATTTAAAAATATTCTTCAGTCAATTGTCGCAGAAGATGGAGATATTGACCTTTTAAATGTTTATGATATAGCATCAAACCCAGCAGTTTCAGTATCAGGAAAACTTGATATAAAGTATGCTGCTAGAATGATGGTTAGTAATAGCATAAAAAGACTTTTAGTTATAGATAATAATGAAATTTTGGGAATATTAACAATGACTGATATTTTAGGTATTCTTATGGATACAGCAGAAATATAAATAATACAAATAAAATTAGGAAGATATATGAAATTTATTGAGACTCGTGGAAATGATGGAAAAAAAGATAGTAGTGTAGAGTTTTCTCAAGCTATACTAAGCCCTAGTGCAAGTTTTGGTGGTTTATATGTACCACAAACACTTCCATCTTTAGATAGTGATTTTTTAGATAAACATATTAACAGTAGTTATAAAGAATTAGCTCTTGATTTTTTGGTTCAGTTTGGGATTGATATAGAAAAAGAGACGATAAAAGAAGCATTAAATAGATACGATGCTTTTGATGATAGTTCAAATCCTGTCCCTTTATCAAAAATAGAAGATGATTGTTTTGTAAGTGAACTATATCATGGTCCAACTCGTGCTTTTAAAGATATGGCACTTCAACCATTTGGTTATATTTTATCAAAATTAGCTCAAAAGAAAAATGAAAATTATCTTATAATGGCTGCAACTAGTGGAGATACTGGTCCTGCGACACTTGAAACATTTAAAAATCAAGACAATATTAAAGTAGTTTGTTTATATCCTGATGGTGGAACTAGTGACATTCAAAAACTTCAAATGGTTACAGAAAATGCAAAAAATCTTAAGGTGATTGGGATAGAGGGTAACTTTGATGATACTCAAAATGCATTAAAAGAACTTTTAGCATCTAGCGATTTTAAAGATGAATTGGAAGCTAAAGGTATTAAATTATCAGCTGCAAACTCTGTAAATTTTGGACGAATCATCTTTCAAATAATTTATCATATTTACAGTTATTTGGAACTTATAAGAAAAGATGAAATAAAAAAAGGTGATAAGATATATTTAACTGTCCCTAGTGGAAACTTTGGAAATGCACTCGGTGCTTATTATGCAAAAAAAGCTGGATTGCCAATTAAAAAAATATTAATCTCATCAAATGTAAATAATATCTTAACAGACTGGATTAATGAAGGGTCTTATGATTTAACAACTAAAACTTTAATAAAAACAGATTCACCAGCCATGGATATTTTAAAAAGTTCTAATGTTGAGCGAATCTTATTTGATAAGTTTGGAGCAACAAGAACCAAAGAGTTAATGCAAAATTTAGAGACTAATGGTAAATATCAAATGAATGATGATGAGATTAAATCAATACAAGAGGATTTCTCCGCTTCATTTAGTGATGATAAAGAGTGTAGTAAAACAATAACTAGTTATGCAAAAGATGGATATATAATGGATCCTCATACAGCAACCTGTATTAAAGCATATAAAACTCTAAGAGAAGAAAATTTAAAAACAGTCATATACTCAACTGCTGAGTGGACAAAATTTAGTCCTGTTGTTGCAAAAGCTCTTGGATATGATGCTAAAAATGATATTGAAGCACTAGATATAATTAGTAAAAATTCTAATTTAAAAGTTCCATCTCTTATTAGAAATTTGTTGGATAAAGATATTATTCATAAAGATGTTGTACAAAAAGAGAATATTAAGCATGAAATGCTAAAGTTCTTATAGTAAATAATTATGATAGAAAAGATTACTTTACCCTTATTAATTTTAATAATTACCCCTTATACTCTTCTAGCAGATAAATTCAAGGAGTGTAGTAATCTTTCTGTAAGTAATCACAATTGTGATACTTATGGAAATAAATTAATTGAGACACAAGCAAAAGAGATATCACATCCTAGAAAAAAAACTATCACAACAAAAACTTTACCTCTTCCAAAACAAGATAAAAAAGTCATAACTATTAATGATATTATTGAAAGTAGTTTAATAATAAAGGATTCCATAAGGTATAAAGGGACCTATATCTCAGCCGAAGAGAAAGAGATATTAAAAAATCAAACAAAAGATAGGCGTATAATTAAAAATGATAAAAATATAACAATTCAAATAGACTCTAATAAAACTCTCCTCTCACAAGATTCCAATTTAAGTATTAAAGATAATATTATTCAAAATAGTCTAGTCCTTGAAGATGCTATGATATATAAAGGAATATATTCCTCTCTTTCTCAGCCTAAAATTATATCTAAACAAGAGATAATTCAAGAGTTAAACTTAGCAGATAAAAAAGAGAGTACACTTGCTACGATTGCTAATAATTGGGATAAAGATAAAAAGGGTACCTATAGTACTAAAGATAAATATATCAAGAAGAAAAAGAAGAAAAAGAAGAAAAAGAAGATAAAGAAAAAGAAGATAAAGAAGAAAAATTTTAAGAAAAAAAGTAAAAAGAAATTATCCAAAAAATCCAAATCTAAATATAAATATAAAAAGTATAAGTTTTTAAAAAGAAACTATAATCATAAATTAAGAGTGGTGGCAACTGCATACACATCTCATAGAAGACAAACGGATAGAACCCCTTTTAGAGCTGCTTGGAATAATAGACTTCGTCCAGGGATGAAAATAATAGCAGTTTCAAGGGATTTAATAAGAAGATATGGTCTAAAAAATGGTAGTAAGGTTAAAATATCTGGTCTAAAAGGATATTATAGAGTTAGGGATAAAATGAATAAAAGATTTAGAAAAAAAATAGATATATATATGGGTAAAAATAGAAGAAGAGCATTAAGATGGGGAAGAAAAAATGTTACTATATATTGGTAGTTTTTAATATTGGAACAATTTACTAATGAATCAATGCTTGATATTATGTTATGGATTGATAGTGAGCTAAATCTTATTAAACCAAAAGAAAATATATCGTTTGAGGTTCTTTCTCCTGATATTGATAGCTCTTTACATTTAGGAAGTTCTATTTTAATTGATAATAAAAAATATATATATCGCTCATTTAAAAGTTGGGTTGATCTGTCTCAACTTTGCTTTTGTAAAATTTTAACTCCAAAAATAGCATCAAAAAATACTATTATAATAACTTATCAAAAACTTGATTTAAATAATTCTTTTCATAAAATAAAAACTGAAGATAAAGATATAAAATATGGTATAGATAGCGATTTTTCTAATATTATAAAAAATGAAGAACCAGCATTTATATATTATTATAAAGAAGCACTAAAAAATGTTAATATATCTTTAAGAAAACGAGTTATAAATTTGGGAATAAACAAAGCGGATGAATTTCAAACTATAAAATATATGTTATCAAAAGATGACTTTAAAAATATAGATTTAGTTGGAATTGATTATAGTCAAAGTGCAATAAAATTTGCTAAAAATAGATTTCCAACTAAAACTTTTTATCAATACGATATTAATAAATTAGATGAGTTAAATTTAGGTAAATTTGATTTACTTATAACAATTGGAACTTTACAAAGTATTAATAGTAACTTTAAGACACTCTTTATGTCTTTAGTTCAAAATTTACTTAATAAGAATAGTGCATTAATAATAGGTTTTCCAAATTCAAGATGGATAGATAAAGAGATGATTTATGGAGCAAAAGCACCAAATTATTCATATTCAGAACTGTCCATATTATATAAAGATGTATATTTCTGTAAAAAATATCTTCAACAACATAAATATAGAGTTACAATTACAGGTAAAGATTATATATTTTTAACAGCTACAAAGATTATTAAAAGATAAAAATAGATAGAATTAAAAGATGGGATAGGAAGGTCAATGTTATGTTGAGAAAGAGTTATCTCTATATAAATCAAATCTTTACAAAATGATTGAAAAGTTGAAAAAAGAATAGTTAGACTTAGTGATTTGGTTCGGATGAAAGATTTTATGGTTTACTAGACCCTGAATCAAGTTCAGGGCGACAAAAATCGTCACTCAATGGTGACACGTTGACGAAAGTATTTAGGGTGACGAAAAAACCGTTATTTTATACAATATAACTGTCATTCCGTACAATACAACCGTCATCATTCCATGAAATACAACTGTCATTCAGTACAATACAACTGTCATTCCGTGCTTGACACGGAATCTCTTCTCTCTAAAATCAAGAGTATATAATACTACTCCTAATATGTCTAATTGCCTCTAAAGCACTATCTTTTATAATATCTGTATCTATTTTTAAGTCATCTTCTAATCCATAACCACAGGTCAAACCAATAGATTTTATATTTGCTTTTTTTGCACTAATCATATCCATAGGGGTATCTCCTATCATCCATATATTATCTTTATTAATGATGTTCTTATTCAATCTTTCAAGTGCTTTAATAATTGGTTCAGGATGAGGTTTGGGATTTGTTACATCTTCTCTACCAATAAGCGTATCAAAATATTGCATAATTTCCATATTTTCTAATAGAACAACGGAAAAATGAGCAGTTTTTGTGGTCACAATTCCAAGAGTTGCAAATTTACTTGCCTCAATAATAGCCTCTTTAGCACCATCTAATAGATAAGTTTTCTCTTTATTAATCTTTCTATAATGATTTTTATATTCAAGAACAAGGTTTGTAATATGATGATCTTTTGCCCCAAGTGATTTAAACATATTTTCTAGTGGATAACCAATTTGTGCTTTTATCAATTCATCATTTGGTACTTTATACTCAAAGCGTTTAAATGCAACACTAAAGCCCTCTAATATAGCATCTGTTGAATCTATTAAAGTGCCATCTAAGTCAAATAAGATAATTGTATCTTTTTTTTTCAAAATTATATTCCTTACCATTTAAATATAATCAAATTTTATCATATTTATATTTTATTTATAATTTTAGAGAGTAAAATTATTTATTGTATAAGTATAAATTATAAAAAATACAATTTTTATGAAATTAATTTATATTTAATCTATTTTAGTTTAAAATTGTATAGAAATAATATTAAACTTAATTAATATAGAATAAAAAAGGAATTATATGGCACGATTAATTGTAATGGGTGGTGGAGTCTCAGGACACACTACAGCAACATTTGCAAAAAAAATGTTAGGTAAAGATCATGAGGTAGTTGTTGTAACTCCTAATGCTAACTGGAACTGGATACCATCAAATATATGGGTTGGTGTTGGAGAGATGACAAAAGATGAGGTTGTATTTCCTCTAGCTCCTGTATATAAAAAAGCTGGTATTGATTATAGACAAGCAAAGGCTATATCTATTCACCCTGAAGGTAAAAGTGATAGAGAAGATGCTTATTTGACTATAGAATATACTGGTCAAGATAAAGAGGCTAAAACAGAAGAATTAACTTATGATTATCTTATAAATGCAACTGGTCCAAAACTTAACTTTGGTGCAACTCCTGGTTTAGGTGAAGGTACAAATCTTGGAAAACATACAGTATCAGTATGTACAGCAGATCATGCAGCTCATGCAAATCTTGAGCTTAAAGCTTGTATTGAAAAGATGAAAAAAGGTAAAAGACAAAAGTTCCTTATTGGAACAGGACACGGTATGTGTACTTGTCAAGGTGCTGCGTTTGAGTATATCTTTAATATTGAAAAAACTCTTACAGATGCTGGTGTTAGAGATATGGCTGACATTCAATGGATATCTAATGAATCATTCTTGGGTGACTTTGGTATGGGTGGTCTTCACTTTTCAATGGGTGGATATGCAGCTTCAAGTAAAATATTCTCAGAATCTCTATATGCAGAAAGAGGATTAGATTGGATTATTGGAGCTCATGTAAATAAAGTTGAAGCTGGTAAAGCTCATTATGAACTTCTCGATGGCTCATTTGGTGTAGCAGAATTTGATTTTGCAATGCTTATCCCTCCATTTGCAGGTGTTGGACTAAAAGCTTTTGCTAAAGATGGTTCTGATATTACAGATACTCTATTTGCTCCAAATGGATTTATGAAAGTTGATGCAAATTATGCAGCTGGTGCTTATGAAAATTGGGATGCTTCCGATTGGCCTAGCACTCTTCAAAATCCAACATACAAAAATTTATTTGCTGTGGGTATTGCATTTGCTCCACCACATCCAATTTCAAAACCAATGACAACACCAAATGGTACAATGATTGTTCCTACTCCTCCACGAACAGGTATGCCCTCAGCAATGATGGGTAAAGCAGTAGCTTTAAGTGTGGTTGATATGATAAAGGGTAAAACAACTGAACCAACTCATACAGCTAATATGTCTGAAATGGGTGCAGCATGTGTTGCTTCTGCTGGTAAAGGTCTATTTACAGGAACAGCAGCAGCGATGACTGTTTATCCAATCGTTCCAGATTTCAAAAAATATCCAGGTGTTGGTAGAGATCTGAATGGTACAACAGGGGAGATTGGATTAGCTGCTCACTGGGTTAAACATATTCTTCACCATCTATTTATTTGGAAAGCAAAACTTAAGCCAGGTTGGACTTTAATCCCTGAATAGAGATTAATTTATTTGAGTTAAGATAAAATTTTGCTTTTAGCATTTAAACAATAACTTGGATTAGTCCAAGTTAAATTTATATATAACAAGGGAATATCATGGCAGAAAAACATTTAGGACATATAAAACCATATAGCGCTCAATTTGGAACAATGGTACCGATGGGTAAACAAAAATTTTTAAGAACTTGTATAATTTGGCAACTATTTAGATTTGTAGCTATTAATATTAGAATGACTATTTTAATTTTAAAAAGTCATCACTAAAAAAATATTCCGTGCAATATCACGGAATATAGATAACTTATCATTATAATAAAATCTTAATTAATATTTAAAACTTTACTTTTATAAAACTTTTACCTCTATTTTTGCTCATTAATAATTACAAATTATATATATAATAAAAAATTTCAATATACTTATAAAAAATAAAGTAAACATAATATATTCTTCTGTATAATATAATATATTCTTATAAATAGGACTGATTTAGTCCTATTTATAAATTATAAATAGGATAAGGAGTACTTATGCAGATGGAAGTATCACGAAGAAAGTTTCTTCAAGGTAGTGTTGCGTTGAGTGTTGCAGGTGGTTCTGCAATAACAGCTACAAATCTTTTTGGTAGTGGAGATAAAGCTCATGGAAAGTTGAGTATCACAACTAAAACAGGTGTTGGTGGTGATTCTCAATATGTGGCTACGCTATGTGAAATGTGTGTTAATAAATGTGCAGCAATGGCAAGAGTAGAGGATGGAGTTATTACAAAATTAGACCCAAATCCACTATTTCCAAAGTCAAAAAATATGTTGTGTCCAAGAGGAAATGCTGGTATTCAAGCAGTTTATGATCCAGATCGTCTAAAATCTCCAATGATTAGAATAGGGGAAAAAGGTAAAGGTCAATTTAAAAAAGTATCTTGGGATGAAGCATATAAATATATAGAAGAGAAGATGACAAAAATTCTTGAGGAAGAGAAAGATAACCGTTCATCGTTTTTATTTTGTGCTGGTGAAGGTATGGCAGAACATACATTTAAAACGTTCTATCAAGCATTTGGTTCAAGTAACTGGTTAAATCACTCATCAATTTGTCTTCAAACTGTTGCTTCTGGTTATGGTGTAACAATTGGTGCTTATCCTCAAGCAGATTTAGAAAATGCAAAATATGTAATTATGGCAGGTGCGAATAGAGCAGAAGCGATTGTAACCCCTGATACTATGAATTTGTTCAAAAATACAAAAGGTAGAGGGACAAAATTAATTTGTGTTGATCCTAGATTTACAAATACTGCAGCAAAAGCTGATAAATGGTTGGCAATTAAACCTGGGACTGATTTAGCATTTGTATTAGCTTTAACTTATGTTGTTTTAAGTGAAGAACTTGAAAATAAAGAGTATGTAAAAGCTAATTTCAATGGTTTTGAAGAGTATAAAGAGCATGTAATTGGCAATAAATATACTCCTCAATGGGCAGAGAAAATCACAGGAATTAAAGCAGAAACTATTATAGAGATTGCTAGAGAATTTATGGTAAATGCTCCCCAATCAATATATTATCCAGGAAGAAGATCTACATTTGCTAAAAATGATTTCCAACTTCGTCGTGCAATGGCAATATTCCAAGGTTTAGGTGGTGGTATTGATTGTAAAGGTGGATTGGTATTTGGTTCCAAAGTAAAAATTAAAAATCATGCTGCATTAGAACCTATTTATGCAAGAGCTCAGTCAAGAGCAATTACTAAAAAAGCAGATGCTAAAGTTGGTGAAGCTGGTTATGATGATTGTGCTATCGTTACTGGTGGTGGTTCATGGTTAGATTGGAGAGAGAGATTTTTAACAAATAAAATGCCTTATAAAGTACGTGGGATGTTCTGTTATAAACACAATCCAATGCAAAATATGCCAAACACCAAAAAAACAGCAGAGATGTTGAAAAGGCTTGAGCTTGTTGTTGTAATTGATACAATGCCTAGTGATACTGTAATGTATGCTGATGTGGTACTTCCTGAATGTACATATCTAGAAAGAACTGACCCTATTAAAACATTTGGTGGAGTTGAGCCTTCAGTTGCCGTTAGAAATAAAGTAATTGAGCCGATGTATGAAACTAAACCTGTTATAGAGATTTTGCGAGGTTTAACAAATAAAATATCTAAACCTCTATTTGAGATAAGTAAAAAATATGATGAAGATATTCAAGATGAGATTAAAGATTCAGATGAAGAGAGTGTATATAAAGAGTTTGATATAACTAAACCTTTTGCACATGATCAAGAATATCTTAACAAACATGCAGTAGAAGATTATCCAGGGGCTTATAATGAGCTTGTTAAAAATGGTGTATTTTATCCTCATAAAAGTACAGACTTTAAGCAGTTATCAGTTAATGAACATCAATATTATAAAGAGAAAAATAAATCTTATAGTGTAAATGGTGGAAGAGCTAAAACTCATTCAAATAAAGTTGAGTGTAATCTTATAAACCTTAGTAAAAAAGGTGTTGATCCTATGCCTGTTTGGAAAGATGAATATAATTATAAAGTTCCAAAAGATAAATTTAGACTTTTAACAGGAAGACATGCTCAATTTACTCAAAGTGGAACAGCAAATAACTCTATGCTTAGAGATTTGATGATGGAAAATTACATTTGGATAAACAAAAGAGTAGCAATTGAGAGAGGTATTAAGTTTGGTGATACAGTAGAAGTATCAAGTAAAACAGGTAGCACAAGAATTAAAGCTTACCCAACAGAAAAAATTGCTCCTAATCAAGTATTCTTTATTCATGGTTTTGGTGAAGAGAGCAGTGAATTAACTTGGGCTTATAAAAATGGTGGAAATGATAACGCAGTAATTGAAGATATTATTGAACCAACTTATGGTGCTGCCGCTATGCATGAGACAAATGTTGAGATAAGAAAGGTATAGTTATGGCAAGATATGGAATGGTTTTAGATTATAAAAACTGTATTAACTGTAAAGCGTGTGAAGTGGCTTGTAAAGAGGAAAATGGTGTTCTTCTTGGAGCTGATGCACATAGAATTTGGGTTGGTGTAGATGAGATAAAAGGTGAATATCCACTTTTAGATATTGTATCAAGCACATTCATGCCTTCTCAGTGTCAGCATTGTGATAATGCTCCTTGTGAAGAAGTTTGTCCTACACATGCTACATATTATGATGATAATGGTGTTGTAAGAGTAGATATTGATAAGTGTATTTTATGTAGCTACTGTATGAATGCTTGTCCTTATGATGCAAGATATGTTGATAGTAGAACAATGACTGTTGATAAATGTAATTTTTGTAGTGATACACGATTATCTAATGGTGAAGTTACAACTGCTTGTCAAGCTACTTGTCCAACAAAAGTTAGAATTTTTGGAGACCTTGATGATCCAGATAGTGAAATTAGTGAAATTCTTAGAACAAGAGAACACTTTACACTGAAGCCTCATTTAGGTACTAAACCAAAACTTTTTTATGTAATGTAAGGTGGTGAAATTATGAATTTAAAAAATATTATACCTATAAAAGAAGGTTTTACTTTAAAATCGCTGTTTGAGTATGAAAAAACTCCTTTAAATAATTTTGTTGCTGTAACAACAATATCACTAGTACTTCTATTTTTTATGGGAGTTATAACATATTTAATGCATGGTCATCATGCTTATAATGTAACAAGAGAACACCCTTGGGGACTTTTGATTGGTATGTATGTATTCTTTGTTGTGTCTAGTACTGGGCTTTGTATCATCTCATCTTTCGGACATGTTTTTAACATAAAAGAGTTTAAGATTATTGGGAAACGAGCAATTGCTGGAGCTATCATTGCAATTCTTTCAGGTTTTGCAGTAATCGCATTTGAGATTGGTCATCCAGTGACAATGATGATATATAATGTTCTAAGCCCTGGGCTAACTTCTGCTATTTGGTGGATGGGAACTCTTTATGGATTATATCTTACTCTTATTATTTTTGAATTTATATTACTTCAAAAAAATGATCATAAATGGGGTTGGTACTTTAGTCTTGGTGGACTTGTAATTGGTGTTATCGCTCACTCAAATCTTGGTTCTGTATTTGGATTTTTAATCGCTCGTCCAATTTCAAATGGTGTATTTTACCCTGTATACTTTATCCTTTCTGCAATGATAACAGGTTCTTATCTAATATTCTTACTTTATGGATTTAGATATAAAATGAACTTTCCACCAGAAGTTACAGCTATGCTTACAAAATTAGCTAAAGTTTTAGGACTATTACTAGCTATCTTAATATTCTTTGAAGCATGGAAATTTTTAACAGCAATATATGGTGGTAAACCAGAAAAAGCTGATGTTGCCTTGCATATTCTAGGTGGTGCAAACTTTTGGATAGGTGAATTTTTACTAGGTATGTTAATTCCATTTATTATTGTAATTTATAGCAAAGGTAAAGCAATTCATACTCTTGTTTGGGCTTCTATAACAGGAATGGTTGGAATATTTTTTATGAGATATGATTTAGTTCATGATACTCAACTATTCCCAATGCAAACTTTAAAAATAAGAGAGTATCAACTTGCTCCAACATGGATAGAGTACTTTCCATCATTTGCAGAAATAGCAATATCTATTGGTGCTATTGGTATAGCTATTGCTATGTATTATGTGGCATCAAAAGCTTTTGAGTTAGATCACAGATAGTCACTAATATATCAATCTAGTATGGGTATCTCTTCTGCCCATACTCTTATTCTTATACCCTCTACTTTTACAATAAATTTCCTATAAAATTAATTTTTAGATACCCAGTCAAGCTGAGTATGACACTTCTTTGTAATTCTTAATGGTTAGTGATGTTACGCATATCTAAATTATTTTTAAAATTCAAGGGCAACCACAAGAGATTGCCCCCATACAAAAGGTTGATTAGCCGTAGGGGTTATTATCCCCTTGTGGGTACCCTAAAATATGGATAATTATAAATATTTATATAAAGTGCATAACATCAAATGGTTATTTGTCATTCTGAATTTAATTCAGAATCTAGTTTTTATAATTAGGATTATAAAATAAGATTGAATGGTGGATATAAAAGAGATATTTAGCTTATAAATAAAAAAAGCTCCATCAAAATGATGAAGCTTTTTGGTTTAAATTAAATAGTATATTTAACTATTTAACCATCGCTTCTAATTCATCTTTAGAAACTTTATTGAAGTTAAGATATTTATAAACTTCATCTGTAATCTCTGGAGTAATTTTATTGGCTACAATTTCTAAATACTCATCAGCAGTTGGTAATGCACCTTTAAGAGCTACAACAGCAGCTAACTCAGCAGAACCAAGATAAACCTGAGAACCTTTTCCTAGTCTGTTGTCAAAGTTTCTTGTTGATGTACTAAATACAAATGCATTTTGTTTAACAGAAGCTTGATTACCCATACATAAAGAACAACCAGGGATTTCAGTTCTAGCTCCAGCCATACCAAATACAGAATAATATCCCTCTTCTTGAAGAGTTTTCTCATCCATTTTTGTTGGAGGGCAAACCCATAGTTTATTAGCTACAGCACCCTCGCCTCTTAGAATTTCACCAGCAGCTCTGAAAAGACCAATATTAGTCATACAAGAACCAATAAATACTTCATCAATTTCTGTTCTTAAACCAGCTTCTCTAATCTCTGTAAGAGTTTTAACATCATCTGGATCATTTGGACAAGCTAGGATTGGCTCTTTGATTTCGTTAAGGTCAATATTAATAGTTGCAATATATTTTGCATCTTTATCAGCTTCCATTAACTCACCATTTTTAATCCACTCTTTCATCTTATCAGCTCTTCTTTGTAAAGTTGCAACATCTTCATAACCTTGAGCAATTAACTCTTCAATTAAAACTATATTTGACTCAAGATATTCAACTACTGGTTCACGGTTAAGTTTAACAGTACACGCAGCTGAACTTCTTTCAGCAGAAGCATCAGAAAGCTCAAATGCTTGTTCACATTTAAGGTCTTCTAAACCTTCAATCTCAACTACAGTTCCAGCAAAGATATTTTTCTTACCTTTTTTCTCAACAGTTAATAAACCATCTTTAAGTGCTTGATGAGGGATAGCATTAACTAAATCTCTTAATGTAATTCCTGGTTGAATTGTTCCACTAAATTTAACAAGAACTGAATCAGGAACAGTTAGAGGCATCATACCAGTTACCCCTGCAAATGCAACAAGACCAGACCCAGCGGGGAATGAGATACCAATAGGAAATCTTGTATGTGAATCAGCACCAGTACCAACAGTATCAGGTAAACATAATCTATTTAACCATGAGTGAATTACACCATCACCTGGTCTTAAGATGAAACCTTTTCTTGATGTCCAAAATTCTGGAAGTGTATGTTGTAATGTAATATCTGCTGGTTTTGGATAAGCAGCTGTATGACAAAATGATTGCATAACCATATCAGCACCAAAAGAAAGAGCAGCTAATTCTTTCACTTCATCTCTAGTCATTGGTCCTGTTGTATCTTGAGAACCTACTGTTGTTGCAATTGGCTCACAATACATACCAGGTTTAACACCTTCTACACCACAAGCTTTACCAAGCATTTTTTGTGCAAGAGTATATCCAGAACCATCATCAGTAGGTTGTGCAGGTACTATAAAAATATCTCCAGCATCCATACCTAAAGCTTCTCTTGCTTTTGCAGTAAGACCTTTACCAATAATTAAAGGAATTCTTCCCCCTGCTCTCATCTCATCAGGTAATGTATTTGGAGAAAGCTCAAATTTAGATACAACTGAACCATTCTTTTCTATAACACCCTCAATAGCTTTAACAGTGATAATATCGCCTGTTTCTAACTCTCCTACTGGTGCTTGAATTGGTAAACATCCTGAATCTTCTGCTGTATTAAAGAAAATTGGAGCAATAATATCACCAATAACAATACCACCAGTTCTTTTACCAGGAACACCATCAATATCAACACCCATATGCCATTGAACAGAGTTGATTCCAGATTTTCTACTTGAACCAGTTCCTACAACATCACCAACATATGCTAACGGATAACCTTTTGCTTTTAACTCTTCCATTGTTGGAAGTGGATTCTCCATTCTATTTACTAAGAACGAATTTGCGTGAAGAGGAATATCTGCTCTTGTAAATGCTTCTGAAGCAGGTGAAAGGTCATCAGTATTTGTTTCACCTGGTATTTTATATACAGTTACTGTAATCTCATCGGCAATTGGTGCTTTGTTTGTAAACCATTCAGCATTAGCCCAAGATTCAATAACTTGTTTTGCAAATGGATTATGATGATCCATTAACTCTTTAACCACATCAAAATCAGCATATACTAGAGTTGTATTTTTAAGTTGGTCAGCTGCTTCTTGAGCTATTGCTACATTATTATTTCTAAGTCCATCAATTAGTGGTCCAACATTAAATCCACCTAACATTTTACCTAAAATTTTAACTGCTTTAATTCTATCAATAGCATGAGAATGTGCATCTTCATGTACTATTGCATTTAAAAATGCCGCTTTTACATAAGCTGCATCATCAACACCTGCAGGAACTTTATTTTCAATTAAATCTAATAAATATGATTCTTCTTCAATTTTATCTGCTTTTAATAACTCAACTAAATCAGCAACTTGCTCTGCTGTTAAGGCTAATGGTGGAACACCTAACTCTGCTCTTTCTTCTGTATGTGCTTTATAATCTGCAACTAATGACATAAAGTCTCCTATTCTATTTTTACTTAATTTTATCGTAAGAGAGTTATTTAATTACTTAAAGTTATTCCTTGTAGTTATCCTCTATTTTGATGTATCATATTGTTACAATTTTTAGATTTAATCACTTATTTATCTGCTTTGATATTTTGGCAATAGAGTCAAAAAGTTGCTCTTTTGTATCATATAAAAAAGAAAACTTCTCTGAATCTTTTAGTTCTACAAAAATTTTATAACCTACCACTTCAACTTTTCCTTTTGCTTCTATCTCTAGCCATTCAAGGCTTACTTGTGTTGTCTCATCCTCATATCCAGTCTTTACTATCCCTGCTGGGTACAATTGTTTTATACTTGAGAGAGTAATATCTCTATTTTCTATTTTTATTATCATAAAACAAGTATATCATTTTAATATTAAACTCTATTTTGATACAATTATATTAATTATAAAAAAAAGGTAAATATATGTTTAGAAAAGTTATATCATTTGTGTTACTATTGTCATCTTTGTCTGTTGCAACTGTGCAACATATTCCAGCAACTCCAGAGGTATTTAAAGGGTTAAAGGTTATAGATATAAGAACACCAGCAGAGTGGAGAGAGACTGG
Organism: Campylobacteraceae bacterium; assembly: GCA_027100635.1. Lineage (GTDB taxonomy): Bacteria > Campylobacterota > Campylobacteria > Campylobacterales > Sulfurovaceae > FS08-3. Next base: position 12,058 of record JAMOOQ010000039.1, on the reverse strand, counting down.
AATTATAAAAGGTTCATATACATTAATGTTTTTTGATGAAAAAGGTCAATATAATGTTATGAAGTTTATAAAAAATCTTGATAGTATAGTTAAAAAGGGTGAAAAATTTGCTCTTGTATGCAGAACAGGAAGTAGAACAAGTATGGTTTCTGAATTTTTGTCAAAAGATTTAGGATATAATGTGATAGATCTACAAGGTGGTTTTGTAAAATTGGTAAAAGAGGGTTATAAACCTTCTCCATATATGTTAAAAAGGTAATCTTGTGGTAAAAAAATTAACTATACTTATATTATTAACTGTTTTTTCTATTAATTTAAATGCTTCTGATGATATTAAAAAACTTATTGGTAATATGTTTATGGTTGGATTTTTTGGTACAAGTGTAGATAAAAATAGCCAAATAGTTAAAGATATAAAAGATTATCATCTTGGTGGAGTAATTTTATTTGATAGAGATCCTAGCAATAGAAAAAAAGCTAAGAATATAAAAAATGCCAAGCAAGTAAGAAATTTAACTCTAGCTTTACAACAAAATTCAGACTATAAACTTTTAATTGCCGTTGATCAAGAGGGTGGAAGAGTTCAAAGACTTTCTCCTAAAAATGGTTTTTCTCAAAAGTATAAAAGTCCATTTAATATTGTTAAAAAAGATGATAAATATATAAAATCTGAATATTCAAAAATGGCAAAAGAGCTAAAGAGTGTTGGTATAAATTTTAATTTAGCTCCTGTCGTGGATTTAGCTATTAATCCTAAAAATAGAGTTATTGTTAAGTTAGGTCGCTCTTATGGAAAAACTCCATCAGATGTTACAAAATACTCAACTATTTTTATAAAAGAGATGGCAAAAAAGGGTATCTTAACATCTTTAAAACATTTTCCAGGGCATGGTTCATCATTGGGAGATAGTCATAAAGGTTTTGTTGATATAACAGAGACTTGGCAAAAAAAAGAGCTAGAACCATATAAAAATTTGATAGAAGATGGCAGAGTTGATACAATAATGATGGCTCATGTAATTAATAAAGAGATTGATGCTAAATATCCATCATCTTTGTCAAAAGAAACGGTTAGTAATTTGTTAAGAGGAAAGTTATTATATGAAGGTGTGGTAATTAGTGATGATTTGCAAATGAGAGCAATTAGCAAACATTACTCTTTAAGAGATACAATAAAACTTTCAATAAATGCAGGGGTTGATATACTTTTATTTGGAAATCAATTAGATCCAACAAAAATAGTATCAGTTAAAACATTAATTGATACAGCTTATGAATTATATCTATCAAAAGAGATAAGTTTAAATCAGATTAAGATGGCAAATCAAAGATTAGAGAGATTAAAATATAGATTATAAAGGATAAAATATGATAGATATAGCAAATTTGACGCTTAAGAGTGCAGGTATTCTTTTTGGTATGAGTATCGCTGTTGGGCTATTAGTCAAAAGATTACAAAATGTAATAAAAGGTATGATAATTACTGTGATTGTTGCAGTTGTACTTTTTGTGATAGTATCAAAAAATCCAGTTTTACACTTAGATAAAGATGTGATAGCATATATTATGAGTTATTATTATCGTCTTGAATCTGTTATAATAGCTTTTTTTCAACAATTAGCAAATTCAACACTAAATGATTTAAAATTTAAAGTATTAGCATTTATTATTGCAGGAGCAGGTTTTGGAATTGGTTTTGTGTTACTTGGTAAATATTATGCAGATGCAAGATATGTTAAAAAATATCCAGCACCAAAAAAATGAAAATATTAGTATCAGCGTTAGAGCCATCATCTAATCTACATCTAAAAGAGGTTTTAAATAAAAATAAAGAGATAGAATTGATGGGTATTTTTAGCTCAGAATTGGGAGATCCATTATATGATACTACAGATGTTGCTATTATGGGTTTTATAGACGCTATCAAAAAATATAGATGGTTTACTAGAGTAGCTGATGAGATGATGGAGTTGGCGAAAGATGTAGAAAAAGTATTGCTTATGGACTCTTCTGGATTTAATTTACCATTGGCTAAAAAGATAAAAGCAAAATATCCTCATATTGAAATTATATATTATATATTACCCCAAATATGGGCAAGTAGAGAATATAGAGTAAAGGATATGGAATTATATTGTGATAAAATCTTAGGAATCTTGCCATTTGAAATTGATTATTATTATAAGAAAGGTAAAGCCAAATATGTGGGACACCCTCTTCTTGATGAGATTAAATATTTTAAAAGAGATATTATCAAAAATAATATCATAGCATTTATGCCAGGAAGTAGAGAGAGTGAGATAAAAAGATTATTGCCAATTTATAAAGAGGTTAGAAATAAATTATCTCATCTCAAAGCTATTATTATCATTCCAAAGGTATTTTCTGATGAAAAGATTAAAACCTTATATGGAGATTTATCAGATTTTGAAATATCAAGAAATACACAAGAAACGCTCTATAATTGTGAATTTGCATTTATATGTTCTGGTACTGCCACGCTTGAGTCTGCTTTGATTGGTACACCATTTTCTCTTAATTATATAGCCTCTAGTGTTGATTATTTTATAGCAAAATATATATTAAAAATAAAGCAGATAGGTCTGGCAAATATTATGTTATCTCACTATAATAATACTATTTTACATAAAGAGTTAATTCAAAAAGATGTGACAGTTGAGAATCTTTTAAAAGAATATCAAGAGTTTAATAATAAACTTTTTCTGCAAAAGTCAAATGAACTTAGAACTTATTTAGCTTATGGAAGTGCTTTAAATGTGGTAAATTATTTAACTAAAGAGAGTAATTATTAATGAAACAATTTATTACAAAAGATAAGCAGATACAGAGTATTATTAGGAATATAGATAGTTTATATTTAATATTCCTTTTATTCAACATAATGTTAAGTAATAGATGAATAAAATTTATATGTTTGGATATGCAAGTCAAGCCAAAACGATAATAAAAGAGTTACCTAAAAATGAATATAGGATTGTTATTATTGAATCCAATAAGAAACATTATGAAGAGGCTAAAGTTGATGGTAATCTTGATGTTATAATGATGGATCTAACAGATGATGATAAGTTATCAGAACTTTTGATAGAGGATGATAGTAAAATTGTGGCTTTGATGGAAGATGAGCATTTAAACCTATTTTTAATTCTTTCTCTTAGAGATTTATATCCTAATATTACAATTTTGGCAATTTCTAACTCCATTCATACTGCTTCAAAATTAAAACTTGCAGGAGCAACAAATGTGATAGATTTACATGATGTTAGCTCATTTACAATAACTAATATTTTGGAAAAACCTGTGGCAACAAAGTTGTTAGATAGCTTTTTGGGTATAAATAATGATATTAGTTTTAAAGAATATCAAATTTCTAAAGGCTCTTTTTTAGATAAAAAATTAATAGAAGAGGTGAATTTTGAACTTTATGGTCTCTTATTGATTGGGATTATAGATTTTTCTGTGTCTGATAAATTTATATTTGTGGGTGAGGGGATTTCTCATAAGATAAATGAGGATGATATTATTGCATGTATTGGTAAAAATGAAGATTTAGAAAGATTTGATATAATATTAAATAAAGGAGAGGGAAAATGAAAATAAGAGAACTTTATATAGAAGATTATAAGATGTTTAAAGATTTTAAAATAGATTTTGTTGATAAAAATAAGAATCCTTTAGATATTATTGTTTTAGCAGGAGTTAATGGAAGTGGAAAGACTACGCTTTTGGAGTGTTTAAATGTAGAGATTGAAAGTAATATAGATATTCAAACTGAGTTTGGTGAAATTAATTTAGCTTTATTAAACGATAAAATTGCACATAATTATTTTACGGTTGTTCAAGACTATAGTGAATCTGTAGAAGCATTTCCATCAGGAATAGATGATATTTTAAAAGTAGAAGAAGAGTTTGTAAAATATTGGTACAATCAAGTTAAATTTCATAATAAAAGAAATAATGAGATTACAGAAGAATTACAAAAATTTATATCAAAAATTTTAAATGGTTTAGATTTAGACTTTATTTATAGTTATATAGATGAAGATGATAATATATATTTTCAAAATAATTTTGAAGAAAAATTTAGAATTAATGAACTCTCAACAGGTGAAAAAACTCTATTATCAAAAGTTTTATATCTATACTTTAAAGATTATAAAGATAAAGTAATTTTAATTGATGAACCTGAGCTTTCACTTCATCCAAATTGGCAAAATAAAATTTTAAAAATCTATGAAAATTTTGCCAAATTAAATAATTGTCAAATAATTATTGCTACCCATTCACCTCATATTATTGGTAGTGCTAAAAATGAATCTTTAAGAATATTAAAAAAAGTTGATGATAAAATAGAAGTATTAAAATATTCACAAAGTTATGGATTTGAGTTTAGTAAAATTTTAACAGATATTATGGATATAGAATATTTGAGAACACCAGAAGTTGGTAAACAATTAGCAAAAGTAAAATCTATGATTATTGAAAATAAATTTAATTCCGAAAATTTTCAAAATGAATGGAAAAAATTAGAGCAATTATTAGGTAGAAATAATTTAGATTTAAAACTGTTAAAACTTGAAATTGCTTCACGGAAAAAAAATATTTAAAATTATAAAAAATGAACCAGATTACTTTATAAAAGCAAAGTCTAAAGTTTCATTATATAAACTAAAATCCAAAGGAATCCAATCATGAAAATATCAATAATAGGTGCAGGTAAGTGGGGACAAGCTCTCTATCATGCTTATTCATTAAACAAAGAGAATGATGTGGTAATTACATCAAGAAATGTAAAAGATATAGAGAATTTTGTATCATTAGAAGAGGCATTAAAGCGAGAATTTTTAATTATAGCTATTCCTGCTCAGTTTGTAAGAAAATGGTTAGAGGAAAATTTTGTAGATTATAATCAAAATATTTTGGTAGCAGCAAAAGGGATTGAAACCAGCACAGGAGCATTTTTAAACGATATTTATTCAAACTTTGTTTCAAATGATAGATTAGCATTTATATCTGGTCCATCATTTGCCACAGAGATTAAATTATCTCTTCCAACAGCTTTAATTATTAGTTCAAAAAATCAAGAATTAGCCAAAAAGTATGCTGATTCTTTACCATCATTTATTAAAGGTTATGTTAGTAGTGATGTTGTAGGTGCAGAGGTATCAGGAGCATATAAAAATGTGATTGCAATTGCTGGTGGAGTTTGTGGAGGATTAAATCTTGGAAATAATGCAAGAGCAGCGTTAATCTCTCGTGGTCTTGTGGAGATGAGCAGATTTGGAAAATATTTTGGTGCAAAAGATGAAACATTTTTATCTTTAGGTGGAGCTGGTGATCTATTTTTAACAGCCTCTTCTGAACTTTCACGAAACTATAGAGTTGGGCTAGGATTAGCTAAAGGTAAGAATTTAGATGACATTTTAGAGGAGCTTGGTGAGGTTGCAGAGGGTGTTCCAACAGCAAAAGCACTACATAAAATAGCGTTTAAAGAGAATCTTTATTTACCAATTGCTGATGAGGTTTATAAAATGATAGAAGAGGGTAAAGACCCTTTACAAAGTGTAAATGATTTATTAAGTCAAAAATTTTAAATTAGGATATAAAATGAGTATAAAAAGATTAGTTTTAGGTGGTGGATGTTTTTGGTGTACAGAAGCAGTATTTAGCAATATTAAAGGTGTAAAAAGTGTGATTAGTGGTTATACAGGTGGACGTCGCCCAAATCCAACTTATGAGAATATTTGTTCAGGTGTTAGTGGTCATGCCGAAATTGTGGATATTGAATATGATAGTGATATTATCTCTTTAAAAGATTTATTAAAAGTATTTTTTAGCACTCATAACCCAACAACTCTAAATGTTCAAGGAGCTGACAAAGGGACACAATACCGTTCTGTTATTTATTATGAAAATGATGAAGATAAAGAAACAATAGAAAAATCTATTAATAAAGCACAAAAGAATTTTTGTGATAAAATAGTTACAGGAGTAAGTAAATTAGGAGTTGTGTATAAAGCAGAAGATTATCATCAAAACTATTATAAATTGAACTCTAATCAAGGATATTGTCAAGCTGTAATTAAACCTAAAGTAGAAAAAGTTATGATTAAATTTCCACAATTCTTGGATTAAGATATCAGACAAAGTTGGTTATTTTTAATTGGTGATATTTTTCTTGAAGTGGAATGTCAGAGGGATATACAAAAATTATACCCTCAATTTTAATGTTTGTTTTTTATATACTTTCACTTGTTGCTCTTACTTATGCTTTATAGGAAGGCAATATTAACTTTATCTTTTGATAATAAAAGGTATCACCAATAATAATAAACCAGCTAAGATTGTTTCTGTTTTACCTTCAATAAAATAAGGAAAAGCCATTAATCCAATTCCACTATACATAAACATATCTTTATCATCTACTTTTTTACCAAAAGAGAAATATATCATACCGAAAACTCCAAAGATGATAGAGAGTATAAATACAGTGCTATCTCCACCACCTCCTGCAGAATTAACCATATCTTGAATATTTCCCATATCTTGTAATGCACTTATATTAATATCTTTCAAAATTAATTATCTCCTTTTTTTGAGCAATTTTCTGGTTTTTTATGTGGATAAATCCAATCTTTAATAATAAGAATTATAGATATAAAAGCCAAAATATTCATACTATAACTATTTGGATAATCAAGGTAAAAATATGCTATTGGCAAAAATATTATAATAGGGTACTTGACAAAATAAAAAAAGAATATCAAAGTACCATATATAGTATTAAAAATAGACTTATAGTCCACTAAGTTGCTTTTTTACATCATCTGTCGCCATATCAATTGTCCACATAGGTTCCCAAACTACTTCAACTTCTGCAAGTTCTACAGTTGGAAGTTCTCTTAATACAGCTTCCTCTACCCATTGAACAATCATTTGATGAAGTGGACAAGCTTTTGTACTTAGTGTCATTGTCACTTTTGCTTTCATATTTTCATCACAAGATGCATCATAAATAAGACCCATCTCAACTAAATTAAATCCAACCTCTGGATCGTTTACAGTTGATATTGCTTTAAATATCTCCTCTTTTGTTATTATCATCTCTTATCCTTTATTTAAAATTAATCATAAACATTAAATCTTTTAACATAAATATACTACCAACTAATAAAAAACCAGCACCACCTTTAAATAACCCATCGATTCCAAGTAAAATTCCAAATCCTGCCATAATAACACCCATAGAGCTAAAAGCAAATTGAAATTTTGCACTTCTTACAGGTACCATATCTGCTAACATTGGAACTTTTTGTTTACCTATTAATGGTGAAAATCTTTCATACCAAACTAAAAATGGTACAATTTTATATAAGTGTCCATTAATAATAAATGCAATATAACCCATAAATAAAGTCCAACCAATAGTTAATAATAAATTTTCATTTGGATATACTAAATATATAACTCCCATAATAAGAGCTAAAATTAAACTTGAATATGAGAATATCAGCGAGTATAAGTATATATCTCTTTCCATTCTTACACGTGTTATATAGATTAGATATATTTGATAGAAATATAGAATAAGAGCTATAATCGCTAAATTATATCCTGCATATTCCAATACTATACTATCTAAAATTGATGATAACATCACCCAAGTCACACCTACACTCATTGTCCATAAAGCGTATTCTACAGGTTTCCAACTAAAGCTATGTGATAACCAAAACATAGGTAATAAAATCAAACTCATACCCATAATAGTAATTCCCACATATCCAGCTAATACTAAATATATATGAGCTTTAAGCAAAGAGATAATATCAATATTAATAGTTCCCGCATATCCTAATGCCATTAAAATACCAAAAATAAGTCCTAAAAATAAAAATGTATTTGCGACTAAAACTGTAGTCATTACAAGGTTAAATTTTTTAACTTTTTTAATAGTAAGAAATGTTTCAAGAACAAATATAAGTAAAGATATAAGGACAACTATTCCACCATAGGGGAGTAAAGCTGGAGAGAATAAAAATCCAAATGCCATAAGTATTGTACCGATTAAAAGCAAAGGATATATTATATAATAGAGTTCAACAGCAAAATGTCCAACTTCTAAAACTACTGGAACAAGTTGAGCCATTGCACCAAAAACCACCATCATCACAAAGCCCAATAAAAACATATGAACCCATGATAGAGTATTACTATCCATACTATTTAAACTTGATATATCAAATCCAAATAGCAAAGCTACACTAATTACAAAAGAGATAACACCTATTATAAAATAAGGTGCTATCAGTTTAAATGGTGGTGCAAAATCTTGTGAAATAGCCATAATTAGCTACAACCTCCACCACCACAACCTGTATCTTTAAAATCTGTACTAGTATCAGTAGCACCTCTTTTTGTAAAGATGATTTTAAATATTCCATCTTCTAATTCTGAAACTTTAAAGTTAAATTCAGCTTCAACTTTTGGAAATAATCCCATTGGTGGTTTAGAATTAATCATAACAAGTTTTTCATTAGTTTTTATAAGCTGTTGTAGTCCACACATAGCATTAACCATAGGCTCTGGGTGACCTGATTTACTAGTATCAAACTGATAAACAACTACACCATCTTCTTCATATTTTACAAATGGAACTGTTGCCCCATTTACTTCTACTGTTTCTGCCATTTCTGGAATTAAATTCATTTCTTTCTCCTAAAATTATTTTATATTGAAATCATATCTTAAATAAGATAAAATTACTCTTACTTAAAGTTAAGTGTTACTTATATTTTACTTTATAAAAGCTAATAGATGTTACCTATCCACACTTTCCTGGTTCACATTTCATCCCACCACACTTACCTTCTACTTTACTTCGTATACTTCCCTCATTCATACTATCAATACTTCTTTGGGTCTCTATGGGGTCACTAATATATAAGTAACCTTTATATAAAGTATATATTCCATAAGCAATTACAAGCATAGATGCTATTTTCATCATACTATTTCTTAATGCACCATTTTGCAAAACTTTTGTAAAAGAAGCTAATAAAAACATAGTTGGAATTGTGGCTAATCCAAATACTGCCATAATAATACCACCCCAAAGAGCAGAACCACTTGAAGCTGCAAATATAGCAAAAGAGATAACCAGTCCACAAGGTATCATACCATTTAATATACCCAAAAAATAAAAACTCCAAAGAGACTTACTCATAATAAGTTTTGTAAATTTTTCTCTATACCATCTATTTTTTGAGATAGAAAACTCAGCAGAAGTCAAAAACTTACTTCCACCAACAAGAGATAGACCAGCTAGTATCATTAAAATACCTGTGAATATAAATAATATCCCTTTAGTTGTTGGAGTAAATCCAATAACTTGCCCCATAACACCAAAAATTATACCTATTAAAATATAAGTTGTTACTCTTCCAAAATTATATGAAAGATGTGCAATACTTTGTGTCCTCCAAGAAGAATTAGAATCAATTTTACTTGAACTATAAGCAATCACAATACCCCCACACATTCCAATACAATGACCAATACTTGCCACAAATGCTGTTGAAAATATAATATATAACTCAATATCACTCATTTTTTATCCAATTTTTTATGAAATATATAATAATTTTGTTAAAATTATGTTAAAAAATAAAATAGCAGGATAAATAATGGTTAAAACTATACAAAAGAGAATTAAAAATATGTTTAGGGAATGTCTTATATATAATAGCAATTCTCTTGAGTTTAGAGCAAAAACTATGACTCTTATGATAGCAACAGATAAAAACTTTAATAGTTGTAAGAAAGATATCTTAGAAAAAATATCATATCTAACTTATAGTGATAATAAAACAAAAGCTGAACTTTTAAAAGATACAGTATATGAATATTATGATAAAATTGTTACAAACAATGATTTGGACTTTGAACATCTTCTTATATTAGTAGAAAAAGAGGTAAAAGAGACTAGAGAATTTGCCAAAAAGATAGATTTAGACCTACTTAAAACTTTTGTTACTTGTATTGAGAAGGAAGAGGACAAAGTATATCAAGAGAGAGTTTTTGAATTTTTAAAAAGCTTAAAAGCAGAATATAGTTAGATTAAAGTATATAACATATTGGAGGGAAAGATGAGAGTTTTATTATTATCTGTTTCGTTAAGTGTTTTATTATTTTCTAGTGTTCAAGATGCACAAGAGTTTTATAATAATTCCAAATATAAAGAAGCGATTCAAGAGGCAAAAAGTTCTACTAATGATTATGGTAATCCATTGTTGCATTTAATATGGGCAGATAGTGCAAATGCACTTGGTTTACAAGATGAGGCTATGAGTACTTATGAAAGAGTGCTTATGTTAGAAGAGAATAATGTCAAGGCTAGACAATCTTTGGTAAAGTTGTATAAAGATACATCAAGAGATAAACTAGCAATTGATATGATGACAGAGTTTAAGGATCAGTTTAGTCAAGATGAGCTAAAAGGCTTAGAGACGGTAAGTAAAAGCTCTTTAAAGAGTTCTCTTTCTGTAGATATGGGATATGATAGTAATATAAATGTTAATCCTGGTGGAGATATTTTAGATAATTATTATGGATCAATAGGGAACAAAGATATAATCTCTACAACATTTATAAGATTTAATGGTGATATTAGTTATACAGATAGTATCATTGATAGTGAAAATTGGTATTTTAAAGCTAGACTTAATGTTTATCATCAGCATAATTTTGATGAAAGTTATTATAATATCTCTTTGGCTAAAATAGAACTAGGTACTGGATATATGAATGATAGCTATAATTTATATTTACCTCTAAGTTATAATTAAAACTTTCTCATCACTATTCAAAAGATATTGAGCTATATCTATCTGGAGAGTATATACAAAATGATTCAAACTATATACCTGCTGAGTATGATAAGAATATTATTATGCTTGGTGCAAAAATAAAATACTAGGAGTATTATATGAAAAAGTTATTTTTAATTCTTTTGATGACAACTATCGCTATTTGGGCTAATATAGGTAATATCATGGTTGTTAAAGGTCAAGCAAATGTTAAGAGATCTGCTCAAATGGTAACTGCTACAAATGGTATGATATTATTAGTAGGTGATGAGATTATCACAAAAATACAAAGTAGAGTTCAAGTGATGTTAAAAGATGATACCATCATAACAATTGGACCAAAATCATCTTTTGGTTTTGATGATTTTGTATTTGATGGAACTACAAACTCTAAAGTTTCATTAAAGTCTAATAGAGGATTTTTTAGATCTGTTACAGGAAAAATTGCGAAAATAATTCCTGATAGATTTAAAGTTAAAACAGTATCTGCAACTATTGGAATTAGAGGAACTGATTTTAGTGGTGAGATTATTGGAGATACAGAGATAATAAAATGTTATAAAGGTACTATTTATGTTGAATTTGAAGGGATAACTAGAGATATAAAAGCAGGAAATATGATAGAATTAAGTGATAGTGGTGTTAAACTTAGAAAAAATATTTCAGTTATTCGAGAGCCTAAAAAAGTTCTTTATGATGATAAAGAAACAAATGGTATGACTAATGAAGTAATTTCTGATATTACACAAGAGGAACATCATCTTGTACATAAACTTGAACCAACTCCTGAACCAGAACCTATTGTTGAACCAAAGGTTGAAGAGCCTATTGTTGAGCCTGAACCAATAGTTAAAGAGAATCAACCAATAGATGAAAATTATCCTGATGATGATTATAGATATTAAATAGTAGATAGTGAATAAGAATTTTATATTAAAGAGTCTTTTAACTCTTATCTTAACACTAATTATATCTTGGGCATATTTTTTCTTGCCCAAGCCACTTTTGACTTTTGATAATAAACTTAGAGATTTTATGTTTAATCTGACATTCATCACCCCTATAAACTTAAAGTAATATAATAAGAAATAAATATATATATTAGGAATATACCATCTGTTTTACAAAAATAAATAAAATAAAAACAAAAAAGTTAGGGCATCTAGGCT
>JAMOOQ010000038.1 GCA_027100635.1 Campylobacteraceae bacterium | reverse complement strand
ATTGGTTTACCTGTATCTCCACCAATTCTAATTGCTGGTTCAATTGGTATTTGAGCAATAATCTCTGTATTAAACTTCTTAGCCATATCACCACTTGTACCCATTCCAAAAATATCAGATTCAGTATTACACTCAGGACATATAAATCCACTCATATTTTCAACTACACCTGCAATTGGGATATGAAGTTTTTCAAACATATCAAGACTTCTTAAACTATCATCAAGGCTTACTTGTTGAGGAGTTGTTACTGTGATACCTGCCGTTACTGGTACTGATTGAGCCAATGTAAGTTGAGCATCACCAGTTCCTGGAGGCATATCTATAACTAATACATCTAATTCAGACCATAAAATATCTCTTAAGAATTGCTCAATTGCTTTCATAATCATAGCACCTCTCCAAATAAGAGATTGACCATCTTCCATCAATGAACCCATACTCATCATCTCAACACCGTAAGCCTTTAAAGGTATTACTTTATTTCCTTGAATCTCTGGTTTTTGGTTATTTAAACCCATCATCCGAGGGATATTTGGTCCATAAATATCAGCATCAAGAAGACCTACTTTTTTACCTTGCATCGCCATAGCAATTGCCAAGTTTACAGAAGTAGTTGATTTTCCAACTCCACCTTTTCCAGAACTTACCATTATAAAGTTTTTAACTTGTGGAGCGATATTTTTACCACTTACAGAGTTACTCATCTGTCTTGGAGCCTGTGGTTGTTTTACTTTTGTAATAACTTCAGTTGCACCTAATTTTCGTAATTCTACATCAATTTCAGATACTAATTGCTCTTTAACTTCACTAGCACTTGAAGTAATATCAAGAGACAAATATACTCTATCCCCATCTAGCTCTACATCTTTTACAAAATCAAAAGTTACTATATCTTTTGAAAATCCAGGATAAGTTACATTTTTTAATGCGTCTAATACTTGTTCTTTTGTCATTTTTTTCCTTTTTTTAAATTTAATTCTTAATATTTTTCATGGTTTCACCATGTTCTTCTACGATACTTTGAGTTATCTTATAACTACAAAACTTTGGTCCACACATAGAACAAAATTCTGCCTCTTTAAATACATCTTGGGGTAATGTTTCATCATGATACTCTTTTGCTCTTTCAGGGTCTAAACATAATTCAAACTGTCTATTCCAATCAAAACTATATCTTGCATCACTCATCTCATCATCCATTTTTTGTGCATCAGGACGACCTCTAGCAATATCAGCAGCATGAGCAGCAATTTTATAAGCAATAATTCCCTCTCTCACATCATCAGCATTTGGTAATCCTAAATGCTCTTTTGGTGTAACATAACAAAGCATACTAGCACCATGCCATCCACCAACTGCTGCACCAATTGCACTACTAATATGGTCATATCCAGCAGCAATATCTGTAACCAAAGGTCCTAAAATATAAAATGGTGCTTCATGACAATATTCTCTTTCAAGCTTCATATTTCTTTCAACTTGATTAAGTGGAACATGCCCAGGACCCTCTATCATAACTTGAACATCTTTTTCCCAAGCTTTAAGTGTAAGTTCACCTAAAATCTTAAGTTCAGATAATTGTGCATCATCACTTGCATCAAACAGACATCCAGGTCTTAGAGAATCACCTAATGAAAGTGCTACATCATATTTTCTACAAATATCTAATATCGCATCATACGCATCATAAAATGGGTTCTCTTTGTGATAGTGCATCATCCACGCAGCCATTAAACTACCACCACGACTCACTATTCCCATTTTTCTTTTTGCAACATGAGGCATAAATCTTAGTAAAAATCCTGCATGAATTGTAAAGTAACTAACCCCTTGTTGTGCTTGTTTCTCTAAAACAGATAACATTGATTCAATTGTTAAATCTTCAATCTTATCATTACAATCATGCAAAATTTGATACATCGGTACAGTTCCAATTGGCACATTTGAGTGAGCTATTACAGCTTCTCTAATTGCATCTAAATCTCCACCTGTTGATAAATCCATAATTGTATCGGCACCATATTTTAAACAAGCATCAACTTTTTCTACCTCTCCCTCAATATCACTTGAAAGAGCAGATGAACCAATATTCGCATTAATTTTACAATTTGAAATCATACCAATTGCCATAGGAATTTGATGCTTATGGTTAATATTTGCTGGAATTATACATCTTCCTCTTGCAATCTCACTTCTTAGTAATTCTGCATCAATTTTTTCAATCTTTGCAACATACTCCATCTCTTCTGTAATTACACCTTTTTTTGCATAATACATCTGAGTTCTTACTTCATCATTCTCTCTTAGTTTTACCCATTCTTCTCTCATATTTAAAATCCTAATTATTTATGACTTATTAGAGTTATACCAACTAAAATCTTAAATAACTATTAATTAAGAGTAATTTTATCGGATTTTTAAAAATATAGTTGAATTTGTGAATTTTATTGTATAATAAATTAAATGCAAAAAAGGATAAATAAAATATGAAAATACAATCTCAACCAATGGGTGATTATCAAACAAACTGTTATATCGTTACAATAGATGGTAAAGATTTAATAATTGACCCTGGGATGAATGCTACATCATGGGTTAAATCTCATGTAACAAATCCAGTTGCAATATTAAATACACATGGACATTTTGATCATGTATGGAGTAATAATGAGCTTAAAAGAGATTTAAATATTCCAATATATATCCCAGAAGATGATGCTTTTATGCTTGAAAAAGATCCTTTTAGTAAAGGTACACCTTCAAGCCAAGCAGATTTTAAAGTAGATACTGAAGATTCTATTGATATTAGCGGTATTAAGGTTAAATTTAGGCACTTTGCAGGACACACTCCAGGAAATAGTATTATTGAGATAAAAGATGTATGGTTTTGTGGGGATTTTTTATTTTTACAATCAATTGGACGATATGATTTTCCTTATTCAAGTGCTAAGAATATGAGAGATAGTTTAATAAAAGCTAAAAATATAAAAGAAGATTTTACTCTTTATCCAGGTCATGGAATGCCAACAACATTAAAGCAAGAGCAATCTATTATGAATTGGTGGATACAAGAGGTTGAAAAAAGTATATAGCTTTATCATAAGTAAAGATGATGATCTTAATAATATTAAGATATAATAATATTAACTTAATAAAAGGAAAATTTATGAAAAAGATTTTAATACTTGTAATTATGCTAAGTTCTATATTATTTTCAACAGAAACAGAAAATAATAATACAACAAAAGAGGATAGAGTTAAAAAACAGATAGAAACAGAGATTAAAAAAGAAAAAAAATATGCTAAAGAGCAGACTTTTTATCAAGGTGCTAATTATAATTTAAAAGGTGCAGAGGTGAATCCAAACTCTCTATCTGCTGTTCCTATTTTAGAATTAGATGATTTAGATATGGATTCTGTTTACGATTAAGAGCTTTATTATAATAAATTGGTTAATCTTAGGCAAAAAATATTGGGATATATATGTTAATAGATGGACATGGGCGAAAAGTTGATTATCTAAGAGTTTCTGTAACTGAGAGATGTAATTTTAGATGTCAATATTGTATGCCAGAAAAACCCTTCTCTTGGGTACCAAAAGAGAATTTACTTAGTTTTGAAGAGTTATTTATATTTATAAAGATGGCAATTGATGAGGGTATAACTAAAATCAGACTTACTGGTGGAGAACCACTTCTTCGTGAAGATTTGGATAAATTTATAGAGATGATACATAACTATAAACCTGATATTGATTTGGCACTTACAACAAATGCCTATCTTTTAGAAGCAACGGCTCAAAGATTAAAAGATGCAGGATTAAAAAGATTAAATATCTCTCTTGATTCTCTTAAACCAGAAGTTGCTCACCATATAGCTCAAAAAGATGTTTTAAAACAAGTTCTTAAAGGAATTGATAAAGCCCTTGAAGTGGGACTTGGAGTCAAGATAAATATGGTACCTCTAAAAGGAATTAATGATGATGAAATTCTTGATATTATTGATTACTGTAGAAAACGAAATCTAAAAGTACGATTTATAGAGTATATGGAAAATCGTCATGCAGTGAAATCTCTAAGAGGAATGCACGGTAAAGAGATATTAGAAAAAGTCAAAGAGGGGCATACAATACGAGCCTTGGGGCGAGAGGGTGCAAGTCCATCATTTAACTATATGCTAGATGAAGAGTATGAATTTGGCTTAATTGACCCACATAAACATGATTTTTGTGAAAATTGTAATAGAATTAGACTTACAGCAGAGGGTAATTTGATACCTTGTTTGTATTTTGATGAAGCTCTTAGTATTGCAGAATGTGTAAAAAAAGGTGATATAATTGGAGCTTCTGAGGTTTTAGGTAAAGTACTTAGAGATAAACCAAAAGAAAATAGATGGATGGATGATTCCGTGGATAGTAGTGAGGATATTTCTCAAAGAGCTTTTTATGAGACTGGTGGGTAAAACTATATGAAAATTGAAAAATTATCTGTAGAAAAACTATGGGATAAATATAGTTTTGATATAAAATTTAATGAACAAGTTACAATTTTAATTGGCAAAAATGGTAGTGGAAAAACGACTATCTTAAACTTATTAGATGAGTTATTATCTAATGGTGAAAAAAATAATAATTATAAATTTGATAAAATTAAATTACAATTTAACAATGATAACTTAATAAGTGCAGAACAAAAAGAATTTAATATTATAGATGAAATGAAAAAAAATAATAATATTAGTAAAGATAAAATAAAATTATTATTTAAAGAATTAGAAAAAGATATTTTAAAAAAAATAGATTCTAAAAGTAAAATTGATTATTTATTTTTAAGTACTTTTGATATGGAAATAAAAAATGAAGAGTTAGTGCATAAACACTATGATAATTCTGATATAGAAACAGAATTAGATGTTTTACTAAATGATTTAATTACAAAATTTAAACTTTATCAATTAAAATTAAAAGAGAAAGTTGAAAAAATTAATCAGGAGTTTGATACTAAGTTAGTAGAGTATGCAAGAGATGAAAATTTAAATTTATTAAAAGATAAATTGCTAGAAAAGAATAAAAATATAAATATTATTTATAATAATAGAGATATATTTAAAAATAAGATAAATGAGTTTTTTAAAAATACAGGAAAGAGTATTAAACTAGATGAAAATAATTCTATAATATTTAAATTAGATGATAAAAACTCTTTAACACCTTATCAGCTCTCTTCTGGAGAAAAACAGATACTTATTATTATGTTGAGTATAATGCTTTTAGATAATAAACCGACAATTATTTTAATGGATGAACCTGAAATTTCACTACATGTTGAATGGCAAATGATTTTTATTAAAACACTTTTGGAATTAAATAGTAATTTGCAAATTATTATAGCAACTCATTCTCCTGATATTATTTTAAAAGGTTACAGAAAAAATGTAATAAGTCTTGATAATTTTAAAATAAAGAATTCTTAGTGTTTTATGATAATCCTATTGATGAAATAGAGCGTGAAAAATTAAAGTTTTTAGATCTATTCTATTCAGAAGATTGTAATCTTATTGTTTGTATAGAAAATTATGATGATGAACCTTTTTGGCATTTTATTTTATCTAAAGTAGATAATAATATAAAACCTATATTTAAACCATTAGATAGAAAAATAAATATTTTAAAATTTGAAGAATATTTTGATAATGAATTTATTGCTTGTGTAGATAGCGATTATGACTATATCTTTAAAAAACCGTATTTAAATAATAATTATATTTTTCATACTTATGTCTATTCTCTTGAAAATTATTGTACTTGTGCCAAAACTCTTAATGATTTAAAAACTTCTTGTAATATATCATCTTCTTTAGATTTTGAATCATTATTTGAAAAAATGACACCTATTATAAAAGATGCACTTCTTTATGATATATATCTAAAAGATAATAATCAAGAATGCCAAAGGGAAGTTTTTAAGTTTAATAATATAGCAATAGAAAATATAAATGAAGAGTATATTCTAAATACTATACAGGAAAATATTTCTCTACAACTATCAAATATTAATCAAGAATTATTATTAAATTATCAAAATATTATTAATGAAGATTTACATATTAATGAGAATTTCTTACATCTTTATATAGAAGGTCATATTATTTTTGATAGTATTCTAAATCTTTTAGATAAATTACAGAATAAAAGTATTACTTGTAAAATAAATAATATTAAAAATAGTGGTGATTATTTAGGAGTACGACAAGGATATAAAATTAATGAATTAAGAAATAAAAAACTTGATATAAAAACGGCACTAAAATTAAATTATAAAGAATGTTTTTATAATAATCAGTGTCCATCTCTAAATCAAATTATATTAGATATAAAACAACAATCAATAGGAGCAGTTCAATAATGTTCTACATAAGCGAAGAATTTTTCTCACTTCAAGGAGAGGGAAAGTATGCAGGAGTGCCATCTTATTTTTTACGAACAGGTGGATGTAATCTAAGTTGTGCTGGATTTGGTACAAAATATAGTGTGGATGGTGTAGAAAAATTAGGGTGTGATACATATTTTTCTGTGGATAGTTCTTTTGCAAAAAATTGGCAAAAGATAGATAACTCACAAACTATTATAGACAAGCTTACAGAAGAGTTTATTAAGATTGGTTATCTTCCTCATGTTGTGATTACTGGTGGAGAACCTTTGATATATTTTGAAGATAAGGCTTTTTATAGAGTTGTTAGCTTTTTGGTTGAATTAGGTATAGAGATTACATTTGAGACAAATGCGACTGTTGAGATTAATTTTGAAAAATTTCCAATATATAAAGAGACTACATTTGCACTATCTATTAAACTTTCAAATTCACAAGAACCAAAGAGTAAGAGAATAAAACCACAAGCCATAGAGAATATAATATTAAATGCTAAAGATAGCTTTTTTAAATTTACCATAGATAAAAAACTTGTAAACTCAACTGCTATAAAAGAGATAAGAGATATTACACAAAATTTTAATAAAACTAATATCTACTGTATGCCTGTGGGTGAGAGTATGGATACTATATCTCAAAATGATAAAAGTGTATTTGAATTTTGTATGAAATATGGGTTTAGATATAGTGATAGATTGCATATTAGGGTGTTTGATACGACTCAAGGTGTTTAAAATTAATATATATATTTTAGAAGCATCCTTCATAAAATATCAAAAGTAATAGACACTCTTGATTTCAGAGATTCCGTGTCAAGCACGGAATGACGAACTTTTCCGTGTTGTATCGTGTCAAGCAGTCAATGACAAACTTTTCCGTATCAAGCAGTCTCAATGACAAACTTTTCAGCGTTAAGCAGTCAATGACGAGCTTTTGTCACCCTAAACTTGATTCAGTCAGGGTCTCGTAAACTGTACACTACTCAACTGTACACTACTCATGAATAATGCCCTATATTTAATTTAAATTATAATTTAATAGAAATCCTAATATTCTTTGAATAAAATAAAAAACTACTCCTAGAATCTATTTAATACTCATTCTAAACTAAAGTTTTTAATTCAAAATTTACTCTTAAAGAAAGTCTAATTTAGAATCTGCACATAACATCATCAATAGACATCCTGATATACCAAAGGCTGGATTTAAGAATATGAATAAAACTAAGATTTGATAAAGTTCAAAATATTATTAAATATATAGCAGGAGAAAAATACCTAGCAAAGAGTTTATAGGATAAACATTAGCTAAATACAAATTATTAAAAAAAGAAGAAAAGATATAATTTTAGGATACCTACAAGAAGCACCACCTACCAAAAAACATACGGTGGTATGTTAATGCCACTGAAATAAGGATTATCATGCTTTTGGACACGGTGCTGCTTCTTTTAGCTCCGTATATTAGGGAGAGGCTAAAGCCATCTCGTCCAAAAAAAGCTTAATTCATTGGCATTGTGGGGTAGATGGCACCGAACAAAATTTCCTTATAGTTGCCCATTTCCTTTAGAAGTTAATTCTAAATTCGTTGAGGCATCTCATCTTTAAATGCTATAGATTCTGCTTTTTCTAAAATTTCTATTGCACCATCCAATATAAAATCATCTGCCAATCTTGAGCCTAACTCATCACAATGAGAAATTAATGCAGTTAAAGTTTTATACATAATATTAGTTCCATCAGGATAACCTATCATAGCTTCAAGATTAATTACATCCTCATCTATGGTAGCATTACAAGCCACAGGAGCAGAACATCCAGCACCAATTTTACTAATAAAGTCTCTCTCCATTTTAGTACAAAGAAAAGTATCTGAGTCGTTAAGAGTCATTGCAATTTCACGAACTTTATCATTATTAGTTACAATCTCTATACCCAAAGCTGCTTGACCCATTGGAGGTATCATCTTATGGAGTTTTAATTTTTTAGTAAATGGTATATCTTTTAGTAAATCTAATCTTTTCAGTCCAATATATGCTAAGATTATTGCATCATATTGCCCCTCTGCTAATTTCCTAAGACGCGTATTTACATTACCTCTTAAATCTTTAAGTATCAAGTCAGGACGAATTTTAGCTATTTGCATCCGTCTTCTTAGACTTGTTGTACCTACTACTGCACCTTTTGGAAGTGCTTTAAGAGATTTATATTTATGAGATAAAAAAACATCTCTTTGATCTTGCCTTTTTGTAATAGCTACAAGCTCTAATCCGTTTGGAATATAAGTTGGTACATCTTTTAAAGAATGAACTGCAAGATGTGCTTCTCCTGCTAAAATAGCATCTTCAAGCTCTTTTGTAAAATGACCTTTACCACCAATAAGTGCTAATGGTTTATCAAGAATTTTATCACCATTACTTACTATTTTATTGATTTTAACTTTAATATCTGGAAAAGTTGCCTCAATTCTATCTTGTATATGATATGCTTGCCAAAGAGCCAAATCACTGGCTCTTGTTGCAATTATTAATTCTTTCATATAATATACTATTTAGTTTTTGGTGCATTTGCTGTTGCTGATACTGGTTTTGGTTTTGGTAAAAATGCCTCATAACCATATCTTCTTTTATCCCATTTCCCATCCAAATAGATTGTAGGAGTACCTGATACCATCATTTTTGAAGCTATTTTTTCATCAGATATTAGAGCATCTTTTACAGATTTTGCATTAAGTTCCTCTTTCGTTACAATAAAACCAGTTTGCTTTTTAATTTCAGCTATAATTTTAGCCTCATCTTTCTCTTGTAGTTTGATTTTCATTGCATAAATTTTCTCTAATACATCTAACTTACCTTTATGCTGAGCCACATGCATAGCTTTTGTAAGAACAACTGAGACGGGATGAATATTTAACAATGGTAAATGATAGTAATATACTGCAAAAAGTGCTGGATTATCTCTTCCTGCTTTCAATATACCAGGCACAATATCTTGACAAAATGGACATTGTGGATCTGAGAATATAATAATCTTATGTTTTGCATTTGCATTTCCATAAAGAAGATGCTCTTTGTTATACAAATCATCAGAAGCATTTGGTCTAATCTCATTTCTATAATTTTTACCTGTTTTTAAATCAACCAAAGCAGGTGCCACTATACCATCTTTAATAAACATCATCTCTGGAACAGTAATATTTTTATCTTTATAGTTAATATCTATATTTGTAAGAAGTACACTCCAACCTTTTAGTTCGGCAACTTCTCTTTTTTCTAAGATTTTAATATCCTGAACTTTGACACTTCTATTTTTAATCACATGTCGCTTAACATATTTAATTAAGCTTTTATTTAACTCTGCCTCTGAATTTACTTTTGTTGTATTTGTATCTGCATTAACTCCTACTGTTGCTATCACTGCTACTGTTAATAATTTCGACATCAATGACATCATCACTCTCCTTAAAATTTGTTTTTTTATTTTCTGGTGTTATTTTAGCAATTAAATGTAAATATAATGTATATATTAGTGAAAGTACCCCAAAAGAATCCGTTAAAACCCCTGGAACTATCAATAATATAGCACCTAAAAGATAAGACATATTAGATTTATAGAAAATTTTTATGTCTATTTTTCCTTTTTTCATAAAGTCTGTTGCTTGAAGTATACTAACATAAGAATATTTAATAAGCCCCATTCCAATCAAGAAAGATGCTAAAATCCAAATTACACTATATCCAAACCCTATAACCATTCCCACTTTCATAGATATAAACAGTTCAAGAAGCAATAGAGGAAAAATAAATATCATCTATACTCTCTTTAAAACTTCATCAAGCAAATTATCAAGCTCAATCTCTGTTTTTTCTAATGTTCTTCTATCCACAATTTCAACCAACTTATCACCTAATTTTTTTCCAATCACCACAGCTGTTGGAATCCCAATAAGCTCAAAATCTTTAATTTTTGCCCCAAATCTATCTCTTCTATCATCAAGTAAGACATCAATACCTTTTGATTTTAACTCATCATATAGTTTTGTTGCCTCTACCACCTCTTCCTTTTTTTTAATATTAGAGATTATAATCTCAACACTAAATGGAGTAGACTCTTTTGTCCATATACAACCTTTATCATCATGGTTTTGTTCAATAATCCCTGCTAATAATCGGCTTACCCCAATTCCATAAGTACCCATTACAAATGGTTGAGCTTTACCATTATTATCCAAAAAATTTGCATCTAACGCATCAGAATATTGTGTTCCTAATTGAAATATATGCCCAGCTTCTATCCCTTTAGTTTCATTTAGTTTTGAGTTACATTTAGGACAAACTTCACCAGTTTCCACCTCAATATTTGCCCCATAACTACAACTTTCACAAACTTTTATAGTATCTTCTCCACTATCAGCCAAAATCATAAACTCTTTACTTCCACTTCCACCGATAGCTCCACTATCAGCTTCAACTATTCTAAAGTCAAGCCCAAGTCTTGTAAATATTCTACTATAAGTATCTTCCATTAGATTAAATTCTCTTAGCATATCTTCATTATCAATATGAAAACTATAAGCATCTTTCATCAAAAACTCTCGCCCACGCATAAGTCCAAATCGTGGTCTAATCTCATCTCTAAACTTTAAGTTAATCTGATATAGATTAAGAGGTAAATTCTTATAACTCTTTACACTCCCTTTTACAAGGTTTACCATAGATTCTTCATTAGTTGGAGACAATAAAAATTCTGCACCATGTCTATCTTCAAATCTTAAAAGCTCTTTACCATATTTCTCTATTCTTCCACT
Organism: Campylobacteraceae bacterium; assembly: GCA_027100635.1. Lineage (GTDB taxonomy): Bacteria > Campylobacterota > Campylobacteria > Campylobacterales > Sulfurovaceae > FS08-3. The sequence continues at coordinate 75,508 of JAMOOQ010000038.1, read as the reverse complement.
CTCTTTCCAAAAAGATGATGGAGTTACAAACCCTAAACTAACCTCCATAGCTCCTGCTTTATCTAGTTCATCTTTAACCACAGCTCGTACTTTATCTAAGACTATTTTTCCAAGGGGTAAAAAATTATATAATCCTGAACTATATCCTTGAATAAATCCTGCACGAATTAAATATATATGACTAACCAAAGAGGCATCATTTGGAGTCTCTTTAGTTGTTGGTATTAGTATTTGTGAAAATCTCATTATTTTTAATTCCTTTATAACTTCTTTATAATATTTTTATTTAAGTATGATAGCAAAATATAAGTTAAAGTAAATATAAAAAAAATTTAAAAGCCACCCCAACTAATTTTAAAAACATCCACCTCCAAAACAATAATAAAATAATTAAATTTCAACAAAACATCAAAAAATAGCAATTTATAACAAAAATCCTATTTTCTAAATATAACAATAACTTCTAAAGCTTCAATTATCTCTTTATTGCAGTCTGTTATATATCTCATATTGTATTATACCATTTTTAATTTTGTTGGCATATTATTACTCCTGTTCTCTTTTTTCCGATTTTATATATAGCATAAAAGTAAAAATTGAACAGTAAGAGAGTTCTGTTCAATATATCGCCACTATACACTCACTAATATATAGAAATTTCTATTTCTTATGCTCTCCACCACTTCGTCTATGATTTTGATGAGGTGATGAATCACTGTTACTTTTTCTTCTATTTTTATTTCTTGAATTAGAGTTGTTGCCTCTATTTCCTCCTCTTTGTCCTCTCTTCTTTTGTATAGGTTCGGCTTTGATAGATGGGTCTGGTCTATAACCATCTACTATCTCTTTGGGTATATTTTTTTTGATAAGCTTTTCTATACCTTTAAGTATGATATGTTCATCAATACATACAAGAGAAACTGCTTCACCTACATTACCTGCACGACCTGTTCTACCTATACGGTGTACATAATCCTCTGCCACACTTGGAAGCTCAAAATTGACAACATGAGGGAGTTGGTCTATATCTATACCTCTTGCTGCAATATCTGTAGCTACAAGTACTCTTATAGAGCCATCTTTAAAGTTTGCCAAGGCTTTAGTTCTTGCACTTTGACTTTTGTTTCCATGAATAGCTGCTGCATTTATCATAGAGTTTCCAAGATATTCTGTAAGCTTGTTAGCTCCATGTTTTGTTCTTGTAAAAACTAAAACTTGACTCCACTTCTCTCTTTTGATAAGCTCCACTAAAAGCTCTTTTTTGCGTTTACAATCTACAGGATATACTTTTTGTGCAATAGTCTCTGCTGATGTATTTCGTCTAGCTACCTCTATATTTTTTGGTGAATTTAATAATCCATCAGCTAATCTTTTAATATCATTAGAAAAAGTAGCAGAAAATAGTAGATTTTGTCTCTGTTTTGGCAGTTTAGCTAATATTTTTTTAATATCATTGATAAACCCCATATCCAACATTCTATCTGCCTCATCAAGTATTAGAGTATCAACGCTAGATAAATCTACCATTCTTTGATTCATAAGATCTAATAATCGCCCAGGAGTTGCGATAATAATATCTACACCTTTTTTCAGTATATTAATCTGTGGATTTATCCCCACACCACCAAAAATAACAGTAGATGTAAAAGGCAGGTGTGTACCATATATTTTAACACTTTGAGCCACTTGAGCTGCTAATTCACGAGTAGGAGTAAGTATCAAAGCACGAACTCTTCTCTTACCTTTATTTTTGGGTAATTTAGAGAGTTTTTCAAGTAGAGGTAGAGTAAATCCAGCAGTCTTACCTGTACCAGTTTGAGCCCCTGCTAGGACATCATCACCATTGAGTATAATGGGAATAGCTTGTTTTTGAACAGGAGTAGGTGTAGTATAACCTTGCTCTTTTATTGATTTTAGTATAGGCTCTGATAACCCTAGTGTAGAAAATGACATAATTGATAATACCTTTTTTAATATGAATAAAATATATAAGTTAATAATCGAAGAAGTATAAAACGAAGAACACCTAAATTTTAAGCATATTGTAGCATAATATAAATGTTTACTTGATAAAAATATAAATTTAGGATGTCTACAAAAGGGATAACCAAGAACTAAGGGATAAGTATTCCTTTCTTCTGTACCTTTGTCTTCAAAAATACCTATATTTATATCAAGAATAAATCCTGTAGTTAAAGAAATTATTACTACTAACAATCGGGGAATAACATCATATAGAGGCAATCCCTTATGATTGCTCTTCCCTTTGAAGGTTATTTATATTCTAATTCTAAGGTATTTACTATTTTGAAGAAAACCTATTTAGTAAATCTATCATCTGATCTTTTATTAGAAACCTCATTGGAATTTGATTTCATCCAGCCTGATTTAGTAACACCATCAATTTTATCAAAATTTTCAATATAAGGTTTAATATCAAGAAGTGGTGTACCATCCAAAATATCAATACCTTTTATAGTTACAATATTCTCTTTTACATCAATTAACTCAACAACAGAGAGTCCTATACTATTTGGGTGCATTGGAGTTCTTGTAGAAAATACTCCTCTTAGTGTATTTGTCAAATCATTAAATGGTACAACTTGAAGTTTATGCTCTTTAACTTTATGAAAATAATATATCAAATAGATATGACTAAAACCATTTAAATCTTTAAGTCCATCTTGAAACTCTTTTTTAAATTCTATTGTTGCAATTGTCTCTTTTGCACCTTTTGGTTGAATAGGCATATTTTCTAAGCTACAAAAAGGAGAATTTATTGTAGCTATCTGTTTTAAATTTATATTCATCTATTTGGTTTTTTTTATAAACTTTCCACAACCCTTATCTGGATTACCATTATGAGTTTTATACTCTTTTGCCCCAGCCTTAAAAAGTCTATATCTTTCACACTCGTCACTTTTTAAACATTTTTCATTATCACATGCTAATATTTTTTCTGCCATATCTTATCCTCTTTATCTTATTTAAATAAATTTGTAACTTTTTGTACAATTGTATTTTTATTTTCTTGTTCCATACTATCAGCTTCAACCTTAGTATAGAATTCCTCTGGTAATACATTCTCTGGAGTTCCATCTACATTTATCACATTTAACGAAGGATGTATTAAAACTCTTAATTCTCTTTGAACCACCATTTTAGTAGTCATAATACTCATAGAACAACCATGGCAAGTACCTATAAGTTCTATATATACTGTGCCATTCTTTACCCCAAGTAGCTTTATCCCTCCTCCATGAGAATTAACATAACTACTTACTTTATCTAAATTATTTTCTACTGCTTGATATATATCTTCATCTAAAAACTGCATATATTATCCTTGATTAATATTTTTTATATAAATCATTAGCCAATTGAGTTATCTCTTTATCACTTAATACACCATTTAAAGATGGCATAAGACCAAATTGTTTAATTGCTTTTTTACTGTAAAGAGATTTTCTTTTTGATGGTATATTAATATAATCTTTAATAAAAGATACAAATTCATCTTGAGTTTTTGTTTCCTCTTTTAATTTTTTAACAATATCTTTTACATATGGTGCTCCATATATATTGGTAACCTTTCCACCTGATTCATCAACACCTAATACTTCTGAATGACAACTTGAACAGTAAGTTTCAAATAACCCCTGTTTTTTTACAAGTTTTTTTATCTTTTCTATCTTTACTTCTTTTTTAATAATATCATTATATAAATAAGTAGCTAATTTAGTTGATTCTTTATCACTTAATAGACCACTTAAAGAAGGCATAAGACCAAATTGTTTAATTGCTCTTTTACCATAAAGAGATTTTCTTTTAGATGGTATATTAATATAATCTTTAATAAAAGATACAAATTCATCTTGAGTTTTAGTCTCCTCTTTTAATTTTTTAACAACATCTTTTACATATGGTGCTCCATATATATTGGTAACCTTTCCACCTGATTCATCAACACCTAATATTTCTGAATGACAACTTGAACAATGATTTTTAAATAACTCTTCCCCTGTATTAGCTTGAAGAATAGAAGCTGTAAATAATGATAGAACCATAATCTTTTTTAATCTCATTTGATAAACCTTTAATCTATTTTTAAAATTATATCATAAGTACATATAAACTTTATTATATAATATAATTATATTATTTTAATAGTAAAAATTTTCATCAGGTAATTTACCACCTATAGTTTTTGGATTATTCTTTTTTAACACATTAAAGAAAAACTCTAAATCTTTTTTAGCATCTTTTGCTTTAACATCATCTAACTGAACAAATTGTATACTATCAGCAACACCATCAGCATCCAACATTTTTACATATTTAACAGCTAATTCACCTGCTTCTTTTGGGTGAGTTTTATACCAGTTTAATGCTTTCGTATACTCTTGTTGAAATCTTTCTATTACTTCTTCATTTTTTAATATATCACCTACAACAGCCATTCCTGCTTCTGGAATTTTTGTTTCAACTTTAAATGTTTTACCCCACTCTTGTTCTAACATATTACTTCTATACAAATCAGGAGCAACAAGTTTAAGTGGGTATGAGCCAGTTTTACGCAATGCTATAGAGGTAGCAGGTTCTGCCAAAAGTGCATGGTCTACTCGTCTTAAAATCAACATCTGCATTGCATCAATTGGAGAGTTTAAATATCTTAGTTTAAAATCTTTTTTAGGCTCTAAACCTTGAGCTTTTACAATCTCTTCAAAAATAATATCAGGCATATCTGCACGAAATGGCATAGCAATTTCACATCCAACAAAATCTTTTAGTAATTTTTTAGTTTTATCTCGTGTTAAAATACCTAATATCCCCCAAACCGAAACATTTAAAAGCTTTATATCTACACCTTTATTATAAAGATTTGCACCAACATTTGTTGGCACTGCAATAAAATCAGCTCCACCTCTTAATGTAAAAGCTCTAAGTTCATCAGGACTCTTCCATAATCTAAATTTAACTTTTTTTGCCACATCTTTTAATGCACCACTCTCTATCATATAAAAAAGTGGATGAGAAACCGAAGCCATTGGTCCACTTAAAACTAATTTATCTAACTTTTCTTGTGCCATAATATTTGTACTAAAAAGTAATATAATTGCAAAACTTAATTTTTTAAACATATTTTTCCTTATTTTTTAATTATGATAATAATTATTAATATTGTATATATGTTTTACTTAGATATGACTTAAAAAGATTTAGAGTGAGCTTCTTTAAAAACTCATTTTTAGATTCCGTGTCAAGCACGGAATGACAATTGTTTGTTATCTTGAAATCTTGAAATCTGATGTTATGCATATTTAGATTATTTTTAAAATTCAAGGGTAACCGAGGGATTTATCCCTATACAAAATGTTGATTAGCTGTAAGGGTATCCCCTTGTGAGTACCCTAAGAGATGGATAATTATAAATATTTATATAAACTACATAACATCAGATGGTTGTTTGTCATTCTGAATTAAATTCAGAATCTAATTTTGAAAGAACTCTACTCCTTATCTCCCCATGATAGTTTTTCTCTTAAAACTGAAAAATAGTTTCTCTCTTTTTTATGTAAAAGTTTAGCTCCAATAGGAGACATAGATATATGCAATCTATCTCCTGCTTTCATCTCATAATCATCTTGACCATCAACCATTGCAATTACTCTATCTCTTGGAGATTTTAAATCAATGCTAAAATTTGCAGGAAAGACTAATGGTCTTTGAGTAAGCGAATGTGGGCATATTGGAGTGAGTATAAATGCTTCTGTTAGAGGATACACCACAGGTCCTCCTGCTGCAAGAGAGTATGCAGTTGCACCTGTTGGAGTAGATATAATTAGCCCATCTCCACGATAAGTATTAAACCATTCAGAGTTTATAGATGCTTCTATATTTACCATTTTAGATATAGTTGGTCGTGTGATTACTATATCATTAAAGGCATAAAATTCTTCTATAGAGTCTTTTTTATAAAGTTTGCCCTCCATCATCATTCTCTCATCAATTCTATAATCTCCAATTAAAAGAGAACCTAAAAATGTATCAACTTCATCTAGTGTAACATCAGCTAAAAATCCTAAATTTCCAGCATTGATTCCTAAAACAGGTTTATCATATCCATAGCTTCTTCGTACAAGAGATAACAAAGTGCCATCTCCCCCTAAAGATACCAAAAAGTCTACCTCTTTGCACATATAGTCAAATTTTACTCCAGATACTCCTATCATATCAGCACTTTTTTCAGATAATAAAACTTCTAAGCCTCTAGTTGTAAATAAATTTTTAATATGTAAATAAAGATTTCTAATCTCTGGAGACTTTGGTTTTAAGATAAATCCAACTTTTTCTATTTTATCTAGCATCAAAAGTAACCTTCAAAAATTTTAATCTTTTGGTATATAATAACTTAGCGTACTTCTACCAAATTTAGTTTTTTTCTTTAATACAAGCTCACCTATCTCTTGTGGCAAATCCATACTTGTCATATGTTCCACTGTCACCATTTCACAAATATCTATATCTATACTCTGTATCAATTTAATACTATTCTCATATATCTCGTCCATCCCATCGCGAATAGAAAATGGTGGATCAAAATAAAAATATGTTTTTACCTTATCTTTATTATCCCTCTTTAGCATATCTAAGACAATTGATAATTTTTCAAAGCTATCACCATAAACTAAAGTAGTTTTTGAACTATCTAATTTTTTAGCATTAGATGTTAAAACCCTAAATGCAGTTTTATTTTGTTCTATAAAATAGCACCTTGAAGCACCACGACTTAATGCCTCTAGTCCAACAGAACCACTTCCAGCAAAAACCTCAACAAAGTTTTTATCCATAATATCAAATTGTAGAGTATTAAAAAAAGACTCTTTTAATATTGATTTTGAACTTCTAGTTGTACCAATATCTGGTATTTCTATCTGTCTGCCTTTAAACTTGCCACCGATTATATTTGTTTTAAATATTTTAATTTTTTCTTTATTATTCATAAGTGTTATTTTATCAGAACTTATGATATTTTTACTTAGAACTAATCAAAAATCTACTAAAATAATGGATAATATTAAAAGGAAGATGGTGTTTTAAGTGTGGTTTAGTTACAAACTAGATACTTGCCTCTTTTAAATAAAATATATATAAATAGGGAAATAGATGAAAATTAAATTAAAAACGGGTAACTTGAATATAGACTATCCACAAGAGTTAGAGGAGTTGGTATCATTTGGTTCTCGTATCAACAAAAAAAGAGGGTTTTTATTTGTAAGCAAAGTTCTAGGAAAACATCTTCCGACTAAACCATCTATTATGAAAAATATTTATAAAAAATTAGCTAATGATATTAAATTAAAGCTATCAGATAAACCAACTTTGGTTATAGGTTTTGCCGAAACTGCTACAGCTTTAGGTCATGGAGTTTATGATTCTTTAAGAAATGATTTTAATGTTACAAACTCTTTTTATATCCACTCTACAAGATTTAATACAGATGAAAAGGTATTTTTTAAATTTTTTGAAGAGCATTGCCACGCTCCTAGTCATATTTTTTATATGCCAAAAGATAAAGATTTAAGAGATCTATTAGAGAGTGTAGAAAATGTAGTGCTTGTAGATGATGAGGTTTCAACTGGAAATACTGCAAATAATTTAGTTAATGAGCTTAAAAAAGTTCTCCCTAATGCAAAGAATTATTATCTATCAACAATTTTAAATTGGGCAGAAAAAAAGTATGATAATTTTGAATACTTATCTTTGTATCAAGGTGATTTTAGTTTTGAGTGGGATTATAATCATAAAATAGAGAATAATATTGTATCAGAGGCAGTAGAGGATATAAAATTAGATAAAATTATTCCATATAACTTTGGAAGATATGGAGTACAAAACCTTGATATTAATTTCTCAAATTTAGTAGATATAGATAATTTCAAAGATAAAAAAGTATTAGTTTTAGGGACAGCAGAATTTATGTATCCACCTTATCTATTAGCTTTATATTTAGAAAAAGCAGGGGTAGAATCTTATTTTCAGGCAACCACAAGAAGTCCTGTTAATGTGGATGGTGCAATTTCATCTAAAGTTGCTTTTAAAGACAACTATTTTGAAGATATTGATAATTTTTTATATAATGTTACAGATAGAGAATATGATAAAATTTTGATATGCTATGAAACTACATCTTTACCAACAAATTTTAAATTAAAAGAGATTTTAGAGAGTAAAAGCTTTGACGTAAGTGAGATTTTTATGAGTGATTTAAATATAAATGGGTAGTTCTAAAATAAAATTAGCATCTATAGACGTTGGATTAAAAAGAATAGGCGTATCTCTATGTTTGGATGGAAATATTGTATTACCTCAAGATGCAATAATAAGAAAAAATCGTAATCAAGCATCTTCGGATATAAGGCTATTTTTAGAAGAGTGGAATATAGAAAAATTAGTTGTAGGATTGCCAAAAGATGGTTCAAGTTCTGATGAGATGCAAAGAAGAATAGAACACTTTGTATCTTTACTAAAGCTTAATATAGAGGTTTGTTATCAAGATGAACAAGGTTCAAGTTATGAAGCAAAAGAGATGACTAAAGGAGCTTTTAGACATAAAAGAGATGGTAAAATTGACTCAATTGCTGCAAAAATAATTTTAGAAAGATATTTAGAAAAATAATTTTTTATAGTATTTTTTTTACAATAATATAAAAAAAATTGATACTCTTGATTCACAAGATTATGAATCAAGTTCAGAATGACGAGCTTTTATTAATAAGTAAAATAATTTAGTCTTTATTAATCTTAATTATACTAAGATATATTAATAAGTTTAAGGAGATTTCATGAAAAAAAGTATTGGTTTATTTTTATTTATTTTAGTTTTTAATAGTTGTAGTTCTGTGGCTACTGATTATGATGAAGATATAGTAGAAGATGATAATAATGTAACGGAAAGTAATATTACAGTTCCAATAGATGATGTAAAGATTCCTGCTGCTATTATTATTGATAGTGAAGATATTGTGCCTACTCCAGAAGGTATAACAAAGGGACCACCAACTCCACCTGCTATTAATTTAAGAGGTATTAGGGGTGAGAATCAAGAAACTGAGTTTAAAAAGGATTAGATGATGAAAAAAATTATATTTTTATTTGTTATAAGCGTTAGTTATATTTTTGGAAATATACATTCTATTGATTTAAAAAAGGGTTGGCAACTTGTGGGATTTGCTGACAAGATAGAGGATATATCTTTATTTGAAGATAGTCGAATACAATTGGTTTGGTCATTTGATAATAAGTCAAAAAAGTGGCTTTCTTATTCATCCCATTCGGATATTAACTCTCAATTAAAAGATGCTGAAGTTGATACTCTTAGGCGAGTAGACAGTTATAATGCTATTTGGATATATAGTATTAGTGATTGGACATTTGTTTATGAAGAGATAAATAATGGAGAGCTAAAGTCAAATCTTCAAATTTTTGGAGGTTGGAACTTGATCTCTATATCTTCTGATTTAATTATTAGTGATGGCTTATTTGAAGGCATGAAAGTTTTTAAATATAGTGAACAAGAGTGGAGTGATAACAATAGTGATGATCTATTTCCAAATATTGATAATATAGATACAAAAGATGGAATTTGGGTTTATAGTGCGGAGGATAAGAGTATTGATTTATCAAAAATGAGTGCATCTCTACGAACATTTAGTAACGAATTGGAGCTAAAAGAATATATTATAGATATGCAAAAAGCAAATCAATATCAATATCAATATTATATACCTGAATCAGTTTTTATGCCAAAGATTGATGTTTCAGATGATATGGTATTTGCAGAACCTTCAATAGCAGAGGCGGAGGCAGCAGTTCCAGAGAAATCAATAGTAGAAAATGCAAAAAGTGTAGATAATGCAACAGATACTAATATTCAAGAGGTGGGTGTAGATGAGAGTGATATTTTAAAACATAATGGAAAATATATTTTTAATATAGACTCAAGAAATTCCAAAATATTAATAAGAACATTTGATAGTATATTGGAGTCCAATCTAAGTATATTAAATGAGATTAGCTTTACTCCAAATACAACTCCAAATTCAATGTATATTAAAGATGATAAGTTAATTGTTTTATTAAATTATAATAATTACAATATAGAACCTTATTATGAAAGAGCATTACCACCTTCTTATAATATAAGTAAATTTATTATAGAAATATATGATATAAGTGATATATTAGATATTAAAAGAGTTAAAGAGTTTTATATTGATGGGTATATCAAAAATAGTAGACTAGTAGGTAACTATTTGTATATGATAAGTAGTTTTTCACCTAGCTTTGATGATTATAAAAATCCATCAATTGATAACTCAACAATTCTACCGACACTATTAGTGGATGGTAAAGAGAGTACTCTCATTAATCCTAATTTTACTTATGCACCACATAAATTAAATCAAACTCCTACAATTACATCAATTACACAGATTGATATTCAAACTATGATGCTCACAAAAAATATATCTATCATTGGAGATACAGATACAATATATGCGTCTACAGACTCTATATATTTAACAAATAATCAATATCCAGCATTTTTTGGTTTTGAAGAATCTTATGATAGAACAACTATATATAAATTTAATATTAAAGATTATTTTAGATATGAAGCAAATGGACAAGTTGGTGGAAGAGTTTTAAATCAATTTAGTATGAGTGAATATGATAACCATCTTAGAATAGCAACAACAACAAACTTTTGGGGTTGGAGAGAGACAGATAATGCTCTTTATGTATTAAAACAAAATAGTACATCTTTAGTAACAGAAGGTGAGATACACTCATTAGGGGAAGAAAATGAGGTGATTAAAAGTGTTAGATTTATGGGTGATAGAGGATTCTTAGTAACGGCAATCCGAACAGACCCTTTTTATACACTTGATTTAAGCGATCATAGTAACCCAATAGTAGTTGGAGAGTTAAAAGTTGCAGGTTTTTCAACATATCTTCATCCTGTAGATGAAAATCTGATTTTATCATTAGGAAGAGATGATGATGCATTTAAGATAGAGTTATATGATGTGTCTAATTTTGCTAATCCAATATCTGTAGATAAAGCTATCTTTAGTAACAGCTCTTCAAATGCAGAGTATAACCATAAAGCATTTACATTTAGAAGTAGTGACAATCTATTTAGTTTTGGATTAAATAGCTATTTTGACAATGGTTTATCAAGAGATGGTTTTGTTTATCAAATAAAAGATAGTAAAATACTATTTAAAAATCAAGTTACAATGGATGATAATTATGGATATAATTTAAGAAGTATTATATTTGATGATGCTAACAATTCAACATATACAGTATTTATCGATAATAATGAATCAAAAATAGTATCTATTGATAATAATCAATCAATTTTGGATTAAATAGTGATTATCAGAAAATTATTTAAATTTGAGAATGCTCATATTGTAAGAGGTTGTAGTACTGAGAGATGTAGCTTTAATATTCATGGTCACTCCTATAAAGTTGAGGTTTTATTGGAGTCTGATTACCTTGATAATGGTGATATGGTTTATGATTTTGGACTAATAAAAATTAGAATAAAAGATTTGATTGACTCTTTTGACCATTCAATTACGCTATATAACAAAGATTCTAATGAGTACAAAACTGATATGAAAAAACATAGTAAAAGATGGATAGAACTACCAGTTAGCCCATCTGCAGAACAGTTTAGCAGAGTTATATTTTTGATAGTGCAAAAGATTATTGATAATACAATGATGATAAATGGAGAGATGGAAGTTAGTGTAAATAGTATTATAGTACATGAAACAGATACTGGATATGCTCAATGTTTTAAAAAAGATGCCTATAGTAAAAAGATGGGTATTATAAATCTTCAAGATATTAAATTTTCAAATCAAACCATAAGTGAATGGAGTAATCCAAACTTATGGAATGAACTTTTAGATGGAGTTATAGTTACAAATCCTAAAATGGTTTAATATTATTTTCCACTTTTTTCAATCCATAGCATTCTAGCTTTTAGTCCAGCAGTTGAGGTATATCCAACCTCACTAAACTTCAACTCTTGATTTTTATCATAAATAAATGTTGTTGGAAACATCTCTACATTAAATTTATTAGCTAGTTTAGATTGACTATCATTTATTACTTTAAATGTGAGCTTATTTTTTGTCATAAACTCTTGAATATCACTATCGCTACCTGAATTAACAGCAATAGTAATTACATTTACATCTTTAGATACTGATTCTATATTTGAAGTTTCTAGTTTGCATGTAGGACACCATAATGCCCAAAAATGGATTATTGTTGCATCTTTTATATTGCTTGAATCAAACTTATTTTTGTCTATAAATTCTGCTTGAATTCTAGGTAAAATATTAGAATCTAACTTTGGTTGTCTAATGCAACTTATAATATTAGGGACTATTAAAATTAATAAAAGAGTGGTTATTATCTCATAAGATATTTTTTTAATATTTAGTTTTTTGATGTTCATTTAAAATAATCCTTTAACTTTTTCTTGCAACTAAAGATGCTTTAAGAGTTTTATCTCCATCTTTTTCATCCCACCACTCTTCATAAAATATAATTTCTAAATCATCAAAACTATTTTTTAACTCATCCTCTTGAAGCATAAAATCAGAATTCTTAAATTTTATATTACTCTCTTGATGTTCTATAAATGTTTCATATATTAAGATTCCACCACTTGCCAGAGATTTTTGAATATCATCCAAAATATCTCTATTTAAAAAATATGTACAAATTACCAAATCATAAGTATTTTTTATAATTTTAAACTTATCAAAATCAACTTCTCGTGGATAGATATTAGCTATATTTTGTATATTTTCTAGTGCCTTAGAGCTAATATCCAAAGCATCAACTTCAAACTCTTCTTGAGCTAAAAAAGTTGAGTGTCTTCCTATGCCACAAGCTATATCAAGTGCCAAACCTCTATGAGCCAATGTATAATAATATTTTACCAAATCTATAGGTGTATTATCTATATTCTTTTTTGCAGAATATTTTTTATTCCATTTATCTTTATCTTTTATTGCCATTTTTTATCTCTCTACTCTAGCACAAGAAGTGCATCTTTATATATCGGCTCATCAATAAAACCATATGTTTCATCCATAAACCCATGTTCTGCTTTTTGAATATTATCTTCAAACCTCTTTTTTATATGTTTAGCTCTTATTATCTCTTTCTCATCAACACCAAATATATTATTAGCAATATCAACTTGCAATGGACCCATACAGGCTTTACTCTCAAACCCCATAAGTTTCTCTTTTTGGCACCAATACTTAAACTCATTACTGTTTTTATAATCTTGAAACATAAATGAGATTGGTCGTAATCCACAGCTTTTGCTATCAACTAAAAACTTAGATAAAATATAATCTATGGTTGGATTATTCTGTTGTAAAAGAGATTGAGGAAGCCCCAAAGAGTTTAACAAATCTAAAATCCCAATATTTGCAGTTGTAAATCTCTCATCAATTCTAAGTTTAGATAGATTCATAAAAGCCTCGTTTGTCTCCATTGAGATATGTAACTCTTTATCTTTTGAGAGCAGATTTAAAGACTTTTTAATATCATCTACATCTCTAATTTTAGAGACCCTTATTGCATCAAAAGAGAACTGATTTAAAAATTCAATCTCTGAATCTCCCCCCTCATTAATTGGATTTGTTCTCACAATAATAAAACTTTTTGACTCTTTTAGATTAGATAAAGCCAATCCTATATTATACAAAGCCTCTTTTTTGCGACTAGGAGCAATGGCATCTTCAAGATTTAGAGTAATCATATCAGCATCAAGATTATCAATTTTATTAAGATGATTTAGTCTTAATGGATTTAACATCATATTTGAACGAAATAGTTTTTTATTATATGATGCTTTTTTCTTATCCCCAAACTGCTGTAATTTTTCTTCTAAAGATAGCTTTTCTATCTCTTTAATTTTATTAAATATCATATATTAACTCCCCTCTTAATTATAGTTTTAGACCTAAAACATAAAAATATGGTTCAAAACTCTCTTTAACAGCTTTTTTAACCAGTTTAATAAATGGTTTATAATTATCTGTTGTATGAGCCATATCTAGGGCATTATAATACCCTAATCTATCTTCTACCTTAATAATAAGAGGTGGAAAACCAGATTTCATAAGTTCTAAATTCATAAGTAGTCTTGCCGTTCTACCATTTCCATCTATAAATGGGTGAATTCCAACAAATTTAATATGAACCATAGCAGATAATTCTATTAGATGAAGATTTTTATAATTTAGTTTATACCAAGATATAAAATTCTCCATAGACTCCTGAATATTAAAAAAATTTGGTGGTTTATGAATAGCCCCACTAATAATAACATTTGCTTGTCTGTATCTACCAGCATTTTGTTTATCAATATTTTTAAGTATCAAAGAGTGAATAAGTTTAATATCATATTCATTTAACAAATTAGATTCTTTAACCAAATCCTCTATAAATAAGATAGCATCTTTATGATTTATTATCTCAAAATGCTCTCTTAGTGTTTTACCACCAACAGTAATACCCTCAAGAGCAACTTTTGTCTCTTTTAAAGTCAGAGTATTACCCTCAATTGCATTTGAATTGTATGTCCATCTAAGAATCAAATCCTCTTTTAAATTTTCCAATACATCTTTTGCTAATGGTCTAGAAGAATCTAATTTTATTTTTAGCTCATCAAGTTCTTTAAACTCCATATTAACCCTCGTTATTCTCCACTCGTTCGCCTCTTTTTCTTGCCACAATATCCAATGGAACACCTTCAAAATCAAAAGATTCTCTAAATGCATTTGATAAATATCTTTTATAAGAAAAATGTAATCCATCTGGTCTATTTGTAATAATTGCAATCTTTGGTGGTTTAGTCTCATATTGTGTTGCAAATTTAATTCTAACAGTTGCTCCATTGTATGATGGAACATGATGTCTATTTATTGCTCTTCTTAAAATATTATTTAACTCTGCTGTTGGGATTCTTTGTTTATATCTTTTATATATTTTAATTGTTTCATCCAAAATCTTGTGAACTCTTAAACCTGTTTTTGCCGATATTGTAATAAGTGGTGCATAGTGTAAAAATTTTAGTTCATCTCTAATCTCATCTACAGCTTTTTCATAACTTTTTTCACCTTTAATATCCCATTTATTAATAACTATCAAACAAGATAATCTATATTTTTCAATAAGTCCAGCTACCCTTTCATCAAGTTCGGTTACCCCCACAGTTGCATCAATTATCAAAAGAACCATATTAGCATTTTCCAACATCTCTGTTGTTCGCCCTAGTGCATATTTTTCAATCCCAAGAATCTTACCTCTTCGTCTAATACCAGCAGTATCAATAAATGTAATTTTGTGATTATCATACTCAATAGCTTCATCAATAGGGTCAATGGTTGTTCCTGCTACTGGGCTAACGACTACTCTTTCCTCTTGTAGAATTGCATTAAGCAATGAACTTTTACCTGTATTTACTCTTCCTATAATCGCCACTCTTATATCAGTATCATTGTCTTCATCGCTAATATCTTCAAGAGTCATATCATCTTCACCAGCTTCATCATCATTTAATAAAACATCTTCAAGAGTTGGTTCATCCTCTTCTATTAAAACAGGCTCCTCTTTTTCTGGGATATACAGCTCTAGCCATTCATAAAATGCATTCATTCTTCGGTTATGGCTTACAGAAATAGGCAGTGTCATATCTGCACCAAACTCCAAAAAGTCCCAAAACTTAGTATTTTCCTCTTTATCATTATCTATCTTATTTACCACTAAAGCTATCGGTTTTTTTAACTCTTGAAGATAATAAAACAGCTCTTTATCCTCTTCGTCCGGGATAACTTTACCATCAACGACATACAAAATTACATCAGCTTCTGTTGCAGTTCTAAGAGCTAACTCTTTAACTTTTGAAAACAGCTCAGAACTATCATCAATTCCACCAGTATCAATCACTTCAAAATCTCTATTACCTGATATAGTAACAATTCTCTTTTTTATATCTCTTGTTGTACCACTTACATCAGATGTTATTGCATCTCTTTCTCTTGCTAATCTATTAAATAGGGAACTTTTGCCCACATTTGGACGACCCAATATTGCTACTTTTTTCATAAACTATATTCCTTTAGCGTATTTTACCAAATTTTCCCATCATTTAACTCAAATTATGATAAAATCAATTTTTATCCCAATAAATGGAGTGTTAATTGAAAATAGTGATAGTTACTTTATTAGTTTTATTTTTAACTAGTTGCGAAAATAAGATGCTTAATCAATTACATAATAAACAAGATTTTTATGCAAATCTTCAGCAAACACAAAAAATAATTTTATCTGATAATAATGAAACAAAAGCTATGTTATCTATTACATATCTTCATTCTAAAGAATATTTAAAGTATAAAAGTTCAAAAAAACAAAAAGAAAAAGGTGAAAGATTCATTGTTGGAATATTTTTTGAAGATACTAATAGTAGTCTCTCTATGGATTTAAATAATTCTTATTCAATAAGATTAGGAAGAAAATATCCAAAAGATATTAAAGAGTTATCGATTAATGATGATATTTTAAAAAATATCCCAATGGTAAATAATTGGAGTAAATATTATCTTGTAACTTTTGCTCATAAATCAAAAAAAAGATTTAACTTTGTATTATCTCATAAAGATTATGGAATAAAGAGAATAAAGTTTTATAAAGTGGCTAAATATCTATTTAATGCAAAATCTAAATAAATTTGTGATAAAAATATTAAAAAAACACTCTTTGTATTTGGACTTTTTACATTTCTCTCTATTATGGCTACATTTGGAATGATGACACGACCTGTAATATATATATTTATACTTCATATTATATTCTTAATTATATCATGGAATTCAATTTTATGGTATATCTTTAGAGATAAATACTATACACATCTGTATCTATCTCCATTAATAACGCTTTCTTTATATATGTTAGGAGAATTTTTATTTGGTTCAGGAAGTTTAGATTTATCGTGAATAATTGTTTTTTAGTATATGAAAGATTTGAAAATGATAAATAAGAATGAAATATTCTTGAAACTAAAAGAGATTAACCAACTTATTAGTGTATTGAAAGAATTTATATTAAATAATAATAGGTATAATACAAAAAAAGAATATAATTTATGAATATAAATACAAAAAAACATAAAAAGATTTTATCAATTGCGTTACCATCAGCTACTAATTCATTATTAGATATGCTTCAAGTTATAACCGATCTTTTAATGGTTGGGACGATTTCAGCTTTTGCTATTGCTGCTGTTGGGCTTGGGCTTCAGTCATTAATGTTTGTTTTTGCTGTTCTTACACTTTTACATATTGGTACAACAGCTTTAATATCTCGTTTTATAGGTGCTTCACAATTGCAAAGAGCATCAATGAGTTTGGCTTCTTTATTACAATTTGCATTTTTACTATCTATTCCAATATCAATTCTTTGGTATATTTTAGCTCCTAAATTATTTATTTGGTTTGGAACAGTTAATGAAGTTATAATTTTAGGAACAGAGTATGTAACAGTCCTTACAATAATGTTGCCTTTTATATTTATAAAACTAGTTTTTGTCTCTGCCTTTAACTCTTATGGAGATACAATTACACCACTTTACATCAAAATATTCTCTATAATTTTAAATATTGGATTAAATTATGTATTAATTTTTGGACATTTTGGAGTTCCAGCTTTTGGAGTATTAGGTGCCGGAATTGCTACAGTAATTGTTAATATTTTGGAATTTTCAATCTATACATATTTATATATCAACAAAAAAACCCCATTTACACCATTGTGGTACTACTCTAAATCACTTATTAAAAGAGCCTTAAAAATTGGTCTTCCTGCCTCTATTGAACGCTCTTTAACATTTGGATCATTTATGCTTTTTACCGTTATTATTGCTCATTATGGTACAGAAACATTAGCTGGTTATCAATTAGGACTTAGAATTGAAGGGTTAGCATTTATGCCAGGAATTGGATTTACCATCGCTGCAATGACACTAATGGGGCAAGGTTTAGGTGCAAAAAATCCTCTTCAAGCAAAAGAAGATGTAATATTAGTACTTAAATATACAACCTCTTTTATGTTTACTTTGGGAGTTTTTATGATTTTTACACCTGAGCCAATTGTACGCCTTTTTACAGATGATGCAAAAACGATTCAAGAGGCAAGTTTTTATTTGATGATAGTTGGTCTTTCTCAAATTCCATTAGCTTTTAATTTTGTACTTAGTGGAGCATTAAGAGGAGCAGGAGATAGCAAAAAAACACTTAAGATAAATCTTTTATCTCTTTGTGGTTTATTCGTATTCTTCCTGCTTTTATACTAAGCTACTATTTTGAATCTATTTTATTTGTATATCTTGCAATGATAAGTGATACAACTGTTAAAGCGATACTACTTTGGAGAGCCTTTAATCAAGGAGATTGGCAAAAGATAAAGGTTTAGAAATTTATTCTAAGCTTTACATCTTTGAATTTTTGCTCCTAAAGATAAAAGTTTACCCTCTAAATCTTCATATCCTCTATCAAGGTGATATATTCTGTGTACATTAGTTGTTCCGTTAGCCACAAGAGCTGCCAAAATTAATGCAGAACTCGCTCTTAAATCAGTTGCCATAACATCAGCTCCATAAAGTTCTTCTACTTTATGAACAGCTGCTATATTACCCTTTAGCCATATATTAGCTCCTAATCTATTTAATTCACTAACATGCATAAATCTATTTTCAAAAAGTCTCTCTTCTATTAAGCTTTCACCCTCTGTAATTATAGATAAAGCCATAAATTGTGCTTGCATATCTGTAGGAAATCCTGGGTATTCAGTGGTTACTATATTTACAGAGTTTAAATTTTTAACAGGTTTAATAGTGATGCTATCTCCATCTATATCAAAACTACATCCCATCTCTTCTAGTTTATTCATTGATGCTCTTAGATGTTCTGCATTTACTTTATGTAGTGTAATAGTTGAATTTGTTATTGCTCCTGCACATAAGTAAGTCCCAGCTTCAATTCTATCAGGGATTATCTCTATTTCATTAAATTTAAGAGGTTTCCCATCTGTCCCTTCAATGGTAAGCTCACTAGTTCCAATACCATCAATTTTTACCCCTGCATCTCTTATAATTTCACATAGCTGAATAATCTCAGGCTCTTTGGCAGCATTTATAATAGTTGTAGTCCCTTTTGCCAATGAGGCAGCCATAATAATATTTTCTGTTCCACCAACTGTAATTTTATCAAATATAATTTTTGTACCAACAAGACCATTTGGTGCTTCTGCTTTTACATATCCACCTTTTATCTCTATTTTAGCACCCATTGCCTCAAGAGCTTTAAGATGTAAGTCTATTGGTCTTTGACCTATGGCACATCCACCAGGAAGGCTAACCTCACACTCTTTAAATCTTGCCAAAAGAGGACCTAAAACTAAGATAGATGCTCTCATTTGTGATACTATTTCATATACTGCTTTTGTTGAATTGATTGTGCCGTTATTTATAATACAGCTTTTTTCACCATATTTTACTTTAGCTCCTAGTATATCTAATAGTTTGATTAAAGTTTTGATATCAATAACATTTGGTAAATTTGTAAGAGTGACACCTTTATCACTTAAAATGGTTGCTGCAATAATTGGTAACGCTGCATTTTTTGCACCACTGATTGTGATACTACCTTTAAGAGTCTCTCCACCCTCTATTTTTAAATAATCCATAAGTTTTCCTAGATATATAATTGTTTTGTGTAATTTTATCAAAATTATACTAATAAGGAGTATTTTATATCTTATATTTTTATATATTAAGCGTTTGATATGTTATAATATTATATAATATCTTGAATGAAGAAGTTATAGTATTTTAGTATTAAGGTAATTTATGGTTGATAATATTGATAGGATTAGAGTACTTACTCAAAAACTAGATGATAAAATAGCTCTAAAAAATAATATATCTAATGAAGAGATTAACCATAGTATAATGTCTCCAAAAGAGAGTATGAAGCATATTAGAAGATTTAATATCAGTAAAGTAAATGATCTTTATATGAAATTAGATATTTGTAAAAAATCTCCTGATTTTAGTGATATATTTTTGTATAAAGCTATGAATTTAAGTGGTATAGGATTGAAAGAGAATGATTTTGGAGAGGTAAGAGAGGGTAAATATATTCAAATTATTGCAATCACTTATGAACCTGATAAAAATGGAAAGAAAAAAGCAAAAAATGTTTCATTAGGATACTTTGGTAAAGCACAATCATTAGAACCTGAAATAAAAAATGATATTATTGAATTTGTTTTAAGATGGAGATATGAAAAATCTTTTCAGAATTTAGAATATTATGAGGTTCTAATTACTAGATTAGATGAACCAATTACTATAGAGATATAGTTTGATGCCTCTATCAAATTTAAATCAAGAGCAACTCAGTGCTGCTATGGCACCTTTGGGGCATAATTTAATAATTGCAAGTGCAGGAACAGGCAAAACTTCAACAATAGTAGGGAGAATAGCTCATCTGCTTAAGCAGGGGATTAAACCCTCTAAAATTTTGTTGCTTACATTTACAAATAAAGCAGCAGGAGAGATGGTTGCAAGGTTGGGTAATTTTTTTCCATCTAATATAATAAAAGAGATTCAATCAGGAACATTTCATGCAATTAGCTATAAATGGCTAAAGACTAGTGGTTTTCATATTGCACTAAAACAGCCAAGTGAACTTAAAACTCTTTTTAGAAGTATCTATGAAAAACGAGCATTTAAAAGATTAGGTCATCAAACTGAACCATTTAGTGCTACATTTTTATATGAACAATACAATCTTTATCAAAATATAACACTTGATACTTTTGATATATGGTTTGAAGAAAAGTACCCAGAACATAAAGTTTTAATAGATATTTATATGAATATAATTGATGAGTTTGAGGATGTTAAAAAAGAATATGGATTTGTCTCTTTTAATGACCTATTATTAAAATTACGCGAATATATCAAAGAAAATCATATAGAGATAGATGAGATATTAGTTGATGAGTATCAAGATACAAATACTCTTCAAGGAGCTTTAATTGATGAATTAAAGAGTAAATCTTTATTTTGTGTAGGAGATTATGATCAAAGTATTTATGCTTTTAATGGTGCGAATATAGAGAATATATCAACTTTTACCACAAGATATAAAAATGCAAACCTATTTACTCTTAAAAAAAATTATCGCTCAACTGCATCAATTTTATCACTTGCAAATAAGGTTATAGAAAAAAATGAGAGAATATATCCAAAAAGCTTAGAAGTTGGAAGAACAGGGGAAAATATTGCACCTAAACTTTTGATATACGAAGAGCTTTTTGAACAGTATCAATCAATATCTACTACTATTAAAAATAATTCAACCTCTTATGAAAATATTGCTGTAATTTTTAGAAATAACTCTAGTGCAGATGGGATTGAGGCAACTTTACGAGAGCTAAATATCCCATGTAAAAGAAAAGGTGGTACAAGCTTTTTTGATTCAAAAGAGATAAAATTTTTATTAGATTTATTATCTTTAATAGTTAATCAAAAAGATATGATGGCATTTATCCATATTTTTGAGTATGCGAAAGGTGTAGGTAGTGCTTTATCAAAAGAACTTTTTGTATGTTTAAATCATTTTGGTCATGGTAATTTAACTAGAGGTTTGCTATCTCCTGCATATAATGATTTACCAAAATTAAATCCAAATAAAAATGTACAATTAGGACTCTTTGATGATGATTTGGAGATAGGTTCTTTATCAAGATTTAGTAGTATGGATATCTCTACTCATATTAAAAAACATCCAATTTTAAAACATCCAAGATTAACGCGTGATGGGGTGAAGTATTTAGATTATTATTATAAATTTATAAGTAATATAAATAAAACTCAACACCCTTCCCATATTTTAAGAAATGCTATATCCTCAGATTTATATAGATATTTAATAGAACTATTATCCACCAATAGAGCCAAATTAAAAACAGGTGAGATAGATGTAAAAAGAAAAGATGAATCAAAAGATAGAATTAAAAGTAAAGCTGAACTTTTATTAAATTTATCTAGGCAATATAAAGATTTAACAAAATTTATAAATGCTATGATTTTGGGTGGTGGAGAATTGAGTGAAGGTGAAGGGGTAAATCTTTTAACTGTTCATGCAAGTAAAGGTCTTGAATTTGAAGAGGTTTTTGTGATTGATTTAATGGATGGAAGATTCCCAAATAGAAAATTAGCATCTAAAGCTGGTGGAGAGGAAGAGGAGCGAAGACTTTTTTATGTGGCAGTTACAAGAGCAAGAGATAAACTATATTTATCTTTATCTAAATATGATAAAATTAAAAAAATAAATTTCACACCATCAATATTTTTATGTGAAGCTAATATGTTAAAAGAAGCTGAGTGTAAATGAGTATATTTTTTAAATATCATATCTCGTATCCTAGAGTTTTATGACAATTCACTACTTTTAAAAGTAAAAAATCAAACTCTAATCAACTAAATCTTATTTCAATTCACCCCAACTATCTCCAATACTCACAGAACATTCAAGAGGAACTTTAAGCTTAATAATATTTTCCATAATATTCGTAAATTTTTTGCTAAGTTCATCAACTTTATTATCTTTTATCTCAAAGATAAGTTCATCATGAATTTGTAGAAGCATATTAGCATCTAGTTTTTCATTTTCAATAATTGTGTCAATTTCTAGCATAGATAGTTTAATTAAATCTGAAGCTGAACCTTGAAAAAGTGTATTTACAGATTCTCTTTGAAAAGATGCTTTTTGCATCCCATTGGCATTTTCATAATCAAATAATCGTCTTCTTTTAGATATAGTCTCTACAAATCCAATCTCCTTTACATCATTTGCTACACCATCTAAAAAATATTTAATTGTAGGAAAAGCCTCAAAATAATTTTTCATAATCTCTTTAGCTTCTGTTGTTGTGATATTTAGTTCTTCTGATAATTTTTTACTTCCCATACCATATAAAAGTCCAAAGTTAATAGATTTGGCAAATGAGCGTTTAGCTTTTGCTTCATCTTCTCCAAAAAGTTTAATTGCAGTTTGCATATGAATATCTAATCCATCTCTAAACGCTTCCATCAATGCTTTATCTTGGCTAAAATGTGCTAAAAGTCTAAGTTCAATCTGAGAATAATCAATTCCTACCAATTTATATCCATCTTTTGCAATAAATGCTTCTCGTACTTCTCGTCCTAATGCACTTCGTACAGGGATATTTTGTAAGTTTGGATTTTTAGAGCTTAATCGTCCTGTTGCTGTTCCCGTTTGAATAAATGATGTATATACTCTGCTATTTTTATCATCTTTTGCCAATTTTAAAAGAGGTTTTACATAAGTTGAGATTATTTTTTGATACTCACGATATTCTAATATTAGTTTAATAATTGGATGTTTATCTTTAATACTTTGTAAAACTGCTTCATTTGTGCTAAATCCAGTTTTCGTTTTTTTGCCACCTTTAAGCCCTAAATATTCAAATAAAATAACCCCAAGTTGTTGAGTTGAGCGAATATTAAATTCACTTCCAGCTTCTTCATAGATTTTACTTGTAAGAGAGTTTAAATTATCCTCTAATCTTATCTCTAAAGAGTTTAGTTTTTTTATATCTATTTTTATCCCTACTCTTTCCATTTTAGCTAAAACATTAATAAAAGGATATTCTATTTTTAAAGCAATATCTATATAAAATTCACTATTAAGCTCTAGTTCTGATAGAAGTTTAACATATAATTTTCGGCTCATCCACGCATCTTCAACTGCATAAAAAG
Source organism: Campylobacteraceae bacterium (assembly GCA_027100635.1). Lineage (GTDB taxonomy): Bacteria > Campylobacterota > Campylobacteria > Campylobacterales > Sulfurovaceae > FS08-3. The sequence continues at coordinate 51,540 of JAMOOQ010000038.1, read as the reverse complement.
AGGCTGTATCAATATCCACAAAACTAAAATCTTCACCTTTTTTTACAATATCCTTAAATGGTTTCATCTCATATTTGAAATATTTTTTTGCCAATGAATCTAGCCCAACTTTAGAACTACTATCAAGTAACCATGCCATAATCATAGTATCTGCGAATATATCAATCTTATCAAATCCATATCTATTATATAAAAGTGAAAAATCAAATTTCAAATTTTGACCAACTATCTTAAATTTCAGCAGTTTCTTAATAGATTTAAGTGCATCCTCTAATAAAACTTGATTTCCAACTCCCAAATAACTATGGGCAATGGGGACATAATATCCACCTATTTCACTTATTGAAAAAGAAAATCCAACCAAATCTACTTTTTTTGTATCAAGACCTGTTGTCTCTGTATCAAAAGCAATAATACTATTTTTAGGTATATTATCTATAACTCTATTTAAATCTTGAATATTATCAAGCTTAGCATATTGAAATGATAATTTTTCCTCTTTTTTAACTTCTAACTGTTTTTTATTATGACCTCTTAACGCACTACTTAATGCTTGTTTCATCTCATAATCTACAAATTCATCAGCTAAACAACTCAAATAATTTTTATCTTCAAATACAAATTTTTCTAAATCAAAATCATCTATTAGGTCTGTTTTTAGTGTTACAAGTTCTCTTGATAAAAATGCCATTTCACGACTTTCCACGAGTAGCTTTTTTATCCTTGGAGTTCCACAAGTACTAATATTTTCATATATATTTTCTAGTGTAGAAAATTCATTAATAAGCTTTGATGCCCCTTTTTGTCCAATCCCCTTAACCCCAGGGATATTGTCAGAACTATCTCCTAATATTGACTGAAAGTTGGTAAAATCTTTTGGGTAAACATTAAACTTTTCATAACACAAAGCCTCATTTATAGACTTTTTCTTTACGCTATCAAAAATAGTAACTTTGCCATCTTCAATTAATTGATATAGGTCTTTATCATGAGATACGATATTTACATTTAAACCATTTTCTACTGCTTTTTTTGTTAGAGATGCAATTATATCATCTGCTTCATATCCACTCATTGCAATATTTGCAAATCCCATCTTCTCTATCCATTTAATTGCAATTGGAAGCTGTTTGGTTAAATCTTCAGGAGGAGTTGAACGGTTGGCCTTATAATCTTCAAAAAGATCATTTCTAAATGTTTTCCCTTTGCTATCAAGAGCAAATACAAGATAATCTGTGGAGTGATAGGTATGTAAAGAATCCACAAGCTTAATAAATCCAGTGAGAAGTCCTGTTGAAAATCCTTCTGAATTACGCAAAGGTGGAAGAGCAAAATATGAGCGAAAGAAAAAGCCAAATGTATCTATAATAGTAATTGTTTTCATTTAATAAGTAACCTAATTTTTTATGAATTTTACCTTTATATCTTTTATAATATGATAAAATTTGAGAAACTATAATTTTTTTAGAGTAGCCACAAGAGGCACCTTTACAGTTTTATTTCGTAGGGGCATCCTTTATGGTTGCTCTTTAACATCATTTGAAAGTTATTTAGTTATTAATCATCGCTCTAAGTTTAGCTTTATATTCATTATGATTATAGTTCTTAACTCTTGCTACGCCATCTTCAACTGCTGATTTTGCCACAGCTGATGCTACCCATACTAACACATCTCTATTAAATGGTGTTGGGATAATATGATTTTTGCCAAATTCCATATCAGGATTGTTATAAGCTTTTTTTACATCATCTGATATTGGCTCTTTTGCAAGTTGAGCCAAAGCATTTGCCGCTGCCATTTTCATATTTTCTGTTACTTTTCTAGCTCGTACATCTAATGCACCTCTAAATATAAATGGAAAACCTAAAACATTATTAACTTGATTGGGGAAATCACTTCTTCCTGTTCCCATTATTACATCATCTCTAACTTCTACTACTTCATAAGGTGAAATCTCTGGTGTTGGATTAGCAAGTGCGAATATAATTGGGTCTTTTGCCATCTTAGCTACCATCGGTTTTTTTAATGCACCTGCACTACTTAGCCCCAAAAACATATCAGCACCATCAATTGCATCATCTAAAGTTTTAGCTTCTGTATCTATTGCAAACTCTTGCTTATATTTGTTTAAATCTTCTCTTGAAGTTGAAATTACACCTTTACTATCACACATTACAATATGCTTTACACCTAATTTCTTATACATTTTAGCACAAGATATTCCTGCAGCACCTGCTCCATTTACTACAATTTTGATATCTTCTATATTTTTCCCTGTAACCTCTAAAGCGTTAATAAGTCCTGCTGTTGTAATAATAGCTGTTCCATGTTGGTCATCGTGAAATACTGGAATATCTAACATCTCTTGAAGTTTAGTTTCTATCTCAAAACATTTTGGAGCTTTTATATCTTCAAGGTTTATTCCACCAAAAGTTGGAGAAATTGCCCGACAAATTTCTATGATTTTATCTTCATCTTTCTCATCTAATTCTATATCAAAAGCATCCACATTTGCAAACTTTTTAAATAGAACTGACTTACCCTCCATCACAGGCTTACCTGCCAATGCACCAATATCACCAAGTCCTAAAACTGCTGTTCCATCTGTAATAACTGCTACAAGATTTCCTTTGTTTGTGTAATTATATGCTAAGCTTTCATCTTTTTGAATTTCTAAACATGGAATTGCCACACCTGGGGTATAAGCTTTTGATAAATCCTCTTGTGTATCACAAGGTTTAGTTGTAGTGATACCAATCTTCCCACCATTATGATATTCTAATACGCTCTCTTTACTATTTGCCACTATATGTTCCTTATTATTGATTTTTTGACATTTTATCTAATTTTTATTATAAATAGTATGAAATTTAAGATTATCTTGGATATAATTACAGTCTACAAAAGAGCCAGCATGATGGAATTGGTAGACTTAGGGGATTCAAAATCCCCCGCTTTCGGGCGTCCCGGTTCGAATCCGGGTGCTGGTACCACTTAAAAATATAAAACTCTATCTTAAAAAATAAATATATGGTATAATCTCTATAAAATATTAAATAAAAATAAATGGATAATTAATGTTAATAGCTCCAAGTATATTATCTGCCGATTTTGGCAATCTTTCTCGTGATGTAAATGCAATTTGTGAAGCAGGATGTGACTTAGTTCATGTTGATGTTATGGATGGTCACTTTGTGCCAAATCTTACTATCGGTCCAGTTGTGGTTTCTGCTGTGGCAAAAGTGGCAACAAAGCCTCTTGATATTCATTTAATGGTAGAAAATAACTCTTTTTTTGTAGACTTATTTACCCCATTTAATCCTAAATATATATCTTTCCATATAGAAGAGGAAAAGCATCCTCATAGATTAATTCAAAAAATTAGAGGTTTAGAAATATCTCCTGCTGTTGTTTTAAATCCTCATACTCCACCAGAAGCGATAGAGTATTTAATAGAAGATTTAGATATGGTATTACTAATGAGTGTTAATCCTGGATTTGGTGGGCAAAAGTTTATATCTAGTGTAGTTGAAAAAGCCAAAAAATTAAAAGCTTTGATAGAAAAGAAAAATCCAAACTGTTTAATTCAAGTTGATGGTGGAGTGAATGATTCAAATATTCAAGAGTTAAAAGATGCTGGAGTTGATGTTGTTGTAGCAGGGTCATTTGTATTTAATCATCCAGATGGATATAAAAAAGCGATAGAGTCTATTAAATAATGAATAGAGTTAAGATTTGTGGTATTACTAACTTAGAAGATGCTATAATCTCAATAGAAGCTGGGGCAGATGCTTTAGGATTTGTATTTTATGAAAAATCACCACGATATATCTCTCCAAAAGATGCTAAAGTTATAATAGATAAATTACCACCATTTGTTGAGAAAGTTGGACTTTTTGTAAATGTTGATGCTCAAATAATTAATTCATATATGCAAGAATCAGGTTGTACTTTAGCTCAAATTCATTTTGAAGCACCTAGTGAGTTATATGAACAACTTTTTGTTCCATATATAAAAGTAATAAGAGTTCAAGAGGCAAAAGATATTTTAAACTATCAAGATGAATATAGACTAGTAGATGCTTATTGTGAAGCTTATGGTGGAAGTGGAAAAAGGTTAAATTTAGAGTGGTTTAGAGATGTTGATTGCTCTAAAATAATATTAGCTGGTGGATTGGATGGTTTAAATGTATCTGATACAATTAGTTATAAGTTTTATGGCGTAGATGTAAGTTCATCTACAGAGGTCTATAAAGGTAAAAAAGATAAAAAAAAGGTAATTGAGTTTATACAAAATGCAAAATATATTTAATAATCTAACAGCATCATTTAGAAAAAATAGTGGAAGATTGAGTTTTGAACAATTTGAAGCATTGATGCAAAAAAATACAATGTTATTTACAGATACTTATAGTATCTTTTTGATTCTGCAAAGTTCGGGTTATCCTATTGAAGAGGATGAAGATACAAATGAGTTTATCTTAAGAACTATGTTTACAGATTATGAGGTTCAAAAATTTTGTATACTTGATATTGAAACAAATGGGAGTAAGCCAACTGATTCTCAAGTGATTGAAATTGGTGCAATGATTGTTCAAGATGGAGAAATTATAGATAAATTTGAAACATTTGTTCAATGCACCTATATTCCAGAATATATTACGAAAATAACACATATTGAGATAGAAGATTTAATAGATGCACCACCAATTAAAGATGGATTAGAAAAGTTGAAATTATTTATGAAAGATTCCATTTTTGTGGCTCATAATGTAAGTTTTGATTTTTCATTTTTAAATCACTCTTTTGAAAGGTTTGGACTTGGTTCTATTGGTAATGCAAAATTATGTACAATTGATTTGGCAAGAAGAACATTTGAGAGTCCAAAATATGGTTTGGCATATCTTAATGAATTGCTAAATATAGAGTCAGCAAATCATCACCGAGCATATAGTGATGCTTATTCTGCTTATATTGTGATGCAAAAAAGTTTAGAGACAATTCCTGATTATGTTAAAACTACAGATGAATTAGTTCAATTTACTGTTTCAAATAGAAAAAATAGAAAATCTAAAGCTAAATCTTAAGTTAATTTATCATAAATATAACTTCATTTACAAACTATTAATCCTTTATTTGTATAATACAATCAGTAAAAGGCAATATATGTTTTTTCTAAAGTTTAGCACCTTACATAGATTTATATATAATTCACGACTCCTTAAATAATTCGCAAATAATAATAATTTATCTTTCGGGTGCTACTAAATTTTATTTATTAACATTATATTTTGACCAATATTTATAAGCTTTTATCCTATCTTTTTTAACCCCATAACCATAATAATAAATTAGAGATATATACTTTAAACTATCAGGATTTTTATTTTTAGCACTTTCTTTAAAATATTTTAGAGCTTCATTATAGTCTTGTTTAACTCCAAGACCTTTATAGTAAATTACACCCAAAGCATTTTTAGATTCATTTAGTGATGATGATTTATCAAACCAATATTTAGCTTTTGTATAATCTTGTTTTACACCTTTTGCATCTATATATAAATAAGCAAGATACATCATTGCATAGTTATCTTTTTGAGATGCTGATTTTTGAAGCCAAAAAAAGGCTTTTTTATAATCTTGTGAAATAACTTTTCCATTATAATATAAAATCCCCAAACTCTTTTGAGCCTGAGAATCTCCAGATTTTGATGCTTTTTGAAGCCACTTGATTGCCTCTTTCCAATCATTATTTAAACCTCTTTTAATATATAAATATGCTAAATTTACTTCTGCTCTAATATGATTTTTTTTAGCTGCTTGTTTTGTTAGATATATTGCTCTATCTATATTAGATTCAACACCCAAACCTTTTGCATACATATAACCTAAGTAATAATATGATTGAACCTTTTGAATTTCATTATCTTTAATAGATTCTTTAAATAAAGATGCGGCAAGTCTATATTTTTTTTGCTTATAGTAAACCTTAATAGCATTCTCAAATCTATTATCTGCTGTAATAACAACTGTAAAAATAACTATAATACCAAAGACTAAAGTCCTACCAAGTATCTTATTTACATTTAATTTAACCATTATCTTCTTTACTTTTATATAGAAAAATCATATAGAGTCCTAATATAATAAATGGAAGACTTAGAAATTGTCCTGTACTAATACCAAAATCATTTCCATAAGCTGATTGTTTTACTTTTATAAATTCTAAAATAAACCTTGCTGTAAATACTGTAACCATAAAAAGACCAAATAAAAATCCCTCTTTTAATTTTGTGCCATATTTTTTATAAGTTGAAAATAAAATAGTAAATATTATTAAATAACTAATTGACTCATAAACTTGCACAGGATGTCTAGGAATATTATCAATCCTTTGAAAGATTATAGCCCATGGTAAATTACTTTGTGAACCTAAAATTTCTGAGTTAAAAAGATTTCCTAATCTAATAAAAAATCCTGATAATACTGCTGGTATAACAATTCTATCTAGTAACCAAATAAAATTATAGTTTAATTTTTTTGCAAATATATACCCAGCTAATATTATCCCAATTGCACCACCATGACTAGCTAATCCACCTTCCCAAACTGCTAAAAATTTAAGAGGATTACTAAAATAATATATTGGGTCATAAAATAAACAATGTCCTAGTCTTGCTCCTGCAATTGTTCCAATCATCATATAAATCAAAAGAGTATCAACATCTTCAACCTTTTTACCCTCTTTTTTAAATACCCATTCCATTATTTTAATCGCCATTATAAAAGATAAAGCAAATAGCAAACCATACCATCTAATAGTAATACTTCCAACACTAAAAATATTTGGATCAACATTCCATACTAAAAAATCCATAAATATTATCTCCTTTATATCTAAATTAAGCGTATTATCTCAACTACTCCCTTATATCAAGATGATTTTAAAGACAAAATACCTATAATCTATTATAATTTTATAAGAGGAAGAAAAATATGCAAAAACTTAAAGATATGAGCTTAACTGCTAAATTCTTATTTAGTATGCTTTTAGGTATTATTGTTGGTTTAATTATCAACTACACAGGGATTAATTATGAGGGTTCATTTGTCAATGAATATATAATATTGGGTCTTTTTACAATCATTGCTGATATTTTTATCACTATGTTAAAAATGCTTGTTGCTCCATTAGTTTTATTTTCATTATTATCTGGAGTTTTAGGTATAGGAAATGTGAATACATTAGGAAAAGTTGGATTAAAATCATTTGCTTTATATATAATGACAACAGCTTTAGCAATTGCAACTGCTATTGGTGTGGCTTTAATAATAAACCCAGGGGTTGGAGCTGAACAAACAAGTACAGCAGAATTTACGGCAAAAGAAGCACCTGCTTTAAGTGAAGTTTTAATAAATATTGTTCCTAGTAATATTTTTGAAGCATTAACCACTGGAAATATGTTACAGATTATCTTTTTTGCAATATTCTTTGGAATCGCATTATTAATGGTAGGAGAAAAAGCAAAACCAATTGCAGTTGGAATTGAAGTTATTAATGAAGTTATGATGAATATGGTAAATATGGTGATGGCAATTGGACCTTACGCAGTTTTTGCAATATTAACAAAAGCAGTTGCAATGCTTGGATTTAGTATGCTAATAGAACTTAGTGGGTATGTTTTTACTCTTGTTTTAGCTTTATCAATTCATCTTTTAGTTACTCAAATGGTGTTATTTAAACTATTTACAAATCTTAATCCTATACTTTTTTTAAAAAAACTTAGAGCAGTTCAAGTTTTCGCATTTTCAACATCAAGTTCAAATGCAACAATCCCTGTAACTTTACAAACTGTAACAGGAAAAGTTGGTGTAGATAATTCTGTTGCCTCTTTTACTGTACCTTTTGGAGCGACCATAAATATGGATGGAACGGCGATTATGCAAGGGGTTGCAACTGTATTTATTGCTAATATGTATGGAGTTGAACTTGGATTAACAGGATATTTAACTGTAATTATGATGTCAATCTTAGCTTCTATTGGAACAGCAGGAGTTCCTGGAGTTGGACTTATTATGTTATCAATGGTATTTGTTCAAGTTGGTTTACCAGTTGAAGGTATTGCAATAATTTTAGGTGTAGATAGACTTTTGGATATGCTTAGAACTGTGGTTAATGTATCAGGAGATGCAACAGTATCGGCAATTGTGGCTAATAGTGAAGGAAAGTTAGATAAAACTATATTTAATAATCCAAACTCAGGAGTAACAACAGGAGAGATTCATATTAATCAAAATAGTGAAGATATAATTGCAGATGCAATTCATAATACTCAAACTAAAAAATAGTTTATAAAGGGCAACCATAAAGGATTGCCCCTACAATATTTTGGTGGAATTCTTCCACCATTAATAAAATCTACTTAGCTGACGCTTCATACATTTTTACTGCTTTATTCATATTTTTCAATAGAGGAATATTCATAGCATCTGCACTCTTAAGAGACGCTTCAGAAACATCTGCTTTTGTTACGATTGGTGCATAATCTGCCCAAAGTTTTGATACCACACCAAGTTGTGCTTTAATCTCATCTTTTTTACATTTAGCAATCAAATCATTAAGTGTTGATTCAAAAAGTGCTGCTGTCTTTTTAATAGCTACTGTATTCGCATCAACATCAATTCCATTAGCAATTAAAAGTAACTCTTTCGTCATCTTTTGAGTTAGCATTCTTTGTTTACCAGCAAGGTTAATTGTTTTTGCCATCTCAGGGCTAAGTGTAGAACCACCAGCTTTTGCAAACATACCAACTGCTTTATTCATATTTTTAAGTAAAGCGATATTTGTTGATGCAACAGTAGCTAAATCAGCTTTTTCAATACTTGCTTTAAATGGTGTCCATAAATCTGAAACCACTTGAAGTTGAGCCAAAATATCTTTATCTGTTGTAGCAGGAAGATTTAAACTAGCATCACCAGCAATTAATCCTTTAAGAGTCTTATCAAAGAGTGCTACAGTTTTTTTAAGAGATGCACTATTTACATCAGCATTAATACCTTTTGCAACCATAAGAACCTCTTTACTCATTTTTTGAGTTAGCATTCTTTGCTTACCTGCAAGGTTAATTACAGTTGCACTCTGTGCTGTAGTTTGAGCTGATGGAGCTTTTGCATTAGCAGGAGCCTCTGCTTGTAAACCTAGTGTTAAACAGCTACTTAGAGCTGCAATTGTTAATAATTCTTTAATCATATAAATTCCTTTACTTAAAATGTATTTTACTATATCATAAAAATTCTTAAAATAACTACTGATTATCTATCTAATAAGTTTAATAGATAAAAATAGACTCTTTTGCTCCAAAATATGGTTTAATAATATCATCTTTTGTAATTTGTAATTTTTTTGAAATCTTTGGGTTTATAATATAACTAATCCATTGCGTAATGACCTCATCACCTGTTTGTAATTTTGGAACTTTATATTTAATAACTTTAGAACTACTAGCTTTTAGATTTTGATCTAATTTATATCCTATCGCTTTATGTGGTAAGGTTGTTTTATTAGCATCATCTTTAAATACTATAATAAATGTTGCTTCTTTGTCCTCTAATGGACTCTCTTTAAAATTACTCCAAATCACTTTTGAATCTCGTTTAATCTTAGTTTTAGCAAATTTTAATCTCATAGGATGGGTAATGATAGAGTGTCCCATCTTATTATTAATTGTAAGTTCTAACACTTCATCTTTATATAAAAGTTCCAATTTAACCGCTTTTTTAACCATATTCAAAGAATGAATTCCCAAAAAATTATGAGTTGCATACTCATCACGACCTTTTTTATTAAACTTTTCATTTCCACCAGGTGATTTTGGCATATGACAACCTATACAATCACTCGTTTTATCATATTGATTTTTAGTGTTACAAACCTCAAATCCCTTTGCATTTTGTTTGTGAGAGTGACATCCCATACATACTTGTGAATTTTTATAAATTTCATTATTCTTTGCACTATGCTTATCACTATCGTCAGGATTTAAAAGATTACCAAACATTGTTGGTTTTTCATTAGCTTTTGCACTAGAGATATTTATATTATACTTCTTACTATGGTAGACTTTACTAATTTGATGACAATAAGAACATGAGACCCCATCAGTTTGTCTTACATCCTTTTCATTAGGTTGTTCTGTTCCACGAATCATAGCCGCAAGATTCTTTGTTGATGGCATATGACATAATGCACAAGAGTACTTATCCTTATTTACAGCCTCTTTTATTTTTCTATGTACCTCATCTGAAAACAAAGATGATTTATAGTGCATAGATTTAGTATGTTCAAAATATATATCCTCGTGACACTCTTTACAAGTTTTAGAATCAAGATATTTTGCATAAAGAGATATGGTAATAAGCAAAAAAGATAAAAATAGTTTCATAATAAACTCCAAATATTTAATTTTAGAATTATACACTCTTTATCCTATATATTAATTATAACTTGTATTTATATCTATAATATTTTAAGATATGTTTCTATGGGTAAAATTTACCTTCTTTATTGCATCTTGTAGTATATCTCTGATATAGAAACCAAATCGATCCTAAAATGCTCTTCATTAATAAGTTCACTATTAATCTAATTTAAACAGGCTCTTTCATCAATTTAATATATAATTTCTCTACCTTTATTCTAGCCCATTCATATTCAACATTTCGTAAGAACTTAAGGCAAGATTTGATACTTTGTTGGTTATTAAAACAATTAATATTTATCTTCTCCCCTAACTCTTCCCATCCGTAATGTTCAACTAATTTATTTAATATCGCTTCTAATTTTATCCCATGTAAAGGGTTGTTTTGATTATTCATTTTTAAATATCCTTTAGAGTATTATAACATAAATTCTATATCAAATTCAAAGCAAAAAATCTTTACAAATAAGTTTAATACGATTTAGATATAATCTCGTATATTATATACTTAGGAAAAACTATGAGCCAAACAGTAGAAAAAAAAACAGCAGATAAATACAACCCAAAAAAAGTTGAAGACAAATATTATAAATTATGTGAAGATAGAGGCTATTTTGAGATAGATGGAAATAGTGATATTCAAGAGGAGGGTAAAAACTTCTCTATTATGATGCCACCTCCAAATGTTACAGGAAGCCTACATATTGGTCACGCACTTACATTTACACTTCAAGATATTATCACTCGTTATAAAAGAATGGATGGATATAAAACTCTTTGGCAACCAGGGACTGACCATGCAGGGATTGCTACTCAAAATATAGTTGAAAAGCAACTTATAGCAGAGGGGACAACCAAAGATAAAATAGGAAGAGATGAGTTTCTAAAAAGAGCTTGGCTTCAAAAAGAGACAAGTGGGAGTAATATCGTCCATCAAATGAGAAAACTTGGAGTTACTCCTGCGTGGAAGAGAGAGAGATTTACTCTTGATAGTGGGCTTCAAGAAGCAGTAAAAGAGGCATTTGTAAAGCTTTATGATGAGGGGCAGATTACTCAAAATAACTATATGGTAAATTGGTGTACCAAAGATGGGGCATTAAGTGATATAGAGGTAGAACACGAAGAGGTAAATGGTAAGTTTTATACTATGATATATAAGTTTGCTGATGGTAGTGGAGAGCTTGAAGTAGCTACTACAAGACCTGAAACTTATTTTGGGGATACTGCTATTATGGTTCATCCTGATGATAGTAGATATAGTAATATTGTTGGCAAAGAGGTTTTATTACCTTTAACCGATAGAAAAATCAAAGTTATCACAGATTCTCATGTTGATATGGAGTTTGGAACAGGTGTTGTAAAGGTTACTCCTGCTCATGACCAAAACGATTATGCTGTTGGTAAAAGACATAATTTAGAGTTTATCAAAGTATTTGATGAAAAAGGTATTTTAAATGATTATTGTGGAGAGTTTGCAGGATTAGAGAGATTAGAGGCTCGTCCAGTAATTGTAAAAGCTTTGGAAAATGCAGGACATATTGTAAAAATAGAGGAGCATATCCATCAAGTTGGACACTGTTATAGATGTAAAAATATTGTTGAGCCTTTTATATCTACTCAATGGTTTTTAAGTAATGAGATGGCTCAAAACTCTATTGATAAAACTAAAGCAAAAAATAATTTCCACCCAGCTCATTGGATAAACTCTTATACGGCATGGATGGACGAGCTTCGTCCTTGGTGTATAAGTCGTCAATTATGGTGGGGTCATAGAATACCTGTATTTAATTGTAATAGTTGTAATCACCAATGGGCAGATAAAGACGATAATCCTAAAGAGTGTCCAAAATGTGCTTCTAAAAGTTTAACTCAAGACCCTGATGTGTTAGATACTTGGTTTAGTTCTGCTTTATGGGCAATGTCTCCACTTGGTTGGGGGAATAATGGTGAGTTAAAAGATTTATACAATGATAGCGATATGAAAGATTTTTATCCAAATTCTCTTTTAATTACTGGATTTGATATTATGTTCTTTTGGGTAGCTAGAATGATGATGATGAGTGAGCATTTTACTGGTGAATTACCATTTAAAGATATTTATATGCACGCATTAGTTCGTGATGAATATGGTCATAAAATGAGTAAATCAAAAGGAAATGTGATTGACCCTCTTGATATGGTAGAAGCTCACTCTGCTGATATAATTAGATTTACATTAGCCTATCTTGCTGTTCAAGGAAGAGATATTAAGCTAGGAGAGAAGAATTTAGAGCAGTTTAGAAACTTTACAAATAAGCTTTATAATGCAACTAATTATCTTCAACTAAACCATAGTACTTTTAAAGATTTAAACGAGATAGAGATTAAAACTCCACTTGGATTATATATGCAAAGCCGTTTGAGTGAAGCAGTTGATACAATTAGAGAAAAGATTGATAGCTATAAATTTGATGAGATGGCAAAAGTGCTATATAACTTTACTTGGAATGAGTTTTGTGATTGGGGTATTGAGTACTCAAAAGCAGATAAAGATAGTATTATAGAACTTGGTGCTATTTTCAAAGAGACGCTAAAAATGATAAGCCCAATTATGCCATTTATCGCAGACCATTTATATCATAAACTTAGTGGAACTACTCTTGAAGAGGGTAAATCTTTGATGATTATGCAGTTTCCAAAAAATATCAAAAGAGATATAGAAGTTGAAGATACATTTAAGATTATAGAAGAGGCGATAACGACTCTTAGAAGAGCAAAAGTGGTAATTGATATGGGTAATAGCAAGATAGATAAAGCTTATATTAAACTAAATACAAATATAGATAAAGATATGGCAAAACCATTTATACAAAGATTGGCAAAAGTAAAAGATATTGAGTTTGTAGATGCAAAAGTTGAAAATTCTATAACTGATTTATCTGATAATCTTGAAGTATATCTGCCAACTGGTGAGATTGATATGAAACCAATTATTACTAAACTTACTCGCCAAAAAGAGAAATTGGAAAAAGAGATAAATAAGTTAAGTGGGATGTTGAATAATGAAAGATTTGTGGCTAATGCTCCTGCTGAGGTTTTGGCAACAAACAGAAAAGGCTTAGAAGATGCTAAAAATAAAATTACTAAAGTTGAAGCTGAATTGAATGGCTTTGGGGTATAATTATATAAAATAAAGGATAAGCAATGCCAATAAATGAATTTGGAAATAAAAAAAGTTATAAAGCAAATGAGAATTTATCTCATAATTTAGAACATAAACCAGTATACGCAATACCATATACACAATTTGATGGTCACTTTGCAAATAATACAGATTGTCAATATTTATCTATTGGTATATCTCAATGGGATGAAGAAGATATTTCATTAAAAACTATGAGACATACTGGCGATAAATGGTCACGTCAATCAGAAGAAGTTCCTTTACACAGAATTATTGATTCTACAACTTTAATAGCAAAAGTTTTATTGGATTGCCAAGATAATACTTGTGAATTTGAAAGAAATACTTTTAAAAATCAATTATCAGGAATACAGATAATTCAAGAATCAATTGATGATAATAAAAAGCAAAACTTTAATAATGCTTTAAATGAACAAAGTATTGAGCTGAAAGAACGATTAAATTCTTTATATAGTATATTAACTACTTTAAAAAGTAAAGGTAAATTCTAATCATAAGAGCAGAGAAATATACTAGAGAAGTATTAAAATTATATGGGGAAAAAGTGGATGATATTTTAATTAATGAGGCAATTTGGAGAGTTTCGGCATTTTCGATGATTCATGGAGATGTGGCTTAATGATTTTGGATTTTTTTGGCTAAGGTGTTGTCTTTAAGTATTAATTAAAATATATAAGACTATAATTACTAAAGATACGGAATTGTCCAAAATCTTAATATCATAATAAAAGAGAGTTTTTTAACTGTCAATTTAATCACAAATTTATGTTCTCAAACATCTCTTTTATATAACAAGGAGTTTATTATGCGAAAGCTAAACGGAAGTAGAGTATATCTAAAGTATCTTTTTGCTTTATTATTTATTTTACCAAATATTTTATGGGGTGTAAAAACAGCACCTAATACTTGTTCTTCATCTTATAATATTTCAACATTAGATGGTGTTTCTAATAGTATATCTAATGTTGAAAATTCTTATGAAGGTTCATGGAGTACTAAGAAAAATATATATCTTAAATTTACACCATCGGCTAGTGGTACAGTATCTTTATCTGAAGGTACACATCAATGGGGAAATAAGATGAAAGTCAAGTTTTTTATAGGTAGAGGTTGTGATAGTAAAGATATATATAATGGCTCTTCTAAATCGTATACTCACCCTTCCTCCTCCTTTGATGTAATTGGAGGTAGTACATATTATGTAAAAGTTATAAAAACAGATAGAGATTATATGAGATATACATTAAAATTCTCTTTTACTCCAATTACAGATTCCAATAGTGCACCATCTATTGATCCCATACCAGATCAAACAGCAGTTAAAGGTGAATTTTTTAGTTATCAAATGCATGGAACTGACCCTGATGGAGATACTCTAACTTATGAAACTTGGTGGGTGCCTGGTGGATTATCTTTAGATACTGCAACTGGTATTATTAGTGGTACTCCAGAGTATACTTTGGAGCGTAACAATATAGGTGGTAGAGTAAAAGATGGTTCTCTACAAACTGATACAGATTTTTATTTAACTATTGTGGAATCAACACAACAAGAGGGAACACCTCCAACTCTTGATGCTATTACACCTAATCCTTATGAGATTATTAAGATAGATGATACTATAAATTTAGATTTATCAACATTTGTCAATAAGACAGAAAATGATAATATTACATCTTATAATAAAACAGGAGCATTGCCTGATGGAGTTAGTTTTGATACTACTACAGGTATAATTAGTGGAACTGCAACACAAACTGGTGAATTTCCGATAGAGGTTAGTGTAACAGATAAAGATGGAGAATCAAATAAGCAAAGTTTTGTTATAAAAGTAACAGGAACACCTCCAGTTATAGATACTATATCAGAACAAGCTATAAAAAAAGATGTAGCATTTAGCTCTGATTTATCTGTATTTGTTAATAAAACTCAAAATGATGATATAACAAACTATGAATTAGATGGAACTTTGCCTTCTGGAATATCATTTAATGGTAGCACACTTAGTGGAACTAGTGCTGATATTGGTTCATTTCCTGTTTCATTGACTGCTACAGATATCGATGGGGTTTCTAATTCTAAATCATTTAATATAGTCGTTTCAGAAGATGATGCTACATCAACTCCAACAAATGGATTAAATGCCAAATATTATGATAATACTAGTTGGAGTGGAACACCAAATATAAGTAGAATTGATCCTACTGTTGATTGGGATTGGGGTAATGGTAATCCTGGTGGTGGATTAGGTAATAATAACTTTTCTGTTACATGGACGGGATGGATATATATTCCAGAAGATGGGAATTATCAATTTTGGTTAAAGCATGATGATGATTTAAGATTAACTATTGATGGAGAAGAGTTATATTATCTTGATACATGGAGTAAAAATAAATATAAAAATTCTAAATTAAAATCTTTTACAATGGGATATTATCCTATTGAGATAAAGTTTATAGAAAAAGGTGGAGGTGCCAATGTACATGTTAAGTGGCAAAATAATAAAGATATATTTGTAAAAACTATAGTTCCAACAACAAATCTATTTCCAAATGAACCAGTTACTACTTATGTAGAAAATGCGGATGATATATGTTATGCTGATTTTACATTTAGTGGAATGATGTGTATGGATATGGGAATGTGTAAAGGTGGAATTGGTTGTACTACTGGTATTCCTTTAGATAATGTGGCAGATTCTACACTTGAACAAGTTAATGTCTATTATGATGAGTCTGGAATGGGTGGAACAATGTCTGCTAATTGTGCTGTTGAACCATCTGGAAATTGTGATACTAGTAGTAATATTGATATGGGTCCTATGGGGATGCTTGGTACTACAACGGCATTTTCATTTACAAACTCAATTTCACCAGAAGATACAAATGCAAGAGTATCAACAACTGCTGCAATGAGTATGAGTTGTTTAAATACTAGTAGTTTATATGCCACTTATGTTAAAGATGGTGTTAATTATAGAGGTCAAGTTGTTGCGTGTGACTCTAGTACAAATGTGGATTTAGATGATGAAACAATACCAAATGATAATCCAAATGTATTGCCAGAAAGATGTGGTGTATTTGAAGATGGTCTTCAGACAAGAGCTATTGATTCTAGTGTAGATTTTAGTAGTGGTAGTGCAAAATTATATAATAATCCAGATAAAGATCTTAATACATATTCAACTCCTGTAAATGGAGGACCTGGAAATGAGATAACTTGTAATGATACGGCAGGAGCAGATGGGGATAATGCCGGTTGTACACCATCTATGCATGGTGCTGAGGCATTTGCTGACCCAACTAATGGGATGAAATATCCAGCCACATTTACAATAGCATCACCAGTATCTACTTCTACTACAAATGTAAAGTATACTACTAATACAAGCGGTACAAAATTAACAGATAGTGATTATAATACTGTTAGTTCTGATTGGAATAGTGGAACAACAAATATTCCATTTGAAGTTACGACAAGTGTTGCAGTTAATAGTATTAAAAATGGTGCTGATGCAGCTTTAGTTACATTTAAAAGTGCTGATTCTAAAGAGTATCAATTTAGTATAGGTTCTCTTCAAACGAAAGAGGATGGTGAATTTAAAACAACTGATAGTTTGGCAAAAAATATTAAAATAGGGACAATTAGTCAATATGATATTTCAACTCAAGGTAGTGCAAAAATTCTTGTTGATTTTAAAGCTATTCAAACAATTAAAATAGATAAATTATATATTGGTCATACAAGTAACTATACTCTTAGAGCTCCTTATATTAATATTAATAGCATAAAAGATGTATCAGGTGTTGGGCAAGAAAATATAATTAATATTATTGCAGATTATATAGATATTGGTACATTTGAGATAGGTGATGCCACAAGAGTAAATATTACTCCATATACTTCAGGTAAAAAAGTTGTTGTTAAAATGAATCTTTTTGATACTGGGTCTAATAATCATATTGAGTTTGATTCAGGTACATATTATATTAAAACTCTCTCTACTCAAGGTAGTGGAAGTGGTTATCAGTGGAATATGCATGGAAAAGTTAATTTAATTATAGAAGATGATTATGAAACTATTTCTCAAATTGGAATCAATAGTGATACTACTGGTGGATCTAATCTTTGTAGTGATACTCATAGTGCTTCAAATCTGTTTATTTTTGCTTATGGTAATTTTAATGTCCATAATGATTCAAGAATAGTAGGTGCTATCTACTCTAAAAAAGATGTGATATTAGGAAGTGCTAGTTATATTAAAGGTGCAGTATCTGCAGAAAATAAAATCCAGTTAGATAACGATACCAAAGTATGTTATGATAGCGATTTAGCTGATAGTGGATATGGCGATTGTAATGCTACTGGTGAAGAAGATGATGAACCTGAACTATCTCAGTGTGGGATTTTTCCAAGTGCATTACAAACATATCAAAACTTAACACTAGATGGTGGTGGAGGTAATAAGGTTATTATTCTTGATGTAGCAAATATTGTCGCACCTTATAAAAAAGTATCTCCAGCTGTTAATGAAAACGGAGATACTATTACAACAGATGATGCACTATGTAATAATGTTCCTTGTGAGGTTAAACCTCCAAATATTATAGATTATAATGTTCCATTTAAAAGTACAACAGATTTATCTTCTACAACTCTTACAGAAAGTACTACAATAGTTCAAAAAGAGGTTGGAAGTTATGTTGCAAGTAGTAGAAATATTACTATAACATTTAATGCAACAGAAGCGTATAGTAGTGGTAGAAAATATATGATGATAGGAAACCTTGATAGTGGGAATAAAGCAGGAATAAAGTATGTATTTACCGATGGTGATTATTATATAAATTCTTGGAGACATCAAGGAAATGATTTAACGATTGAAGCTACTGGAAAAGTTAGAATCTTTTTACGAGGTACTCTAAGATGGGAAGGAAATGAACTAACTGTTAATAAAGGCGGAACTGCTTCTAATTTCTTTGTATTTGGACAAAGTAACTTTGAGTTTCCAAATAATGGTTCTGCTCAATGGGATGTAACAGCATTCTTTTACACAAAAGGAAACTTTATACTATCTGCAAACTCTAATTCAGGAGAAGGTTTTATTGGTGGAGTTACAGCAGAAGATGATTTATACTTAAGTAACAATGCAAAGTTTAGATATGATCCGACAGGATTAAATAATAATGGTATGGGAGAGTGTAGTGCTTTTGTACAATTTAGTTCAAATCAATATATATTTAAAGAACCTGCTATTGATGGTGGTGTAGAGTATATTACATATAAAGATGTAAATATTACACTAAATGAGGTTTTAGATTATGATGTAATTGTTGAATATGAAACTTTTGATGGTGACCCTTACGATGAGAGAATACATGCTCAGGCGATTTATGATTATACAGAGAATAATCCAAATCCAGAGCAAGTGACAATTTTAGCTGGGCATATGTCTGCAACAGTAAGTACAACAATAAATAGAGATAACCGTATAGAAAATGATGAAACATTTTTTGGAAAACTTAAACTTGTAACAACTGGTAAAGATGTAACGCTTGGAAGCCTTAAAGAGACTAATCTTACAATATCTGTTCAAACAGAAGATGATGTCCCTTTATGTTTTAAAGATAATTTTGGTAGTGCATTGGATGATAAATGGAGAACACTATTCTCTCAAGGTGGATTTGAGCCAGCAATAGTTGATGGAAGACTTAGATTAACAGATAGAGGCCATAGTTTGGCAACTGCCGTAACCAAAGATTACTATTTTTTAGCAAAATGGAATTTAATTGAGGTTGAGTATCTTCAATATGCTTATGGTGGATGTGAAAAGGGTTCTACTGCTACAAAAGGTGGTGGTATAGGTAAGTGGGGAGCTGATGGTATTGTAATGGTACTATTTGATTCAGATGTTGGTCACTCTCCTGAAGTTGGTTCTTTTGGTGGTTCAATGGGATATGCTCAAAGACATAGAAAAAAAGGATTTGAAGGGGGATGGATTGGTCTTGGTATTGATGAATATGGAAACTTCTCTAACCCTAATGAGGGGCGAGATGGAGGAGTTGGATTTAAGCCAAATAATGTGACAATAAGAGGTTCTAGTGGTGATTTAAGTGGAAGTGATAGATATCATGGATATAAGTTTTTGGGTGCAAATACAAATTTAAATCATACTGTGGCAACAAAAATGAGAAATTCAAGTTATCCAGGAGATAGATATAAGTTTAGAATTGATGCAAGAGATCCTGCAAAACTGTTAATATCTTTACAACAAGATAGTGGTAATGGATATAAAACTGTAATTAATGAATTTGATGCAAAAGACCCAATGTATAATCAGGCAGAAGCACCAGAAAAGGTAAGATTAGCCTTTACCTCTGGTACTGGTGGAGGATGTAATAACCACGAAATTGATGAACTTAGTGTAAGAGGTGTTTGTAGAGTCTATAATGCTGATTTATATAATAAAGGACCTTTTAGTGCATGGAATACAGATAGTACGATAGATGCTAAAATCACTAGAACAAAGATTGTAAATAATAAGTTTCAACTTATGTTAGCTAGTTTAAATCACGAAAGAGATAGATTTGAAGCAAAAGAGAAAATACATAATGGTTTTCCATTTTATGCACAAGCTTTAGCTACTTTAATTGCTAAAGGGTATACTGCAGATATAGCATCTTTTGATATAAAGGTGCTTTATCAACTTGTAGATTCATCAGGTTCAGATAAACCAGAGGTTATTACAACTCTTATTGATAATGGTGATAAACAGATGTTTAATGCAACTAAAAATGATAGAGAGTTAAAAAGCTTTAAGGTTGCAGGTGCATATAAAAATGTAAGAGTTCAATTTACAATGTGTGCTGATTATAGTGATGAAACAGAACAATATACTGTATACCCTTATGAATCTTGTCAAAATGGAATTTACTATACAATAAATCAACCAAATAGATTAGGTTATAGATTAGTATATTCAGATGATGATTTTGCAATTAGACCAGATAGATTTAATTCCACTATAGGTACAAGTTATATAGCTCAAAATCCATCTGCGATTACATTTAATGCATTTGATAGTAATAGTAATCCAACTTTAAGATATAATGAAAGTCAAGGTAACTCATTTAATGTAGCCTTAACAAATGTAGTTAGAAGTTGTGATGTATTAGATCCTGTCTTTACTCCAAATGTTAGTTTTTCAGATGGAACTGTTACTGCTGATTATACCTTGCCAAATGTATCAACTTATAATCTAAGTATTAGCGAAATTAATGGGCAGGAGTTTGCATTTACAGATGCAAAACCAGGGGATACTGCAAATGGTGATAGATATATCACACCATTTAATACATCGAAAGTAATCACAGTAAGACCAAGTAATCTTAGAGTAGATGGTATATCTCTTAATAATTTTAATAATAATCCTTATACTCATCTATCTGATTTAAGTTTAGACCAAATTACTAATTTAAATAAGACAATGGCTGCTAGTTTAGCATTTAGAGTGACTGCTCTACGGGCTGACGGCACTGTTGCTCCGAACTATGCTGGTGTATGTTCTGCTCAAAATACAGAAATAAATTTAGATTTTGATACAACAGCAGATGCAATAAATACAACTACAGTAAATAGTTTAAAGTATGTATTTACACCAGCGGGTGGAAATAGACAAGTTTGGGATATGGCAAAACTGACAACAGACCCAGAGATATTTTTACAATATGATATAGATAAACTGGACTATACAGGTGGTGTTGCTAACATTAGTATTCCATTTAACTTTACAAAAGATTTAAATGTACCATCTAATCCATTTGATTTAAATGTATCTGATATTACTGCTACAGAAACTATTACAGATGGTCTATCTACAAAAGCTTCAACTAATGATATAGATAGAACATATAGTAATCAAAATATTACATTTGTATATTCTAGGGTTCGTGCATCAAGAAAATTATATCCAGAGATTACAGAAATTTCTGAGAAAACACCAATATTTTCAGATATATACTGTGATTTTAATCCATCTATTGATTGTAATACATTTGTAACAAATTTATCAGATGATATAATTAATGAAAATAGTTGGTTTATAAACAGAAGTTTTGATTCTATTAATCAACTAGATGGTGTGATAAATTCTAATGTGATAGTAGGTTCAGCTACGGTTAAAGCTATTGATATTAGAGCTAATGGTACTGATGAAGATGTAACAGTACGTAATGATGCAGGTGAACAGATGGTTGATATTAGACTTGAACCTTCTCCTTGGTTACGATATGATCCAATAGATGCTATGGGAAGATATACATATCAAGTAGAATTTATTGTAGCACCTACGGAAACTTGGTCAGGAGTTGGTGAGAGAGGTCATATCATTGATACAAATGGAAGTAGTTCTCAAACAAGACAGAGAGTAAACTGGTAAGGGAAAAGGGGGATAAAATGATAACAGTTTTACATCGTAAAGGGGTTGCAATGATAGAGCTTATCTTTGCAATTGTTATTATGGCAATTGTATTGTTAAGTGCTCCTACACTTATAAACCAATCTGTACGAAGTGGTTATGTGGCTCTTCAACAAGAGTCTATTAATGTTTTGGCTTCTCAAGTTAATCTATTGCTAACAAAAGAGTGGGATGTTAGCAATACCAATAAAAGAATTGACCCAGTGGTTTTAACTGTTGATAATGGTAATGATGATTTAGATATGGTTAGTTTGACAACAGCAAGACGAATTGGAACACCTATAGCAAGTTTTAGATCTTTTGTATCTAGTGAAGGTGGAGTTATTAATGCAGTTGATAGTGGTCAATTTGGAGAGGGTAATGCTGATGATTTGAAAGTTGGAGAACCATTAGATGATATTGATGATTATGATGGAAAAGATACCACTTTAAAAGGAGATTCAGATGCTGGTGGAGACAATTATATAGATTTAAATATTAATCTTAGAACTACTGTTGCTTTTGGTTCAGATAATCCAAGTAGTGGTACTTATAATGGCACTACACTTACATTTAATCATCCATTTAATAATACACCATCAGGAACTACAAATATAAAATTAGTTAGTGTAAATTTAACAACCAAAAGTGATGTAAAAGAATTAGCTAAGAATATTAGACTTAGTGCTTTTATGTGTAATCTTGGTCACTATAGATTTGCTCAAGCAAGGGACTATTAATGAAAAAAATAAATTTAAATAGTTCAAAAAAACGAAAAGCTTTTACTATGATAGAGCTTATTTTTGTAATGGTTGTTTTGGGAATAGTGGCTTCTATGGGTGCAGAGATTATGGCACAAGTTTATTCTAATTATGTAACACAAAGAGGGCTTCATAAAAGTAGTGTAAAAACAGAATTAGCTGCTTCTATTATACAAAATAGGCTTTCTCACAGAATTGCAAGAACAACTGTTGGTAGAAATCCAGCTGATGATAATGATACGGTTTTAATTAATCAAATTCCAGATGCCTCAACATATCCAATACTTGAATGGTATGGATTGGCAATTGATAGTTTTAATACAAATGATGCAAATGGAAGACCATCATGGAGTGGTTTTTGTGATATTGCTGATTCAAATAGATCAAATATCTCAACTCCTGGGTCAAATCTAGGATTATTATCAAGTATAGTACAAAATGTATCAAAGAGTGATATTTCAGATATGGCACTTATATTTTCTGGGTTAAGATATAGTTCTACTCAGAGATATGATATAAACTGTATTGGTTATACAGGAGATAGATCATGCATCTCAACCATTGGATCAATAGCAGATAATACTAATATTACATTAAGTGATAATGTAGCTAAAAGAGTCCATGAACAATACTCTTTAACACGAAGTGCTTATGCTCTTGTACCTGTTAAATCAGGAACAACAGAAATATGTGATACTAATATAATGAGTAACCTAAATAATATATGTGATTTAGTCTTACGATATGATTATCAACCATGGGAAGGAGAAAGCTATATAAATGCTAATAGTAAAGTTTTAGTTAGAAATATTAGTGTATTTAGATTCTCTGGTTCTGGTGATAATGTTAGATTTAAAATTTGTGTAAAAGAAAGAACTGGTTTGGATGAAGAGATATCTACATGTAAAGAGAAGGCGGTAATCAGATGAGAAAAGCATTTTCTATGTTGATGGCAATATCAGTTATGGTTACAATGACGGCTATTAGTGCATTGGTTTTTACAATGTCTGCTAAAA
The DNA here is from genome assembly GCA_027100635.1 of Campylobacteraceae bacterium. Classification (GTDB taxonomy): domain Bacteria; phylum Campylobacterota; class Campylobacteria; order Campylobacterales; family Sulfurovaceae; genus FS08-3. The sequence continues at coordinate 27,642 of JAMOOQ010000038.1, read as the reverse complement.
TTGTAAAATCAACAGCCACTCAATATCAAAAAGAACAATCAATTTTATTAGCAAAAAGTTATACAGAACTTGCAATTTTGGCAGTTAGTGGTAATGATAGTACCACTGGAACTTGTGTAGAAAATATTAATGGTGATGTAGGTAATGTTATTATAGGTGAGAATAATGAAGGTTCAGTAGATGGTGGAATGGGCTATAGAGTAAATGTTAATATATCTTATATAGGAAATAATTTAAGTTGCACCCCTGCAAGAATTTTAAATACAGCCCCTATTGTTACTAAAGGAACAGGTGGTATTAATATTAGCCCCAATATTATTGTTGATGTTTATGTAAGATATAGAGATATTAATCAACATATAACAACAGGTATTTCACACTGGATAACATACCATAAAAGAACTATTCAAAAACTTTAATAGATTTAGATTCTGAATTAAATTCAGAATGACAAACAACTGTCATACACGATGACGACGGGTATGTTAGTCTCTAATCGTCATACTCAGCTTGACTGGGTATCTAAATATAATTAACTTATAGGGGTAATTTTACCCCTTACTTCAATCAATTTAAGATTAAATTAATATTATTTACCCAATATTTATCTTTACTAGTTATAATTTACCTAAGAGTAAAAAACTCTTATATTATAACAAAGGATAAATTATGAATAGAAGTATTGTAGGTAGACATTTTGATCTTACCGATTCAATTAAGGAGTATATCAACTCAGCGATGGAGACTCTTAATAAATATAACCTAGATATAATTTCAGCAACAACAATCATCTCTTCAAACGAAAAACATGGCAAAAAAGATTTTGCAGTAGAGTTTATCATTAATCTAAAAGATAAAAATAGCATAGTTATTACACAAAAAAATAAAGATGTATATGCATCAATTGATTTAGCAATAGAGAGAGTCAAAAAATCTCTAAGACGACATGCTGATAAAATCAAAGGTCATAGAATAACTAGTTTTAAAGATATGGGTGAAGATGCTATAGCTATTTCAGAATTTGATAATACAGAAGAGGATATAGAGATTGTTCCTATGGATTTAGAACTTCATAAACCTTTAGATTTTGATGAGGCAGTTTATGCTTTAAAAGAGGAGAAAAAAAGACAATTTATAGTATTTAATGATAACGATGGTCTTCTTAGAGTTATGTATAAAAGAGCTGATGGTAAATTTGGTCTATATTAAAATCAAAGTTAGTTATAATATATTTTAAGATATTATCTTTTAAAAGATAAAAGAGGTTGATTGATGAAAAAAATAGTGTTTATTACTTTTGCGTTAATATTTTTAACAGGTTGTGCAGTAGATTCTGGTAAAAAAGAGTTTAATAAAACAGCATTATCTTGGTATCATAAGATTAGTAATTCTATTAGTACAAAAGAACTTGATAAAGCAGATAAGTATTATCTATCTATGAGAAGTGAACATCCTCGTTCTTTATTGCTTTCTACAACAATTATGATGTTGGCTCATGCACATATGGACAAAGAGGAATATCTATTGGCAAATTATTACTTTGATCAGTATAATAAACGATTTGCAGTAGGAGACAGAAGAGAATATGCTGAATTTATGAAAATAAAAGCTGCATTCTTAGGAATTAAAGATGTAACTAAAGATCAAAAACTTATGATGGATACTATTACTAATGCAAATAAGTTTTTATATACATATCCATCATCTTCTTATTTAGTTTTAGTTAAGACTATTGTGGTAAGACTTAAAATGAGTCAATACCTTTTAAATGAAAATGTAGCTTCATTATACAATAGAATTGGAAAAGAAGATGCTGCAAAAGTATATAGAGAAAAAAATACTAACTCTGCAATTAAGTCAGATGATATTAGTATTCCAAAAACTAATATGATTACAGGCGTATTTAAATAAAATCTACAAACTAAATTCCGTGTTACGCACGGAATCTAAATGATATATGATATTATCAAAATAATAAGGAAATATAAATGCAATTAAGCGATTACGATGAATTCCCAACAACTATCCCTATTGTTGTAGAAGATGGTTTATTTTTATATCCATTTATGATAAGTCCAATATTTTTGAGCGATCAGGTAAATATTGATGCTGCTGGATATGCAATAGAGAATAATACTCTTTTATTTATCGCTTCACCAACATATGATAAAGATGATAATCAAACTTCTATAAATAGTGTGGGTGTTATTGGTTCAGTGATGAGAAAAGTAAATATGCCTGATGGAAGAGTAAAAATTTTATTTCAGGGATTTACAAAAGGAATCATAAAAGATATTAAAGAGAAAAAGCCTTTTTTAATGGCTATTATAGATAGTGTGCAATATAAAGAATATAATGAAACAAGAATAGATGCTGTTATGGAGATTTTACAAGAAAAATTAAAAATATTATCATCCATAAATAACTCTTTCCCTTCTGAATTACTCAAAACTATCTCTGATAATGATGAGCCAAATAGAATAGCCGATTTAATCTCATCAATGTTACATTTAGAAAATGAAAAAGCTTATAATCTTTTTATTAAAAATGATATAGAAGATAGAATATTTGATATTATTGATATTGTTATTGGAGAGATAGAATCAGCCAAACTTGAAAAAGAGATAAGACAAAAAGTTCATGTAAAAATAGAGAAAACAAATAAAGAATATTTTTTAAAAGAGCAACTAAAACAGATACAAACTGAACTTGGAATTAATACAAATAAAGAGGAAGAGATAGCCCATTTTAGAGATAAATTAGCTAAGATAAAACCTCATATTAACGAAAATGCTTATAAAGAGATTTTAAAACAAATTGATAAATTAGCAAGAATCCATCCTGATAGTGGTGATGCTGGTGTATTATATGGTTATCTTGAATGGGTATTTGAAATCCCTTATGCTAATGAGAGTAGTAAATCTCTAAGTGTTGAAGCAGTAGAAAAAAAGTTAAATACTGACCACTATTCACTTGAAAAAGCAAAACAGAGAATTGTTGAGTTTTTTGCAGTACGAGAATTTTCAAATCTAAGAGGTCTTAAGCATAATCAAAAAAAAGGTGTAATCTTATGTTTTGCAGGACCTCCTGGGGTTGGTAAAACTTCATTAGCAAACTCTATAGCTTCTGCATTAAAAAGACCATTAGTAAGATTGGCTCTTGGTGGATTAGAGGATGTAAATGAGTTAAGAGGTCATAGAAGAACTTACGTGGGAGCAATGCCAGGACGAGTGATTCAAGGTCTTGTTGAAGCAAAAAAAATGGATCCTGTAATAGTTCTTGATGAGATAGATAAAGTTGGGAGAAGTCTTAGAGGAGACCCCACTTCTGCTCTTCTTGAGATATTAGACCCTGAACAAAATTCTCATTATAGAGATTATTATTTAAACTTTCATATAGATTTAAGTGGAGCTATATTTATTGCAACTGCTAATGATGTGGGAAATATCCCATCTGCTCTTAGGGATAGGATGGAGTTTATACAGTTAAATAGTTATACTCCAAATGAGAAATTTGAGATTGCAAAGAAATATCTTATCCCACAAGAACTAAAACAACATGCTCTAAAAAGAAGTGAATTTCGCGTTACAGATAGTGCATTAAAAGAGTTAATAGATAAATATACAAGAGAAGCTGGAGTTAGAAACTTAAGAAGAACTCTTGCTTCACTTATGAGAAAATCTGTTAAAGAGATAATGTCAAGTAGTGAAAAAGATAAAATCTCAATTACACTAAAAAATTTACCTCAATATGCAGATAAAAAAGTGTTTGAAATATCACCTGTTGATTATAAACCAAAAGTTGGAATAGTAAATGGATTGGCATGGACTGCTGTTGGTGGTGATGTTTTAACAATTGAAGCTATTAAAATAAAGGGTAAAGGGTTATTAGAATTAACAGGTAGCTTAGGCGATGTTATGAAAGAATCAGCAAGAATTGCTATGAGTGTAGTTAAAGTTTTGATTGATGAGAAATTTTTAGAATCAGAAGATGAAATTTATAAAAAATATAATATTCATATACATGTTCCAGAAGGTGCTACTCCAAAAGATGGTCCTAGTGCAGGAATTGCAATGTCTTTGGTTATTGCCTCTATTTTAACAGATAGAAAAGTAGATAATAAAGTTGCAATGACAGGTGAAGTGACGCTTTTGGGTAAAGTATTGCCAATTGGTGGACTAAAAGAGAAACTGATCGCTGCATATAAAGCAGGTGTAACAAAAGCTCTTATTCCATCTAAAAATTATCAAATGGATTTAGATGATATTCCTGATGAAGTTAAAGATGCAATTGAAATTATCGCTGTAGATAATATAAAAGATGTTTTAGATATTGCTTTGATTAAAGATTAATAACTAATATTAGGCGTATTTAAATTGCTTTTGAAGTTTATAAGGGCAACCACAAGAGATTGCCCCTACAAATATAATATCAGCCGTAGGGGTGGTATCCCCTTGTGGGTACCCTAAAATATGGAATCTCTTAACTATTCTCTTTAAATAATATAAACTCAGCAGGAAAGCTCATTGGTACTGGTGGATATAAATCAGCAAATATTTCATTATTACTAGCAGTTTTACATAATTGATAAGGTACATATAAAAATCTTGCCCCTACTCTCTCGCTATCTTTACTTTTCTCTTCTATATGAACTCTAATACCCTCTAAAATACCCACTTTACTAAATCTTTCAGGAATAATAGTGTCAATTAAAAGCACTATAACATCAACACCACCCTCTTTTACTCTAATTTTTAAACCTGATTGAAGCAGAACATAACTCTCTTCAGGGTCTTCTACTTGATTATGTATGGTTTTTATTGAGCCATCATCATAAAGTATCATTGCAAATGGCTTTAGTTTTTGCTCTTTTTCTAATATGCTTTTTGCTCTAAGAATAGATTTTTCTAACATCATTACAGCTCTATTTTCATCTTCTATCTTACTGCTCATTAATTTTCCTATTTATAATATATTTTGAATTAAGTTTTTAATTTTATTAATGGTGCGACTGGGGAGATTTGAACTCCCACACCCATAAGGCACTACCCCCTCAAGGTAGCGTGTCTACCGTTCCACCACAGTCGCTTAAATTGTAGGCTGAAATTATATCATATAAAGTTAATATTTTGTTTAAAGAGATTAAAAAGTATAAAATAGATATAATAATTAAAAGGGGATTCGTTGTCCTCCCCCTTTTTTTGTATCTTAAAGTATATGGTATAGATTTGAGTGCTTTTGCAGATGGAATGTAAAGTTAAAGCTTAAGCACCAGAGTTACTACTTTTGAAAGAACTCTAACAATAAAAGTAATAAATTGTCACCTTTCCCTAAAATTAAAATTCTAATCTACATATTTTTTAACTATTTTTATACCTATATTATATGGAATAATTAAAAGAGCTAAAAGAGTTATTATTAGCCATTCATTTATATTAAGTGGTTGAGTTTTGAAAAATTCACCACCAAATGTTACTATTAGGATTTGAAATGTAAGGATTAGTGTAATTACTGGTAAAAATAGAGCATTTTTAAAGATATATTCAAAAATATTTACTCCTTTACTTCGTACATTGAAGGCATTAAAAGTATTTATAAATATAAAAAAACTAAAAAATGCAGTTAAAAATATCTCTTCTCTAAACCACTCTTTTATCGTAGGATTTAGCATAAAAGTAAATGCAATAGCTATTATAAAAAGAGTTGATAGCAGGATTTCCCAAATCATATATCTACTAATTGGATGTGTTCCTCTAATTTTCGGTTTCTCTTGCATATAAGTTTTTAGTGGTGGTTCACCTCCTAGAGCAAGAGCTGCTAATGTATCCATAATTAGATTAATCCATAAAATTTGAATTAAACTAAAAGGCATTTCGTAGCCCATAAATGGAGCAAATAAGACTATAATGATGGCAGTTAAATTTACAGTTAATTGATAAGTAATAAATTTTTGGATAGAGTTAAAAATAGTTCTACCATAAAGAACTGCTTTTTCTATTGAATTAAAATTATTATCCAAAATTACGATATCGGCAGCCTCCTTTGCTAATTCTGTACCACTTCCCATCGCAAATCCAACATCTGCCATTTTTAAAGCTGGAGCATCATTGACTCCATCACCCGTCATCCCCACAACCAAATTCAATTCTTGGGCAATTTTTACTAAACGACTTTTATCTGTTGGTTTTGCTCTAGCAATAACTTTTAAATTTGGCAAAATCTCTTTTAACTGCTTATCACTTAGATGTTTTAAATCATTTGAAGTCAAAATAACCTCTTCTTTGGATTTTAAAATTCCTACATCTTTAGCTATCGCTTTGGCAGTTTGAATATTATCACCTGTTACCATCACTATAGAAATCCCAGCTTTTTGACACTCTTTTATTGCCTTAATTGCCTCAGGGCGAATATCATCTCTAATTGCTACCATTCCCACAAATTTCAAATTTTTAGCTAAAGTAGGAGTTTCATCTTCTTCTAAATCACTTACATCTTCATCCCAAATAGCAAAGGCAATAACTCTCATACTCTGCTTTGCCAAATCATCCATTTTTTTCTCAATTGCCTCTTTATCAATCTTTTTTCGCTTACCAAACTCATCAATATACTCATCACAATTTGCCAAAATAACCTCTGCTCCACCTTTAATCAAAGTTATTTTAGATTCTGCTTCAATTGAATTAGCACTAAATTTCCAACGACTATCAAATGGAATTTTTGTTTTTGTTATAAGAGGAGTAAAGTCTTTGATAGATTTTGAAATATAAGTAGATAAAGCTTGATCTGTTTGATTTCCTCCAATTATTTGAATATTTTTATCCTTATCATAAACAATTTCGGAAGTTGAACCAACCATTATTGTTTTTAATAGATAAGTTGAAATAGGAGAAGGAATATTTGAAAATCTTTGATACTCATTTTGAGCTGAAATAAATTTAACAACTTCTAATTCCCCTTTTGTAATTGTCCCTGTTTTATCGCTAAATAAAATATTTAAAGACCCAGCAGCTTCAATCCCTGTAAGTTTTCGCACTAGTACATTATCGTGAATCAATTTTCGCATATTCAAGCTTAGAACCATAGCTATCATCATTGGAAGCCCCTCAGGAACTGCCATTATAATAATCATTATTGCTAAAGTTATAGCTTGTATTGCCTTTAAAACTACTATCATATAATCAGTATTCCAATTTTCTAAAAGAGTGGTAAATGAATAATCAAAAGAGAAACCAAAAAATACTAAAGCTATTAAAACGGATGAAATATAGGCAAAAAGAGCAATAGAATCAGCTAATTTTGAAAGGGCAACTTTTAGAGGAGCAATTCGTGAATCTTGAGAAAGTTCTTTTGATAATTTACCATATTCACTTTTATCACCTACAGCTTGAACCTCCATAACCAATTCACCCTCAACCAAGATTGAGCCTCTAAAAACTTTATTTAATGCTAAATATCCTGTCCCAAAATTTTTAATCTCTTTTTTGGCTAATTTTGATTCTCCATTAAGTGGAGCTTGATTTACTTTTGCTTTGCCTTTTATCACAATACCATCAGCAGGAATTACATCTCCCGCTTGAAGTAAAATAGAATCTTTTCTTACAATATCTGTAATAAAAATATTAGTGACTTTACCATCCCTAAAAACTTTACAAATAATTTTACTAGCTTCCTCTTGGAGTTTTCTAAATGAATCTTCACTTTTGTGTTCTGTAAAAGTTGAAACAAGAGTTGCAATTGCAATAGCAAAAAATATTCCCATCCCCTCATAAATAGAGGTATAACCAAAATATGCAAAAAAGATAGTAATCGTTAGTGCTACTAATAAGATAATAATCATAGGATCTTGAAGATTTTTCTTAAACCTATCCCAAAATGTTACAATCTTAATCGCCATTAAACGATTATCACCCCATCGTAATTTGGACTCTGTTACCTCTTGTAGATTTAAACCAATAGTTGAATTTATTGAACTGTTTTTTACCATCTGTTAACTCCATTAATATTAATTAGGTACTTACTTCAATACCTTAGCCAAAAAATTTGGCAAAAAGCATGGAATAACAGTATAATTTTAAATTAATAAAACAAAAAGTTATCCCATGAAAGAAATCATAACATTAGTAAACTGTATAGCACCTATAATTGAACAAAACTTTTAAGTACCGTGTATTGAATTTCCATTTTTTATGATATAATACTACAAAGATAATCATAATCTAGGATAAAAAATGGGAAGAAGACCACGAATAGACTTGGCAGGGTTTCATCATATTATTAATAGAGGAATAAAAAGAAATAATGTCTATAAATCAGATGAAGATAAAAAGAAGTTTTTAGAGATAGTGTGTAAAGCATGTAAAATATATAAAGTTAATATCCATGATTACTGCTTGATGGATAATCATTATCATCTATTAATTGAAACAATAAGTGAAAATCTTTCGCTATTTATGAGACAAATCAATGGCAATTACGCTAAATATTTCAATAAAAAATATAAATGCTCTGGCTATTTGTGGCAAGGAAGATATAGTTCTTGGTATATTAATGATGAAGAATACCTTTATGACCTCTTTAGATATATTGAACAAAATCCCATTAAAGCAAAAAAGAGTAAAAGAGTGGGAGAGTATCCATTTACACTATTAGCAACCATCCTTACTACCAATCAAGAAATAATAGAGTGTGCTAAACATTCAAAACTAAAAAGTGAAATAGAGTATGAAGGAATACAAGAGCATTTAGAGATGAGATTAAGTAAAAAAGAACTCAAAGAACTAGAAATAAGACAAAATAAAAAACCAATTCAGACAGAGTATGGTTATAAATATGAAAAAACTAAGACTTTACAAGAGTATTTTAATAAATCTAAAACCAAACAACAACGTAATAATGCTATAATCAATGCTGTTGAAGATGGTTATAAACAGACTGAAATAGCAAAATATTTAGAATTAAGTAATTCTGCTATTTCTAAAATTATTTTAGAAAGTTACAAAAGTGGAAATTCAATACACGGTACTTAATTTGGTACTTAATTTGATTGCAAAAGGAAGAGGATGTATAGTAAAGTAAATTATACGATAGTTGGTATATTTGTATTAAGTTTTATTATTGCATCTTTATTTTTTATATTTTGGCTTACTAAAAAAGGTTTGAAAGATGAGTTTAAATATTATAAAACATATATAAATGAATCAGTAGGTGGGCTTTCTATTGATTCTAATGTAAAATTAAAAGGTATAAATGTTGGTTCTATTAGTGATATTTATATAGATTCAAAAGATATAGAAAAGGTGATATTAACTCTTAAAATAAAGCAAAATACACCAATAAAAGAAGATATGATAACAATCATCAAACCTCTTGGGATTACAGGATTATCTTATATTGAAATTACAGGCGGTAGTAATAGTGCATTAAATCTGACAACATCTGATAATAATATCTCTGTAATTAAGAATATTCCATCAATGATGTTATCATTTGAAGATAATATTAATATTCTACACAGTGAAGTTTTGCAATTTCTAGATAAAAGTAATAAATTATTATCCTCTACAAATTTAGATTCAATTGAGAATATACTTCTTGATAGCAAAATCATTGCACAAAAAACTATACTTTTAGAAGATACGCTAATTGAAACCATTTTAGATATAAATAAAACTCTTACAAATTTTGACTCATCTTCACAAGAATTGGTGAAAAGCTTTAAACCAACAATTAAAGAGTTATATTCATTATTAAGAGAGGTTAAAAAAACAGTAAGAAGAGGTGATTATAATTTTAAAGATATAATTGAACCAATCAAAATTGATATAAATGAACTCTCATTTTCTTTTCAAGAGTTGATATATAATATTGATAATATATCAAGAAATCCTAGAGATGTAATTTTTAAATCAAATGTACCCAAAAGACAAAAGCCTTAACTATTAGAGTAGATACCCAGTCAAGCTGAGTATGACGATTGTTTGTGTCATTCCGTGCCTAATGTTTGTCATTCCGTGCTTGATGTTTGTCATTCCGTGCCTAATGTTTGTCATTCCGTGCTTGACACGGAATCTAAAAATAAGTTTTGAAAAAAGTCTATTGTTATTTTACACCTTTGAATGCCTTAATATATACTCGTTTGGGAGCAGGATAACCCTCAATTGTTTTAGTTCTGTCGTTAGGGTCAAGAAAATCTTCTAAGCTTTGTTCATAAACCCATTTTGTGGATCTTTGTTCTGAGCTATCTGTTACCATTGTTTCAAGCACTTCAACAGAGCTAAAACCTGCTCTTTTACACCAATTAATAAGTGCAGGGATTGTTGGGATAAAATATATATTCGGAATTTTAGAATATCTTTTATTTGGAGTTAATGCAATCTCTTCATCTCCATCAATCATAAATGTATCTAAAATAAGTTCACCATTTTTATTAAGAGCGTTATATAAAGATTTTAACATTGCAATTGGGTCACTTCTATGATATAAAACTCCCAAACAAAATAGAATATCAAATTTATGCTCGTAATATTCAATATGTTCAACTCCAAGCATCTCATAAATAATATCACTTTTAACAAAATGATTAATAAACTGAAATTGAGAATAAAAGATTGCAGAGGGGTCAAATCCAACTAATCTTTTAGGGTTATTTTTAAGCATTCTAAACAAATAATATCCATTATTACATCCAATATCACCAACAATCTTATTATTTATATTAAAATAAGGCTCTAAAAGATTATATTTAATATAGCTTTTCCACTCTGTATCAATTAAAAGTGAATTTATTTTAAATGGTCCTTTTCTCCAAGGGATATGTTCTTTAGCTAACTCTTCAATATTATTTATCTCTTTTGAAGTTGCAGATGGGATATTAATCTCTATTGTATCATTAAAATTAATATCTATATTATCAAAGTGGGATAAATTTGAAATTGCATTTTGTCTCTGTATTATATTCTTCCAGCCGAGCCACTCTTGTCGCTCGGCTCTTATTTTATTTAAATCCAATTTGAGTTTCTACTTTTTAATATAAGCTTTGATAATTTTTTGTTCAAACATAGGTCTATCCATAGCTCCTGTTGTAACAGCACCTAATTTTCTAATTATATCTTTACCAGCACTTACTTCACCAAAAATTGTATGCATACCGTTTAAATGTGGAGTTGGTGCAAGAGTGATAAAAAATTGACTACCATTTGTATTTCTTCCTGAGTTTGCCATTGCTAAAATATATGGTCTATCAAATACTACATTCGGAGCAAATTCATCTTCAAATTTCTTTTTCCAAATAGACTCTCCACCTCGTCCTGTTCCTGTTGGGTCTCCACCTTGAATCATAAATCCAGCAATAATTCTGTGAAATATTAAACCATTATAGTAACCATTTTTTACATGAGTTGTAAAATTTTCTACTGTTTTTGGTGCAATTTTTGGAAACATCTTTAACTCAACTTTACCTAAATTTGTTTCAAATACAACTGTAACATCTTTGTCATTTGCAAACAAAGACGACATTAAAGCCATTAAAACTACTGTAACTGCTAATACTTTTTTCATGATAATTCATCCTCACATTTTTCTATCCCTAATTTACAAAGCACTTTTTCAAAAAAATCACCACCTGTTCTATGCACATCATCATGAAATTCAATATAAATCGCTTGAATATCAGTTCTATCATTAGATATTTTATCAAAAATAAATGGTGTTAATCCAGTCTCTTTTTTCACTTCATCAATAGCTTTACATACCTTATTTTTCTCTTCGTCATTACTTTCAAAAAGGATATTAAGCCCCTCATATCGCTCTTCCATTCTTACATAGGCTTTCATACCAATAAACTCTTTTTCCATATATTAAACTCCTTTTAAATTTGATTTACATCTATTTTGCAAAACTTGTAGTTCTCAGTTCTCTAATAACATTTACTTTTATCTCACCAGGATAACTTATTTTTTCTTCTATCTCTTTTGCTATCTCTTTGCTTATCATTACAGATTCATTATCACTTATTTTATAAGAATTTACAATTACACGAATCTCTCTTCCTGCATTTATTGCATAAGCACTAATCACACCTGATTTATTTAATGCGATATTCTCTATCTCTGTTATTCTTTTTGTAAAGTTTTCCAGTACTTCTCGTCTTGCCCCAGGTCTTGCGGCACTTAGAGCATCAGCAGCACAAACAGAAGCAGACTCCACACTATCAGGTTCTTCATGACCATGATGAGCATAAATAGCATTAATTACTGTTGGGTGTTCTTTATATTTTTTACATAATCTTGCACCAATTTCCACATGAGAACCACCACTCTCTTGAGTTAATGCTTTTCCAATATCATGAAGTAATCCTGCACGAAGAGCCAATTTTTCATCTCCACCCATCTCTGCTGTCATAATACTAGCAAGTTTAGCAACTTCAAGGGTATGAGCCAAAGCATTTTGCCCATAACTAGCTCTATATTTTAGTTTTCCTAAAAGTTTTACCAACTCTTCTGCCATAGGGAAAAGTCCTAAATCAATTAGAATATTCTCACCCTCTTCATATATCTTATCTTCAAATTCATTAGATACTTTGGCATAAATCTCTTCTATTCTTGCTGGATGAATCCTGCCATCATTAATTAAAAGCTCAATTACTCTTGTTGCAATGGCACGTCTATATAAATTAAAACTACTAACAATAATAACTCCAGGTGCTTCATCAATAATAATATCAACCCCAAGAATAGTTTCTAAAGAACGGATATTTCGTCCCTCTTTACCTATAATTCTCCCTTTATGTTCATCACTTGGAAGAGTTACAATATTAATAAGTCTTTCACCTGCAAAATCACCTGCAAATCTTGTTGTAGCTTGTGCTAAAATATAATTTGCCTTTTTTTCAGACTCCTCTCTTGCAAGTTTTTCATATTTTCTTACAATAGATGCAATATCAGCTTTACTTTGTATCTCAACTTTTTCTAAAATATATCGTTTTGCTTCCTCTTTTGTCATAGAAGCAACATCAGACAATTTTTCAATTATTTCATCAATATATTCTTCAGCTTTTAAAGTTAAATTAGATAGATTATTCTCTTTTTCTAATACCCTTTTTCTATCATTCTCTAATGCACTCTTCTCTATTTTAAATATCTTCTTTTGCTTTAAAAATTCTAGTTTCTTGGTTTCTACAGAATTAATTCTTCTTTGAAAATTTTTCTCTAATTTTAACTTATCCTCTCTTATCTTTACCTCTGCATTTTGAAGCATTTTTTTTGCCTCAAACTCTATTGCGCTTGCTTTTGCTTTTCCTTCTAGTATAAAAAAATCTATCTGTTTATTATTTTCTTTTTTTATCAACAGATAAGATACCCCTACTCCAAATAGTGCAGATATTGCACCAACACCTATTATACTCAACATCTATGCCCTTAATTTTTTATTATATTTTCTTTTAAAATTCATTTCTAGTCTAGATACCCAGTCAAGCTGAGTATGACGGTTGTTTGTCATTCTAAATTTGATATGACGGTTATTTGTCATTCTGAATTTAATTCAGAATCTAATTTTTAAAGAACTCTATTATATCTTCTTTTTTTAATTCCCTCTTTTGTTATCAGAATATCACATTTTATATCATAACTATTTGTAATAATATTTTTAGAAAAGCATAAACTTCTCATAACAAAGATTGTTCTTTTTATATCTTTTTTATATATAGCAAAAAATCTATCATACATCCCTTTACCAAAACCAACTCTTCTTAAAGTAGAATCAGTGGCAACAATAGGAACAATAGATAAATCTATCTTTATTTTTTTATATACTCTTGAACTTTTAGGTTCTCTTACACCAAATTGTTTATTTTTTAATGGTAATCTATATTTTACCAACCTAAAACTTTTACTTTCCATAAATGGGACAAAAATTATTTTTTTTTTAGCTCTTAACTCTTTTATCAGTAACATTATATTAACTTCTATATCAAGAGGTATATATAACATAATATTTTTAGCATTATTACGCTTGATTTCATCTTTTAATTTTTTAGTAATATCTTTGTCTATTTTGTATTTCATTTTAGTATTAGATATTTTTTTTAATCGTTTAATTGAAGATTTTCTAAAATTATTTTTCTCTTTCATTTTCTCTCCTAAAGATACTTTAGATATAATCTCATAAATTTACTTAAAAAGGAATTTAATGAGGATATATTTGCTTGTACCTTTATTTATTATATTATTTATTACGTCTTGTAGTGATGACAATGATTCAGAAAATAAAGATATTACAAAAGAGATTATAGATACAGAACTTTTACCAGTAGAACCTATAAAAGAAGAGGATCGTAATCTTGTTGCTAAACCTATTATTAAAGAGATAAAAAAAGATTTTATACTTTCTGATTCTACAAATAATATAAAGCAATCAATTAAGATAGAAGATAAAAAAATAGATTTTGAAAATATAGATAAACCTATAGTTATCTTAAACTTTTTTGCTAGTTGGTGTTCCCCTTGTGTTGGGCAAACCCCATATCTTTCTGATTTGCAAAATAAGTATAAAAAATATATCTCTATAATAGGATTAGTGGTAAATGAGGATATAAGTAATAATGATCTTAAAGAGTTTAAAAAGAAAAATAATGTTAATTTTTTTTTATCAAATGATCAAGAGAATAATAATCAAATAATATTAATTTTAAAAGAGAAACTAAAGATAGATAAATTAAGACTACCTCTCGCTATAATGTATCAAAATGATAAATATTATATACACTATGAGGGAGCTGTTCCAATAGAGATGATGGAGAGTGATATTTTACAAATACTTGAGTCAAAAAATAATTAAAAAGAGGTAAGATGTTTTATTTTATAAAAAAAGCACTATTTAAAACAACAGAAGCTATCAAAGAGGTAGTTCCTAGAAAGAAAAAAGAGATTACAAAAGATGAATTTGAAGATATTCTTCTTGAATCAGATGTAAATTATGAATTAGTTGAAAAATTAATTGATTCTTTACCTAGCAAAAAGATAAATAGGGTTCAGGCATTTAACTCACTAATATCTATATTTCAATATGATGTAGATTCTAAGAATTCAAATATAAAACCATTTGTAGAGATGATTATTGGTGTTAATGGAGCTGGAAAAACAACTACTATATCTAAATTAGCAAATAGATATTTAAAGCAAGATAAAAAAGTTATTTTAGGTGCAGGTGATACATTTAGAGCCGCTGCAATAGAGCAACTAACTCGTTGGGCGAATATATTAAATATCCCTATTGTATCAACTCAACAAGGACATGATCCATCAGCAGTTGTTTATGACACAATATCATCAGCAGTTGCAAAAGGTATTGATAATGTTATTATTGATACAGCAGGAAGACTTCATACTCAAACTAATCTATCAGGTGAATTAGAAAAGATGATAAGAATAGCTACAAAAGCACTTCCTACTGCTCCAAATCGTAAACTTCTTATCTTAGATGGAACACAAGGTAGCTCCTCTATAAATCAAGCAAAAGCTTTTGATGATATGGTTGGAATTGACGGTATTATTATTACTAAGCTTGATGGAACAGCAAAAGGTGGTTCTATCTTGACTATTGCATATGAATTAAAAATGCCAATATTATATATTGGAGTAGGTGAACAACCTGATGATTTAATTGAATTTAAAGCAAATGCTTATGTGAATACTATTTTAGATGAAATCTTTATATAAATCTATAAGAGTAAAAATACTCTTATAGTAAAACTGCCAAATATAGAGTATAGAAACAAGGAGTGGGATGAGTTGTGTGTCCTATATTTGTAACAGTTTAATATTTATTTTCCTTAGGCAAGTCTATAAGATACTTCCTAGACAAAAATTATATATAACATTGATTAATCAACAGTTAATAGAATTATAAAAACTAAAGTCTATTAATGTTACAATCAATTTTACACAAATTAACACAAAAATCAGGAGAAATTATAATGAATTTAAAATTCTTTTTGACTATTTCAATATCACTCTTTATATTATCAGCATGTGGTAGTGTAGCAGCAGATAAAGAAGTAGCCCAGTCACAAAAAGCAGATGAGATAACGACAGATATACCATCAGAGGATACAAATATCTCAGATGTAAATAGTTCAGATTTAATAAATAGTAGTATTATTACAGATATTAATAGCAGAGAAGTTGTTGCTATAGATAGATTTACAATATTAGGTGAACCTATCAAAGTTATACTACAAAATGAACAATATATATTTACACCAACTGTGAATCATCAAACTAGTATAATTTTAAGATATTCAGTAAATGGTTTACCAACTTGGCTTAAATTTAATGGTGCAACTGGTCAAATTAGTGGAATCCCAACAAATGGTGATATTGGTTTAACAAATAAGATTATTATTAGTGTTACAGACGGTGATGAAAGATCATCACTAGCTCCATTTAGAATAGATGTGCAAAATGTAAATGATGCACCCACAATTACAGGAACTCCTCATCCACAAGCTTATGAAGATATAGAATATAGGTTTCAACCTATTGCAAATGATATTGATGCAAATGAGACTCTTACTTTTAAGGGAATGAATTTTCCTGATTGGCTAGATATAAATAGTAGTACAGGAGAGGTGAGTGGTATTCCAAAGGTGGAAGATATTGGAATAGATAAAGATATAACTATTTTAGTATCAGATGGAACAATAAGTTCATCTTTGATTTTTTCATTAGAGATTATGGAGATTAATGATGTACCTCTTTTATCAGGAGATCCACTTTTAACTATTAATGAAGATTCTTTATATGAATTTACTTTTGATATTATTAACGAGGAGAATGATATATTAGAATTTGGTGGAAGATATTTGCCTCATTGGTTATCTATAGATAATATGGGTAGACTAAGTGGAGTGCCAACAAATGATGATGTAGGTATCAATGGACCAATATCTATTGTTGTAACAGATGGAAATAAAGCTTCTGTATTTAGAGATTTTAATATTACAGTTATTAATGTTAATGATGCTCCAATAGTAAGAGGTGAACCTTTAACAGAAGCGATAGAAGATGCTATCTATAGATTTATACCTGATGTAATAGAGATTGATGAGTATGATTTTTTAACATTTTCTGCTATAAATCTTCCACAGTGGGCAATTATAAAACCTGCAACAGGAGAGATAGTAGGAATCCCTCAAAATGAAGATGTTGGATTGAGTGGAGATATTAATATATCTATAGTGGATAATAATGGTGCAAGAGTATATTATCCTTTGTTTAAAATAGAGGTAATTAATACAAATGATGCCCCTATTATTTCTGGTTCTCCATCAACTTTATCACCGATAAGCATAAAATATAGCTTTACTCCAACTGCTACAGATGAAGATATTAACACAACTCTTAGTTTTAGTGCAACAAATTTACCATCTTGGCTTACTATTAATAGTATTACAGGTGAACTTTCAGGTATTCCTGAAAGTACAGATGTAGGAGTTTATGCAGATATTAACATTAGTGTAACTGATGGGATAGAAACCATAAGCTTAACTCCATTTACTATTACTATTATTGAGTCAAATAAACCATTTCAAACAGGACAACAAACTAGCTATATTACTCTTGATGATGGATTTTATAAAGAGGGTCAAGATAGAGCATTTAATAGGGATGTAGAATCAGGAATAGTATATCATAACGCTTCTGGTGTTATGTGGCAAGATAATATTAAAATTAAAAAACCTTGGCTAAGTGATATTAATTATGATGGATATAGACATTTTGATACTAGTGGTGATACGGCAGTTTCATATTGTGAAAACTTAGAACTTGGAGAATTTGATGATTGGAGACTACCAACTATTGAAGAGCTTATAATGCTTACAGATAAGAGTAAAACTGAGCTTACTTTTGATGATGTTTTTGAAAATATTGAAAAAGATGGTTATTGGTCTTCATCATCTATTGCAAATAATTCAGAAAAAGCTTGGATAGTTGATTTTTCTACAGGTACTGATGATTGGTCAAATAAAAATATTAGTAAAAATATAAAATGTATCAGAAATAGTGAAGTTAATAGTTCATTCTATAGACCAAAAGACGCTCATATTGTAACAGATAATATTACAGCTTTACAGTGGGAAGATAACGAGGAAACTCAAGAGGGTAACTTTGAAGATGCTATTAGTTATTGTGATATTTTAGAACTTGATGGGTATGATGATTGGAGAGTACCAAACTTGAATGAACTATACACAATTGCAGATAGATCAATAGATTCACCAGCCTTAAGTGATACATTTCAAAATGCTTATTCTGAAATATATTGGAGTTCTACAACTGTAGCTATTTCAGATACCACAGCTTGGATTGTTGATTTTTATAAAGCTTCTGATGGATGGTATAATAAGGACGAAACAGCTTTTATTCGTTGTGTTCGTAACTAAAACTAGTTAATGTTAAATTAAATTACGATATAATATTTGCTAAAGTTTATATATAATAACAGACTAAGGGGTCAAATATGAATGAGTTACCAGCATTAACCATACCAGAACTACCATTGGCAATTGAGTTAATACCAAATATGATACATCCTGCCATTGTGCACTTTGCAATTGCTATACCTGTATTACTCGTATTAATAGAGTTGTTCAATTCTATTTTTAGAAAAAAAGCATTAAGTGTTACATCTTTATTGTTAATAGTTCTTCTTGTTCTAATCTCTTTTGGAGCATATGTTACAGGTGGAATTGATGGGAAAAGTGCTTTTGATACATTATCATCTGAGGCAAAAATAGAATTATCAGAACATAAGCAAATTGGTATATATCTAGTATATGGTTCAGCTATACTATTGGTATTTAAAATATTATCAATGGCAACAAAAACTATATTTTTAAGAATATTATTTGTATTGCTATTATTAGGATTTACAGCAGGTTCTTTATATCAAGGAAAAGAAGGTGGAGAGCTTGTTTATGAACATGGTACAAATGTTCAAGCAATTACATCTTTAGATGAAGAATTATTTGATTTACAAGATGATATGGATGATTTAAAGAGTAAATCAGAAAAAACTATAAAATTATTAGAAGCTAATATTACATCTTTAAAAAATACTATTAGTAATAGTAAAGTATTAGATGAAGCTAATTCTAAGATTGAACAAGTAGAAACATCTTTAAAAACTACTACAAGTGAACTTGATGCTACAAAAGATGCACAGTCAAAAGCTGAAGCTATGGTTGCAACTCTTCAAAAAGAGATTCAATTATTAAATAATATAGAATCCAAAGAAGAAGTGGTTATAACTACAGAAAATAATTCTACAGATACTAATATAACAGAATAATCACCATTAAGATAAGAAGGCATCTCGCCTTGTCTTTAAAACTTTACTTATAAATATTTTAGGGTACCTACAAGAGGTACCCCTACGAAAGAACATACTGTAAGGGCAAAATCCTTTATGGTTGCCCTTTTAGTTTTATTTGTTATACTATTCAATTTATGGATAGGTTTTATTAGATATAATAACACAAAAAAATAAAGAGTAGTATATGCAGATAATAGATGGAAAATCACTATCACAAAAGATTAAAAGAGATATTGCAAAAGAGACACAAAATTTAAAAGAGACAAGTAATATTGTTCCTGGTTTGGCTGTAATTATTGTGGGTGATGACCCTGCTAGTCGTACTTATGTAGGGATGAAAGCTAAATCTTGTAAAGAGGTTGGTTTTTATTCTATTGTTCATGAGATGCCAGAAACAATTACTCAAGATGAAATTCTTGAAACTATCAAAATGATGAATACAAACCCTAGAATAGATGGGATACTTGTTCAACTTCCTTTACCAAAACATATTGATACGGATAAAATCTTGGGTATAATTGACCCAACTAAAGATGTAGATGGGTTTCATGCATATAACGTTGGAAAATTAGTTACTGGTTTAGATAGTTTTGTAGCATGTACGCCATTGGGTGTAATGGAGATGTTTAAAGAGTATAATATATCTTTAGAGGGTAAAGATGTTTGCGTAGTTGGAGCTAGTAATATTGTTGGTAAACCAATGGCAAGTTTGTTACTTAATGCAAATGCAACTGTAACTATAACTCATATTTTTACAAAAGATTTAAAAGCTCATACAAGCAAAGCTGATATTATAGTGGTAGGTGTTGGTGTGCCAAAATTGATTAAAGAAGATATGGTTAAAGATGGTGCTATTGTGATTGATATAGGGATAAATAGGATAGAAGATGGCTCTTTGGTTGGTGATGTAGATTTTGAAAATGTGAGTAAAAAATGCTCATTTATCACACCTGTTCCAGGGGGAGTAGGTCCTATGACAATTGCAATGCTACTTAAAAATACACTAAAATCAGCAATAGCTAGAGATTAAAGGATAAATATTGAATATAGAAAAAATTAAAGACGTTTTACATAAATTATATAAATTCTCTGGAACTTGGACTGGTACTATTTTTATAGTACTATTTTTAATATTTTTTGTTGCTCAATCATTTGTAATTCCAAGTGGTTCAATGAAAAGAACACTGCTTATTGGTGATTTTTTGTTTGCAAAAAAGTTTAGCTATGGAACGCCAATTCCTCACTTACCTTGGGCAGAAGTTCCACTATTTCCAGATTTAGATGGAGATGGACACCTTTTTGAAGGGGAACGCCCAAAAAGAGAAGATATTGTAATTTTTAGATACCCTAAAAATAATAAAATTCACTTTGTGAAAAGATGTGTAGCTATTGGTGGAGATGAGATAATTTATCTCCCTACAAAACTTTTAATTCACTTTAATGAGGGTGATAAATATATAATAGATAATTATCCTAAAGATAAAATTGTGACTCTACGAGATAAATTATGGGTAGTAAATCCATATAAAGATAAATATAGAGGGATACAATATAAACCAGAGATGAATATGAATATATTTGAAGCTCTTTTAAACTCTTATGCTTATAATAAAGAGATTGATATGTCTCCCATATATATAAAAAACTTAGATGAACGGATATATGAAATTGATGGAGAAGAGGTAAATGCTCTTTATAAAAAGGTTGAAACTGATAATTTTTATATGATGGGTGATAATCGAGATAACTCTAGCGATAGTCGTTTTTGGGGTTCTGTACCATATCGTTTAATTGTTGGACAACCATGGTTTATCTATTTTAGTTTAGAACATAGAAGTTATGAAAGAGTTCTTAGTGGAATAGAAGGTAGTGGAAAAGATAATGCAAGACTTAACGCCATTTGTGGAGATTTACCATTAGATACTAAAGAGTGTGAATCTCTGTGGAATAAAGAAAGATTTACTATAAGATGGGGTAGAATAGGTAGAAATATTACATCTTTATCTCTTGAAGAACCAACAGAAAGATAGAATAATACCTATTTTTAGATTCCGTGTCAAGCACGGAATGACAGTTGTTCGTCATTCTAAAATGGTTGTTTGTCCTGAAATGGTTGTTCGTCATTCTGAACTTGATTCAGAATCTAAAATGGTTGTTTGTCCTGAAATGGTTGTTCGTCATTCTGAACTTGATTCAGAATCTAAAATAAATTTTGCAAGAATTTTACTGATGTCTATACAAATATTTTAATACAGTTGGTTTTAAAGCATTATAAAGAGGTCTCTCAAACTTATCAAATCTATTCTGAATACTATTAGCCAAAATATCAGCCTCTTTTAATGATTCTTCTAAACCTAAAATATTGATAAAGCTATTTTTATCTCCATCATTTCCTGTTGTTTTTCCTGCCTCTTCTTCAGTTTGAGTTTCATCTATAATATCATCTTGAATTTGAAATAGCAGACCCATATCAATACCAAAATCATATAATTCATCTTGTAATTTTTTATCTAATCCAACTATAATTGCACCTATTAATATACTAGAAGCTATTAGTTTTGCAGTTTTATTGGTATGAAGCTCTTTTATATCTTCTATCTTTAAAGGGGTATTTTCAAAATAACAATCCATTGCTTGACCTAAAACCATACCTCGGCTTCCACCATCACGAGATAAAATCTCTACAAGTTTAATTTTAATATCATCTCTAAGTGGTGATGTTGCAATAATATAAAAAGCATCCGTATTTAATGCATCTCCAACTAAAATAGCGGTTACCTCATCATAAGTTATATGTAGCGTTGGGTGTCCACGACGTAGAGGTGAATTATCCATTGCAGGAAGGTCATCATGAATCAATGAATATGTGTGAAACATCTCCATAGCCATGGCAATTGGCAACGCTGAATTATATAATAGTGGCTCATAAGCTTCTACTATATTAAGCATTAAAGCAGGGCGAAATCTTTTTCCCCCTGCTAAAAGCATATCTCCTAAAGCATCCTCATATATTGGATGAATCGTTGTTACTTTTGGTAAATTTTCTTGTAAATATTGTTCAAATCTTTGCATTATAAAGCTCTTCTATGGTAAATTACAAATATTATACCAAATTATAATAAAAGAGAAACTATGAAACAGAGAACAAAAGAGATAATTATACTATGGAGTAAAAGAGTAGCAGGAACTATCACTATTGTAATATGGATTTTTGCAATTGCTAAAATATCACAAATTGAAGTACCTTTTGAACAACAAGCTGGATATTGTATGTTTAGTACAATGATGATATTTGCATCACTTACTGGTATTTTTAAGATTTTAGAATATTTTGAGAAAAAGTCTAATTGATTATTTAGAAAATTTTAGTATAATAGATATAAAATTTAATAGTAATGTTAAAAGGATATTTAAATGCCAAAAATTGATGAAGAGTTAGACTTTGAACTGGCTCTTGATAAACCATCTATGTACAAAGTTCTACTTCATAATGATGATTATACCACTATGGAATTTGTTGTAATGATACTTTCACAAATATTTAGAAAAAGTTCACAAGAGAGTGAGAATATAATGTTAGAAGTTCATGAAAAAGGCAAAGGTCTTTGTGGAGTTTATACTCACGAGATTGCTCAAACAAAAATACAACAAGTTACACAATTAGCAAGAGAAGAGGGATTTCCACTTTTAGCAACAATGGAGGTAGATGAATAATGATAAGTATAGAATTAAATAAGGTTTTTCAAAACTCCGTCGCTTTTGCAAAAGAGCATAAGCATGAATATTTAACAATAGAGCATATATTTTTAGCAATTCTAAATTCTGAAGATGGACGAGATATCTTTGAAGCTTTAGAAGTTGATAGAGATCTTTTTAGAGAAGAGATAGCAGAACATATTATAGAAAATATTCCATCATTAGATGAAGAGATTGACCCTTTTCAAACAGTGGCATTAAATGATGCAATAAGTTCAATGATGAGCCATATCCGTTCATCAGGAACTAAACAAGCAACTGTTGGAGATATGTTGGTATCAATTTTTACTCAAAAAGAATCTTATGCTTTACAACTTATGAAAAGGGAAGGACTTGAAAGACTTGATATTTTGCAATTAATATCTCATATAGATGATAGTGAATATTCTGAAGATTCTGAAGATTCATCAAAAATAGATGATGAAACAGCTCTTTCAAAATATACAATAGATTTAGTTGAATTAGCCAATAATGGAAAGATTGATCCAATTGTGGGAAGAGTTGATGAGATTACAAGAGTTATGCAAACTCTTTGTAGAAGAAAAAAGAATAATCCCCTTTTAGTTGGTGAACCAGGGGTTGGTAAAACAGCAATTGCAGAGGGATTAGCTCTAAAAATATCTCAAGATGATGTGCCAGAAGTATTATTAAATTCAAAAGTTTTTTCTCTTGATATTGGAGCATTAATTGCAGGAACAAAATATAGAGGTGATTTTGAAAAACGGTTAAAATCTGTTTTAAAAGAGCTTATGGAGATAGAAAACTCTATAATATTTATTGATGAAATTCATACAATTGTTGGTGCAGGAGCAACAGGAGGGGGAAGTATGGATGCTTCAAATCTGTTAAAACCTGTGCTTGCAAGAGGTGAGATAAAATGTATTGGTGCAACAACTTATACAGAATATAGAAACTTTTTTGACAAAGATAAAGCACTCTCAAGAAGATTTGCAAAAGTTGATGTGGAGGAACCAAGCAAAGAAGATACTCTAAAAATACTTCATGGGATAAAAGATAAATATGAATCTCATCATCAAATAACTTTTAGTGATGATTCACTTGTTGTGGCAGTTGATTTATCTGTTAAATATATGCACGATAAATTTTTGCCTGATAAAGCTATGGATATTATTGATGAGGCTGGAGCTTCATTTATGTTACAAGGTAAAAAAGATATAGAGATTGATTCAAATGATATTAAAAATATTGTTGCTAAGATGCTTAAACTTCCATCTTCTGTAATTAGTATGGATAGCACAAGTAAATTAAAAAATCTTACTCAAACTCTTTCTTCTAAAATTATTGGACAAGAGAAAGCGATTTCAAGCGTAGTTTCTGCAATTAAACGCTCTTATGCAGGTTTAAACGGTGACAATACACCAATTGGGAGCTTCCTTTTTGTTGGTCCAACTGGTGTTGGAAAAACTGCTTTATCTCAAGAGATCGCAAATAGTATGAATATCCATTTTGAAAGACTTGATATGAGTGAATATATGGAAAAGCATACAGTTAGTAGATTGATTGGTTCTCCCCCTGGATATGTTGGATTTGAACAAGGTGGATTGCTTACTGAGATTATTAAAAAACATCCACATACTCTTCTTTTATTAGATGAGATAGAAAAAGCTCATCCTGATATTATGAATATTCTGCTTCAGGTTATGGATGGAGCAAAACTTACAGATAATAATGGTGTAGCTAGTGATTTTAAAAATGTAATAGTGATTATGACATCAAATATTGGTACAAAAGAAGCTAATGTTATGGGTTTTGAAAAAAATAGTTCTGGCAAAATTGATAGAGCATTAAAAGATTTCTTTACACCAGAGTTTATAAATCGTTTAAGTGGGTTAGTTGAATTTAACCATCTTAGCCTAGAGAATATATTGCTTATTGTTGATAGAGAGATTGAAAAATTAAATATACTTTTAAAAGATAAAAAAATAGTTGTAAAACTGCATAAAAGAGCAAAAGAGTATATTGCAAATGAGGGATATGATGATAGATATGGAGCTAGAAATATTGCAAGAGTTATCAATCTAAAGATAAAAGAGCAACTTACAGATGAGATACTTTTTGGATCACTTACTAATGGTGGAACGGTAACTGTATCTTTTTCTAAAGAGTTAATGTTTAAATATAAACGAGCTTAGATTTGGAATTAATGTTTAATGAAGATGGTTATCTTATTCCACCATTAGGAAGTTCTCATATCTTTCCAAATCCACGAGAAGCTTCTGATGAGGGGCTTTTAGCTTATGGTGGAGATTTAAATCCAAATAGGTTATTATCTGCATATAAAAATGGAATTTTTCCATGGTATAGCAAAGATGACCCAATTCTTTGGTGGTCTCCTAATCCACGACTTTTGATATATCCTGAAAGCTTTAAGATGAGTAAATCATTTAAAAGAATACTTAGAAATGGAAACTATAGCGTTAAATTTGATTGTAATTTTGCAAAAGTGATTGATTATTGTAGTGAAGTTCCACGAGAAGGGCAAGATGGAACTTGGATAACGGATGAGATAAAAGAGGCTTATATAGAACTTCATAATATGGGATTTGCTCATAGCGTTGAGGCTTATGATGGTGATGAGTTAATTGGTGGACTTTATGGAATTTCTATTGGTAAGGCTTTTTGTGGAGAATCTATGTTTTCTCTTAAAGCAAATGGTTCAAAAATTGCACTAAAAGGGTTGGCTGATATACTTTTTGAAGAGGCTTATTATTTTATAGATTGCCAACTTCCAACAGACCATCTTATAAGTTTGGGAGGTGAAGTTCTTGAGAGAAATATTTTTTTAGATGAATTAGAAGATAGCTTATTAGCTGGAAGTAATATTGGTTCTTGGAGTGATTATAAATGGAATTATAATAAAAATAAAGGATAAATATGAAATATAATGAATTAACAGATTTTGAAAAAAGAGTGATTTTAGATAAAGGTACAGAGGCACCATTTACTGGTAAATATACAGATAACAAAGAGAATGGAGTTTATGTTTGTAAACAGTGTAATAGCTCTCTATTTAACTCAAAAGATAAATTTAACTCATTTTCTGGTTGGCCAAGTTTTGATGATGCTATTGAAGGAGCAGTAAAGCAGATACCTGATAAAGATGGAAGACGAGTAGAGATTGTATGTGCATCTTGTGGTGGTCATTTAGGGCATGTATTTATAGGTGAAGGGATGACAGAGAAAAGTGTTAGACATTGCGTTAATTCTGTATCTATGGATTTTGTAAAAAGTAAATAGACTTCTTTCAAAACCAGATTCTGAATTAAATTCAGAATGACAAATAACAATTTGTGAATAATAAATAACCGCCATTCCTAGCCTGTAGAAAAATAGCATATTTTCTATATATTTTCAATATCTTAGACAAAAATACCCTAAATTATCAGGCCACATCTCCATAAATTCTTTTTCTTCCTCTACTTTTTTGCTCTCCAGTGAATTTTAAATAGAGTTTTGAATTCTTCTTTAATTTGCTAATTAAATGCAAGTTTGACCTTTTAGCTACTTGAGGAGTACCAACATTATTTCCAAATGCTCCATCATAGACAAAGTAGCGTAAATTAGGGATTTTTATCGTCTTTAGAATAATATTTAAATACCAAGAAACAATTCTAAAGAGTTTGGTTAATCTAATTTCAGAACTATTTTTATTCTTGCTTCCTTTGGGTCTTCCAGCTTTTTTTATTCTTAGTTTTAGTTACTGTCTTCTTTTTAGATTGCCCTATTTTGCAATCCTGAGTAAAAATATCCAATATTATGAGTTGATTTCCCTGTTTTACTAATTGTACATTCATCTGCCACTAAAATTACATTTTTGCCAAATTTTGGTTTAATTATCTGATAATTTATACTTAACCAATTCAGTTTCTTGTCAAAAAAATCTCTTTATAGTTTTATAGCTAATGGCATCATTCCATCTTGAGATTCCTAACATTGTGACCCTTCCAGTCATTACTAAAATTGATGATGCTATTGATTCTATCTGTTTTAGAGAACTTTTAGTTACTTCTTCTTTTATTTGTATTATTATTTTATATAGTTCTTTTGTTATAGTAGATAAAGAGTATCTAAACTTCGCTTTAGTCAATCTTTTTTGGCTAAAGTGTTATATAAAGATGCTTCTTTGAGATTTTAAATTAACAAAAGGATAAAAAATGGATTGGAAAATTGTTATAGGAATAATATTTATTTGGTTATTTATTAGTTGGGTCTTTAAACCAAGAAGAAGAAATAATAATAGTAATCATGATGATGGAAACACAGGAGATTCATCTTCCTCTTTTTTTGGTGACTCTTATAGTGGAAATAGTGATGGAGGAGGAGATAGTGGTGGAGATTAAATTTAAAAAAGATTAATTCTTATTGCCGACATTCATCACCCCTCTAAACTTAAACTAATATAAAACAACTAATCATAAAACTCTTCATAATCATCCCCTAAGCACTCCAAAATAATCTCATGATTTTCATTAAAATAATCCAATTGAGTCC
>JAMOOQ010000037.1 GCA_027100635.1 Campylobacteraceae bacterium | reverse complement strand
ATAGATAGAGTTATCGGTTATGATAATGAAAATAGAAGAATATTTTTAGATTTTTGGCTTAAAATTGATAGAACACGACATTATATTAATCATTATGCATATTTAATAAATTTATATTTAGATGATAGATATCAAACTTTACCTTTAATGCAATTAAATTCTAAAAAGAGTAACTTAATTTATAAAAAAAGTCAAAAAATTATTGGTTTTGTCTTAGGTGGAGATAATAAAGGTAGCAGAACTTATCCTAAAGATTTAAGTTTAGAGCTATTTAAACTCTTAAAAAATGAGAATATAGATATAGTTCTTCTTGGCGATAAAGATGATAATCAAAATAATAAAATATACGAAGATTATCTCAAATCAATTCAAATAAATATAAATAACTTATCAGGTAAAACGACTATTGCAGAGTTTATAGATTCAATCTCTTCATTAGATTTACTTGTAACAATTGATACCTCTGCAATGCATATATCAGCTGCTACAGATACACCATTTATTACATTAATAGGCAAAGGTACAAGTGTATTTGAGAGTGTTAAACCAAAAGTTAATTTTGGTAAATATTTATATCAAGATAATTTAGATATTGATGATAATATATTAATCTCAAATATAAAACCAAAAAAAATAAAAGAGGCAATATTAGAAATATTAAAATAATAAAAAGTTTAAAAGTAGATAATATTTTAAATTATATGATAATTATTTATGCTTTTTTAATACCTATTTCTCGTTCTGGAATTGCAGTTTTTTCTATATCTTTACTCTTAGTTTGGTTTTTTTCTGATGATTTTAAATTAAAAGTAAAATATCTAATCGATAATAAAATTACATTATATTTAATTATTTTTTTTACCCTTAGCTTTATATCAATCGCTTGGAGTGATGATATATCAGGTGGATTATACTATTTTAGAAAATATATATATGTTGTTCCTTTGTTTGTGATAGCCACATCGTTGGATAAAAAATATATACCATATCTTATTTCTGCTTTTTTATTTGGTATGCTAATTAGTGAGATATTTTCTTATGGAATATTTTTTGAACTTTTTCAATATAAAAAGATATTGCCATCAAATCCAACTCCATTTATGCATCATATTCCATACTCTATGTTTTTGGCTTTTTCATCTCTTCTAATATTAAATAAAATATTTTTTGTAAAGAGTGTAAATATTAAAATAATTTTATCTTTATATTTTCTAATTATACTAGTTAATCTTTTTATAAATAGTGGAAGAACTGGGCAAGTTGCATTTATTTTAACTCTTTTTATTATCTTTTTTTTAAATATCAAAGATAAGTTCATAGCACTCTTAAGTATTGCTATTTTTACAATAAGTATACTTTTTATCTCATATAATAATAGCCCTATATTTAAAAATAGAGTTGATAATGCCTTAGTAGAAAGTAATAAAATTTTAAAAGACGAGTATTGTACATCGTGGGGCAGAAGAGCTGGTGGATGGATAGTGGCAAAAGATATATTTTTAGATAATCCAATAATTGGAACAGGGTTATCTTATAATATGGTATATTTAAAAAGATATATTGATAATAATAAAGATATTTTTAGCAATTATAATCAAAATAGTAAATGTGTAAGAACTCTTTATCATTATCATAATTACTATATTCAAACAGCTGTTAGATTAGGATTAGTTGGGTTTATTATCTTTATGCTAATATTTTATTATATTTTTAAATTAGATATAAAGGATAGAGAGATAAAAAATATTTTGATTATATTTATCTCAATATTTATGATCTCAAATCTTTTTGATAATCTGTTTCATAGCCAGTTTGGAGAGTCTCTTTTTGCTCTTTTTATTGGTTTATTTATAGCTCAATATAGAATAGAAAATATTGGAACTGGTACTTTAGTTCTAGCTTTGGGTGAGGCTAAAGCCATCACTTCCGATGAGTTATTAAAGAAGTCTAATGCAAAAAATTAAATATAAAACTATAGAAGATAATTTTAATAAGTTTATCTTAAATATAGAAGATTATTTTTTTAACAAAGATAATATTACTCTTTTTGATAAAAGAAATATAATTAAAGTTGTTAAATTTAATAATAAAAAATATGCAGTTAAATCTTTTAAGATTCCTCATAATTTAAATAAAATAGTATATAGATTTTTTAGAGACTCTAAGGCAAAACGCTCATATAATAATTCTATAAAACTTTTAGAGTTAAATATTAATACACCAAAACC
This sequence comes from Campylobacteraceae bacterium, assembly GCA_027100635.1. Taxonomy (GTDB): domain Bacteria; phylum Campylobacterota; class Campylobacteria; order Campylobacterales; family Sulfurovaceae; genus FS08-3. The sequence goes on along the minus strand of JAMOOQ010000037.1, from coordinate 5,425 downwards.
GATAGGATATATAGAGTTAAATTCTTTATTTTTATTTAAAAGTAGCTTTTATATTAGTGAATTTTTGAATTATAATTTTGAGATTAGAGCAGTTCTTAATGATTTAGAATTTAAAGATAGAGAAAATATATTAAAACAATTTATAGATTTTACATATCAACTCCATCAAAAAGGAATATATCATATTGATTACTCCCCTGGAAATATTTTAGTTCAAAAAGATAATTTAGAGTATAGTTTTTATTTAATTGATGTTAATAGAATGAAATTTTTGGATTTTGATATAGATTTAAGAACCAAAAGTATCTCTAAATTAACAACTAATATAGATGATAATAATTTTATTATAGATTATTATTCTAAAATATCTAAAATAGATAAAAATATTATAACTAAGAAGTTTGATTTTTATTTAAATAAAGAGAAAGAATATTTAAAGAATAAAAAAAGACTTAAAAGAGTAAGAGGATAATATGGCTGGTAAGAGTACGCTAGAGGGGAAAAATGGTAAAATAGCATTAGAGATATTAAAAGATGTAACAGATCTTCTTGATAAAAATAATATACCTTATTGGCTAGAGGGTGGAACACTTCTTGGAATTATCCGAGAAGATAGACTTTTGCCATGGGATAATGATTTAGATATTTCAATTACAGAAGATTATTATGATAAAACAATTAATTTAGTAAAAGAGTTAAACTATAGAGTTAGATTTAAAGAGTTCCAAAAAGATGATAAACCATTTAAAAAAGGTGTTAAAAGACTTATCAAGATAAGAAATCGTAAGTTTATATTTTTTAGGGGAGAGGTAGCTTTAGATATTTTTATTAAATTTAAAAAAGATGATCAATATTTTTGGCAAGTGGGGGATAAAAAGAAATCGGTTGATTCTTCTTATTATAAAGAATTAATAAAATATAAATTTAATTCTAAAGATTATCTTATTCCAAAACTTTATAAAGAGTATCTAACATATAGATATGGCGATTGGAAAACTCCTGTTAAGGAATGGAATACTTTTACGGATGATAATGCTATAAAAGGTAATATATAACTGATGTTATGCATATTTAAATTATTTCTGAAATTCAATGGCAACCACAAGGGATTGCCCCTACATAATAACCGTGTGTAGGGGGTTGCCCCTTGTGGGTACCCTAAAATATGGATAATTATAAATAAAATCTTTTAAAGTTCATCATTTCTTAATTTTTTAAGTGTTTGGGTTAGCAAAGTGGATGAAGTCCCTTTTGTATATGGAAAAAAAATAATTCTAACACCAACCTCTTTAAATCTTTTTTCTAACTCTTCCCACTTATCACTTTTATGCCAATCATCTCCAACAAACATAACATCAAATTTAAGCTTTTGCCACATCTCAAATTTATCCATATTTTCTTGTGGAACAACAGAATCAACATATCTATTTGAACGAACTATCTCCATTCTTTCATTATGTGGGATAACTGCTTTTTTTAATTTATAACGAACTAGTTCATCTGTTGTCACTCCTACAATCAATTTATCACACATCCCCTTGGCATTTCTAAGTAAATTTAGATGACCAATATGAAATAGATCATACACTCCAGAAGTATATCCTATAATCATAATTATCCTTTTATTTTTTAATATATAATATTACCACAACTATTTTTGATTAAGCCTATATAGTTAATTTTTATATTAGATATTTAGTGATATAATCTATTATTTAATAAGGGATATATAATGGGTCAAGATAGAAATATAATTAATGATGAGTTTAAAGATAAAGAAGAGATAGATACGCATGAGAAGTTAGAGCATAAAACCAAAAATTTTAAACGAAAACGAAAAGAGATGAAGACTAAAGGCAATAAAGTTCAAATTTGGGTTAAAAAAGAGACTTTAGAATATGAAAAAGAGCTGACTCAATTACAAATTGAATTATTAAAGTTTCAAAATCATGTAAGAGATAAAGGTCTTAAAATTTTAATGATTTTTGAAGGTCGTGATGCTGCAGGAAAAGGTGGAACAATTAAAAGAATTACAGAACACCTAAATCCAAGAGGTGCTAGAGTTGTTGCACTGGAAAAACCAAATGAGAAAGAAACCTCGCAGTGGTATTTTCAAAGATATGTATCACATCTTCCATCATCTGGAGAGATAGTTTTATTTGATAGAAGTTGGTATAACCGTTCTATGGTAGAGCCAGTTATGGGGTTTTGTACAGAGAGACAACATCATAAATTTTTAAAAGATGCACCTGAATTTGAAAAGATGATAGTAGAAGAGGGTATTAAAATATTTAAATTTTATTTTTCTGTATCAAAAGATGAGCAGAATAAAAGATTTAAATCAAGAGAAAAGGACCCTTTAAAACAATATAAATTATCTCCTGTAGATAAAGAGTCTCAAAAATTATGGGATGAGTATACATTAGCAAAATTTATGATGTTAAGTGCTACTCATAGTAAATCAGCACCATGGACAATTATAAAAAGTGATAATAAGAAAAAAGCTAGAATAAATTGTATAAAACATATTTTAAATTTTGTTGATTATCCAAATAAAATATCTACAGATAAAATTGTAACAGATAAAGATATTATTGTATATGGAAGAGATGAGACTATTGTAATGGAAAAATCATTGACATTTGCTTCAAAATGTTAAGAAGAGTATAGTTTATGAAATATCTATTGGCAATTGATGCTGGGACTGGTAGTATAAGAGCTGTTTTATTTGATACAGATGGTAACCAAATAGAGGTTAGCCAACAAGAATGGATTCATTTAGAAGAGGATGGAGTTAATAACTCTATGAGTTTTGATTTTAAAACAAACTGGACTCTTGTAACAGATTGTATCAAAGATGTAATAGATAAATCAAATATTGATGCAAAAGATATTTTGGCACTTAGTTCTGCAAGTATGAGAGAGGGGATTGTCCTTTATGATTCAGATGGTAATGAACTTTGGGGGGTTGCTAATGTAGATGCAAGGGCAGATTTAGAGGTAAAATATCTAAAAGAAAATTTTAAAGATATTGAAGATGAATTTTATAAAATTTCTGGTCAAACATTTGCATTAGGTGCTTTACCTCGCCTTTTATGGCTTAAAAATAATAGACCTGAAATATATAAAAAAGTGGCATCTATATCTATGATTAGCGATTGGATTTTAGCCCGTTTAGGTGGAGTAATATCTATTGAGCCAAGTAATGGTGGAACAACTGGAATTTTTAGCCTAAAGAATCGTTCTTGGGATAAATCTATGGCATCAAAAGTGGATATTAAAGATGATATCTTCCCCCCTTGTGTAGAAACAGGGACAGTTATCTCAACTGTAACCGAAAAAGCTTCACTAGAAATAGGACTTCACACCGATACTAAAGTGGTGATGGGTGGTGGAGATGTTCAACTTGGAGCTATTGGACTTGGAGTTGTTGATGTTGGAGATGTGGCAATTTTGGGTGGAAGTTTTTGGCAACAGATAGTAAATATCAAGCAAGATACCTCTCCTCCAAAAGATATGAGTATTAGAGTTAATCCTCATGTTGTCTCAAATTTATCTCAAGCAGAGGGTATAACATTTTTTAGTGGATTAGTGATGAGATGGTTTAGAGATGCCTTTTGTGATATGCAAAAGCTAGAGGCTAAAAAAAGAGGAATTGATACTTATACCATTTTGGAAGAGATGGCAAGATCAGTTCCTGTTGGCTCAAATGGTATAGTTCCAATTTTTAGCGATAGTATGAAATATGGAAAATGGTATCATGCAAGTCCTAGTTTTTTAAATCTTTCACTTGATGCTAATTTGTGTAATAAAGCAAGTATGTTTAGAAGTTTGCAAGAGAATGCTTGTATTGTTTCCAAAATAAACTTAGATAAGATAAAAGAGTTTACAAATATAGAGATAGATGCAATAGTTTTTGCTAGTGGTGCAAGTCGTGGTGAACTTTGGTGTCAGATTTTGGCAGATGTAACGGGATGTAAAATCAAAATTCCAAAAGTTACAGAGGCTACTGCTCTTGGAACTGCTATGAGTGCAGGAGTTGGAGCAGGAGTTTATAAAGATTTAATAACAGCTTCTAAAACTCTTGTTAAATGGGATAGAGAGTATACTCCAAATTTAGAAAACTATAAAATTTATCAAGATATAAGTAAAAAATGGGAAGAAGTATATAAAACACAATTAAAACTAGTAGATGATGGACTAACAACCTCAATGTGGAAAGCACCAGGGATATAGATGAGATTTGAAAGATGTAAAACTCTTTTTGGAGATGATGGATTTGATAAAATTCAAAATAGTTCAATTTTAATCTTGGGAGTTGGTGGAGTTGGAAGTTATGCTCTTGATTGTTTATATAGAAGTGGTGTAGAAAATATCACTATATTAGATTATGATACTTATGATATAACTAATCAAAATAGACAAATTGGCTCTGAAAAAATTGGTATGCTAAAGATAGATAGACTCCAAGAGCTTTATCCAAATATTAAAACTATTAATCAAGAGATGAATATGCAATGGGTTAAAGATTTTGATTTTAACCCTTTTGATATAGTAATTGATTGTGCCGATACATCAAGAGTAAAAATAGAACTTGCAAAAAAAATCTATAAAAAACTTATTATGTCTGTTGGTAGTGCAAAAAGATATGATGCTACTAAAATTGAAGTGGCATCTATTTGGAAAACTCATGGCGATAGATTGGCAAAAAAGATTCGTACAGAGTTAAAAAAATCCAAATTTGATAGAAACTTCACAGTAGTATTCTCACCAGAAGAGGATAAATGTAAAGATAAAGGTAGCTTTGTTGGAGTTACTGGCTCTTTTGGACTTATGATATGTAGTGAAGTTATCAAAAAGATTTTAAAAAACTAGCAAAAATAGTATATTTATCCTTTTATCTATTATATTAAATTTTTAGATATACTTAAAGAAATAGTTTTTAACTCTTTAAGTATAAAATATGCTATTAACCTACCTAATTCTTTAAGTCTAGGTTTTAGCCAAAGAGCTTGTTTATCACAAGTTAGCTCCCCTAATTCTAGTACTAAAAATCCTTTTTGAGTAAATGTATATTTATATCCATAATATTGTGATAAGTTTTTGGTAAAGTTATCTTTCATCCATCTAAATGGAAACTCTTTACTATAAATATCTTTCCAGTTATCTGCTAATTTTTTATGATTAGAATTACCATAACCAATTGAAGCTCCTGAATTACAAGGTTTTTTAGAGCCATCAAAATGGATAGAGACAGCAAGTTTTACTCGGCTTATTGGAATCTTTGCACCACATCTAATTACTGACATTCATCACCCCTATAAACTTAAAGTAATATAATAAGAAATAAATATATATATTAGGAATATACCATCTGTTTTACAAAAATAAATAAAATAAAAACAAAAAAGTTAGGACATCTAGG
>JAMOOQ010000036.1 GCA_027100635.1 Campylobacteraceae bacterium | reverse complement strand
GTATAATGAAATTATATTAATATTTAAAAGGATGGTTCTTATTTAATGAAATATTTTTTATTAATAGTTTTTTTTAGCTCAATAAAGATTTATGCATTTATATATGATACAGATATTACTCCATGGGGGGTTGATAAAAAAAGCTATATGGATATAGAAATATTAGATCAAAAAATTCTCTCTTTTGATACAATAGATGGCAAAAAGTTCTCGGAAATTTCGGATATTACCTATGATAAAGAAAAGAATATTTTTTATATGGTTAGTGATGAAGGTTTTCTATTTACTCTTAAGGCTAAATTTAAACATAGTAAAATCATATTGTTAAATCCTATCTCAGGAGCAATGATAAAAAAGTCTAAAACAAGAAATTTTACAAGAATACAAAGAGACTCAGAGGGAATCACACTTGACTCTAAAAATAGATTGATTATATCTTTTGAATCTCGTCCCAAAATTGGTATTTTTTATAAAAATGGAATACTAAAAAGACTCTATAAACTCCCATATAAATTAAAACATAGAAAAAATTTAAGACATAGAAATAAGTCAATGGAGAGTGTAGCATATCATCCAAAATATGGAGTTATAAGTGCAAATGAATACCCGATTAAAAAACAAGATAAAAAAATACAAAGCATCTATTCCCTAAGGGGTAAAGAGTGGAAGTTTAGAATGTCTAATGCTAAAAATAGTGCAATAACTGCTCTTGAAGTGATGGATGATGGTAATATTTTGGTATTAGAAAGAGCCTATAGTGGATTATTTGAACCTTTTGTAATTACATTGAAGAAAGTTTATATAAATAGATGTAAAAAAATATGCAAAAGTAGAGTTCTTGCAGAATTTAGTAGTACAGCTGGATGGCGTGTTGATAATTTTGAAGGATTGGCAAAAATTGATAAAAATAAATATGTGATGATTAGCGATGACAATGATAACTTCTATCAAGATACAATTATAATATATTTTAAAATTAAGCAATAAAGATCAATACCATATTTTTGAGTTTTAGATGGGTGTGTGAGCTCCACAATGCCAATGAATTAAGCTTTTTTTTTGGATGAGATGGCTTCTTTTATAGCCTCTCCCTAATATACGGAGCTAAAGCACCGTCCAAAAGCATAATAATTCTTATTTCATTGGTGTAAAGTCAGTTACTTATTATATCTTTTTCATAGATTATTATAGCTAGAAAATCTTAAGGATTTATTTATATTTTGATTAGTGGTGGGTCCTCGCGGACTCGAACCGCGGACCACTCGGTTATGAGCCGAGTGCTCTAACCAGCTGAGCTAAGGACCCTAACAAAGTTACTTTAATTTATTACTAGATATTAAAGATGTTTTGTGGTCTGTATTATACTTTAAAAAATCTTTAAAAGCAAGTAAATTTTGTAAAATTCCAAAAATAACTGCAAAAATAATAAAAGATGTACCACCATGACTAAACATTGGTAATGGAAGCCCCACGACTGGGGCTAATCCTATTATCATATAGATGTTTACTCCCATATATATAAAAATTAAAAAGGCGAGTCCAGAAGCAAAGGATTGTATTAAATAATCGGAGGGATGGCTTATAGAGATAACAAGAAGATGTAAAATTAACAAAATATATAATAAGACAACAATAGACATCCCTACAAATCCAAATCTCTCACCAAGATATGCGAATATAAAATCACTAGATGATATTGGTAAAAACTTAAGTTGAGTTTGAGTTGATTCCTCTTTTGAATTTCCATGAACTCCACCAGAACCAATAGCAATAAGAGCTTGTTTTACATGATAACTTGGGTGTCCAACAAAATCTGATATTCTCTTTTTTTGATAATCATGTAGATTTGAATATATAAATGGAGATACAGACATTACAATTGTTAATATTATAACCCAAATTTGCCACTTAACTCCTACAATAAATAAAATTCCATAACCAGATAAAAGTAATACAACAGCAGTACCTAAATCTGGCTCTTTTGCAATTAAAAAGAAAGGGATTAATATTACAATTGATAACTTAAAGAGTACAATTAATCCATATCCACCTTTTGGAGGGGGATTTCGGCTAATCATATACCCTAGCATCATAATAACACTTACTTTTATAAATTCTGATGGTTGAACTGTAATGCCGATACCAGGAAGTTCTACCCATCTTTTAGCTCCCAATATTGTTTTTCCAATAAACTCAACAGACAAAAGCAACATAAGATTTAATGTATAAAATATTGGGACAAACCACCACATTATCTTACGCCAAGGAAGAATAAATGCTATAAGAAAACCAAAAAGAGCCACACTATAGTACATCATCTGCTTATCATAAAGTGATGGTTGTATCTCTTTTACTAAAATACTAGAGAGTACCCAAAGTGGTATCATCTGAATGATAAGTAAAAAGTTAAAGTTTTTTAGTAGTTTTGTATCAATTTCAAGTAAGTGTTTCATTATATTCCTATTGTAATATTTTATAATTTAATTATATATCTTAATTAACATTATAGCTAACTTGTAATTAATTAAGCTTCTATTTATGAATTTAAAGTTAAGATTTATGGTTAGAAAACATCAAATTTAGTTTTATAAATAAAGGGATATTTATGTATATTTATATAAGAAATAGTTTTAATATAGTTATGTTAAGTACTATTTTATTATTGATAAATAGTTGTGGCAATAGTTCAAATAGTAATTATAGTAATAGCATTGATAGTATTATTATTCAACCATCATCACAAGAAGAGGTTTTAAGAAGAATTAGAGGATATTCAGTTAGTGTTAATAATCCTATTCCAACAGTAGATGATTATAAAAATGCTGGTGTTATTGGTGTAGATGATAATAATATTGAGGATATAAACTATATAATATCTTATCTTGATGTAAAACAGATAGAGACAAAAGAGCAACTTACAACTTTTGTAGATAATTTTTCAAAACCAAATATTACTCCTTTAGCAAATGCAGGAGATGATTTAATAGCTACAGAAGGTAGAGTATTATCAAGTTAAATGCCTTTAATAGTTCAGATGGAGATGGTGCTATTGTAAGTTATGATTGGAGTTTAAATGATAAAAGTCTAGTAACGGATGTAATTTTAGTTCTTTCTGACTTAAAAAAAGGAATCTATACAATAGTATTAACCATAACAGATAACAAAGGTGCAAAATCAACAGATGAAATTATTATAACTATTGAAGAATCATATAATAATCCTCCAATAGCAGATGCAGGGATTGATATTAATGCAACAATTGGCGATAATATTATTTTAGATGCTATCAATAGTAGTGATAGTGATGGGCAAATTATCTCTTATGAGTGGAGTGAGAATGGTATATTACTATCTGATAAAATCTCTTTTGCAAGTAATTTATATCCTATCGGTATTCATAATATAAGTTTGACTATAAAAGATAATAGTGGTGGAATCTCTGTTGATAATATAGTTTTAATAGTTGAAGAAAAAGATTTAGAAGAGGAATTTTTACACTATGAAGATAATATAACAGAGTTATTAAATCAACCTCCTGTTATTACAATGATAGAAAATTTAACAGCAGACTTAAATCAATCAACTTTAATAACAGCTAGTGTAACTGATATTGATGGAAGAGTGGTATCATACCAATGGAAAAAAGGTGAAGAGATTCTTTCAGATACAATAACTTTTCACTGTACTCCAACTATTGTTGGTACTGATATATTAACATTAACTGTAATAGATGATGATGGAGCTATTGCTACAAAAAGTCTTAGCATAAATGTAGTTGATAGAGTACCTAATATTCCACCAAGTGCTAATGCTGGTTTTAGCCAAAATACTGAAGTAAATAGTAGTGTTGAAATTATAGGGGAAGCGATAGATAGTGATGGTATTATCACAAATTATAGATGGGAAAGAGATGGTATAACTTTAGCACAAACGAAAAATTTTACATATCTTCCTGTAGTTATTGGAACTCATATACTAGTTTTAACAGTAACAGATAATGATGGAGCTACTGCTAGTGATAGTGTGGATATTATTGTTTCTGAGCCATTAAATCAAAATCCAATAGCCAATACAGGGGAAGATATTACAGTCTCTTCGGCTATTGAAATGATAGAATTAGATGCTAGTTTAAGTAGTGATAGTGATGGAAAGATAATAAGTTATCAATGGCTAAAAGATGGAAATGAGATAGCAAGTGGTAAAATTGCAGAACTTGATATTAGCGATTATTTTGCAGGGATATATGATATTTCATTAATAGTAACAGATGATGATGGAGCAACTCATAGTGATATTATGAAATTAACTAAATATGTTTCCTCAATGAGCAATATTAAAAGAACAGGTCAGATTACATCTTATACAAGTGGAGATGATGGAGATTTACAAAAAGGAATATCTACACTATATACTAGAGATATTGATAATATAATTGTTACAGATGAGATTAGAAATAAGATGTGGCAAGATGATCAAGACCCTAATGGAGAAGGTACTTTTGATGATGCACAAAACTACTGTGATACACTTATTTTAGGAGGTTACCTTGATTGGAGACTCCCAACAATTTATGATTTAGTTAGTATTATTCATCAAGAAAATAGTCCTATTCATATAGATTCTAAATTTATTAATACTCAATTAGCATCATATTGGAGTAGTGGAACTGTTTCAAATGATATTAATAAAGCATGGTTTGTTGATTTTTATGAAGGGATGACAGGGAATATGGATAAAATGGAAATCTTAAAAATAAAATGTATAAGAGATAAATAAGGAGAATAGAGTGGAAAAATTTATAAAAATAGGTATTTTATTAATGCTATTTAGTAATATAGTAAATGCTGAACCTATATACAGAGATACAGATACAAACTTAGAGTGGCAAGATGAATCCACTTCTCAAGAGTTAGATTGGTATCAAGCACTAGAATATTGCAATATTTTAGATCTGAATGGCGAAGGATGGAGATTGCCAAATATTAATGAACTTCATACTATAGTTAGTTATGAATCTACAGATCCATCAGTTATAGGCAATTTTACATATATTAAAAATAATTACTATTGGAGTTCAACAACAAAATTTAATAATAGCCAAAATGCACTCTCTATTAGTTTTAGTAATGCTACAATGAGTTATTTTGATAAAGAGATAAATGCTAAAGCCGTTAGATGTGTAAGAGAGATAACTCCATAAAAAGAAGAGTTCAAGGCATCCTTTATAAGTAGTGTACAAGTTTACGAGACCTTGAATCAAGTTCAGGGTGACGAAAATCCATCATTTAGGATTGTAAAGTCCGTTATTTAGGATTATAAAATCTGTCATTCCGTGCTTGACACGGAATCTCTGAAATTAAGAGTATCTATTACTTTTGATACTCTATAAAGAATGCCGAGTTTAAGATAAAATTTTATAATTAAAAGGATTAAAATGCAAATTAAATTAACAACACCGTTAGATATGCACCTTCACCTTAGAGATGAAGATATGTTAAAAATTGTTGCACCACTAAGTGCTAAAAGTTTTTCAGGGGCAATTATTATGCCAAATCTTGTTCCTCCTGTTAGCACAAAAGATGAGGTTATTGCTTATAGACAAAGAATTATTGAGGCAATTGGAGATAATAAAATTGAGTTATATATGACACTATTTTTTAAATCAACTTACACTTATGAGTTTTTACAAAGTATAAAAGATGAGATAACAGCTATAAAATTATATCCTGCTGGAATTACAACAAATTCAGAAGGTGGAGTGAGTGGATTTGATATTGATGAATTAAAAGAGACATTAAATGCAATGAGTAAACTAAATATCCCTTTGTGTATTCATGGAGAGACTAATGGTTTTGTAATGGATAGAGAGGCTCAGTTTGTCCCTATTTATGAAAAACTTGCATTGGCTTTTCCTGATTTAAAGATTATAATGGAGCATATTACAACAAAAGAGAGTGTGGAAGCGTTGGATAAATTTGATAATTTATATGCAACTATAACTATTCATCACTTGCTTATTACTCTTGATGATGTGGCTGGTGGAATGTTAGCACCTCATCTATTTTGTAAGCCAATTGCAAAAAGACCAGAAGATAGAGATGCTCTTCAAAAAGTGGCACTATCAGCTCATCCAAAAGTTATGTTTGGTTCAGATTCGGCACCTCATCCACAAGATGCAAAAGAATCATCTCACTGTTCAGCAGGTGTATTTACTGCTCCCATTGCTCTTCAATTATTAGCAAGGTTGTTTGAAACAAATGGTTCATCTTTTGATAATCTTCAAAAATTTGTATCAGATAATGCAAAAAATATTTATGGTGTTAATCCAAAAGAGCAAACTATTACTTTATCAAAAACTCCTTTTACTGTACCTCAAAATTATGGCAAAGTTGTACCAATGTATGCAGGAGAGACTATTTCATGGAGTCTGGTAGATTAATTTATGAATAAAACATACGCATATAATCATCAGCCAATAGAGTTTGATTTTAAACAAACAATTGAACGATTTTTTGTTGAGGAGATACCTCAGTATAAATTTAATAACAAAGGTGCAAATCTTATTTTAAAGATAAAAAAACAGGATATGAGTACATTTAAACTTGTAACTGTTATTGCTAAAGCTACAGGTTTAGAGGAGAGAGAGATTGGATATGCAGGGCTAAAAGACAAAAGTGCCACAACTATTCAATATATCTCTATCCCAAAACAGTATGAGAGAGATTTAATAAAAAACTTGACCACTGATAAGATAAAAATAGTTGAAAAGTTTTATAGCAAGTTTCCAATTAAAATAGGTCAGTTAAAATCTAATAAGTTTTCTATAGTGTTGCATAAAGTAACCAAAGATAATGCAAAAAAAATAGAAGAAACAGCTCTTAATATTGCAAAAAATGGATTTCCAAATTATTATGGTTATCAACGATTTGGAGAAGATAGTAAAAGTTATATCCAAGGTCAAGAGATTGCATCAAGTGGAAAAAGATTAAAAGGTGCAAAAGAGAAGCTTTTGGTATCAGCATATCAAAGTCATCTGTTTAATAATTGGCTCTCTAATCGCCTAGAAATATCTAAAACTATTAATGAAAATACTATTGAAGAGGCAACTAAACTTTTAAATTATCCTTTAGAATTAGTTAAAGTTTTAAAAGAACAACCTCAATTCTTTAAATTATTTATTGGTGATGATATGCTGGGTTATCCTTATGGTAAAAGATATTATCTTCAAGAGTTTAAACAAAGTTCAAATGATTTTAATAATGCAAAAATTAGCCCAACTGGAATTTTATCTGGTAGTCGTGCAAAAAAAGCATATAGTGATGCAAGAGCATTGGAAGAAAATTTTGATGATGATGAACTCTCTTCTTTAAAAGGTGATAGAAGATATGCTTGGATTTGGGCAGAAGATTTATCGTTTTCATATAATCATTATAAAGAGGAGCTTACTATTAATTTTGCATTAGCAAAAGGCTCTTATGCTACTACATTTTTAGAAGAGATTGCTAAGAAATCATTAAAAGAAAGAATTATTTTATAATTTAATTTTTAAAATAGATAGAAGAAATTATTTCTTCTATCTCGAAATCCCTTTAAGCTTATAAATCACCCAATAAAATCTTATTACCGACATTCATCACCCCTCTAAACTTAAACTAATATAAAACAACTAATCATAAAACTCTTCATAATCATCCCCTAAGCACTCCAAAATAATCTCATGATTTTCATTAAAATAGTCCAAT